>DASTOJ010000066.1:0-2863 GCA_035762565.1 Candidatus Methylomirabilota bacterium | reverse complement strand
CGTTGCCGCTCGCCGCACCGCTCCTATGAGGCAAACGGACTAGCCCGCGACTGTTACGGGCGACCGCTCCGTCCAGGCGTGGCTGTCGCACAAGTCTGCGACCACCGCTGTTCGTTGTCGATTTCTCCAACGGCTGGGCCGATGTGAACGGCCGACAACGTTGATTCCGCGTACGGTCGTGGGGGCCGGCGTCACGTCCGCGAGCTCGTTGGCGTTTTCTCCAACGTCCTCGACTTATGCGACACCCTCAGGCACGTTCGGTAGTGCTTAGCCTCGATTCGCCAGTAGGGCGGGTGCCGTTGGTGTCACTGGCGGGCTGAAACGTCTGCCTGAGCAGGGAGAGTTGTGGTTGTCGAGACCCTTCTCTCCCGCTCAGGAGGCGCACCTTGAAGGTGATGGGACGTTCCAGCATCCAGAAGGTAGAAGTCCGTGCGGACGGCACGGGGCTCTCGTCGCGGGCGGGCACGGCGCTGTTGCCGCTGGCGGCCGAGCGGCTCGGACTGACCGAGGCGCTCGGGTGGGCGCTGGCCGAGACGCGCGAGCGCCGCTCGGCGCATGACCCGGGGCGGGTGTTCTGCGATCTGGCGGTGATGCTGGCCGACGGCGGGCGCTGCGTGTCGGACCTGGTCGCGCTCGGCTCGCAGCCGGCGCTGTTTGGGGACGTGGCGTCGGTCTCGACCGCGCGGCGTGTGCTGGTGTCGGTCGGCGAGGCCGAGCTTGACCGTCTGCGCCGGGCGCTCGCGCAGGCACGGGCGCGGGCGTGGGCGGCCGGCGCGGCGCCCGAGCAGGTGATCCTTGACTTTGATGCGACGCCGATCACCGCGCATTCGGACAAGGAGCTCGCGGCCGGTCACTACAAGGGCGGCTTCGGTTTCAACCCGCTGCTGGTGAGCTGCGGCCGGGAGGTGCTGGCCGCGATCCTGCGGCCCGGCAACGCCGGCGCCACCAACGCCGCCGATCACCTGCAGGTGTTCGAGCTCGCGCTCGAACAGCTCCCGCCGGCGGCGCTTGACGGGCCGATCCTCGCGCGCTCGGACTCCGCCGGCGCCAGCCACGCGCTGGCCGACGCGTGCCGCGAAACGCGGGTGCGCTTCTCCTTCGGCTACGCGATGGATGCTCGGGTGCGCGAGGCGATCCTCGCCTTGCCCGGGGCGGCGTGGCGGCCGGCGATCAACGGCGACAACCAGCCGCGCGAGGGCGCGTGGGTGGCCGAGCTCACCGGCCATGTCTCGCTCAACGCGTGGCCCGAGGGCTCCCGATTGATCGTCCGCCGCGAGCGCCCGCATCCCGGCGCCCAGCTCTCGTTCACCGACATCGACGGGCACCGCTTCCAGTGCTTTATCACCGACCAAGACGACCGCGACCTGGCCGCCTTGGAGGCCCGCCACCGCGCCCACGCGATCGTCGAAGACCGCGTCCGTGCGCTCAAGAGCACCGGCCTCGCGAACCTGCCCTTCTCGGCGTTTGAGCCCAACCAGGCGTGGCTGGAAGCCGCGCTCTGCGCCCACGATCTCACCGTCTGGACCCAACTGCTGCTCTTCGACGGCGAGCACGCCGTCTGCGAGCCCAAGCGGCTGCGCTACCGGCTGCTGCACGTCGCCGGCAAGCTCACCCGCCACGCCCGCCGGCTCACGCTGCACCTGCCCGCCGACTGGCCGTGGGCCGCCGCCGTCGCGAAGGCGTTCAAGCGCCTCGCCGCGCTGCCCGTCTGAGCGCCGACCCACCACTCCACCACGACCCGACAGCGCGCGGCTACCGGCCGCCAACGCCCACTGCCCCGATCAGGCGCCGAACGGCCCTCGACGACTCGGACCCCGACCCGCGAGATCGACCGTCAGCCCGCCCCCGGCGCCTCACTCACCGAAACCCATCCATCACCCGCGCGGCGACGCGACCCACCGGCTTACCGACGAATCGAGGCTAGGCCGCACGCAGGTTTCCCGGTCGCCACGGCCGGAAGGGCGTGGCGTTTGAGGAATTCTGGGACTGACGACGCATGCGCTCCGCACTTGCGCCGCCAGGTTGAGCCAAACGCGAGAGCCGACCGGAGTCTGCACGCCGAGGCGTCCAATGCCTCCGAGTCCTCGAGAAGAACTGGGACGGGCAGACCCCGGGCGACCGGCCTAGATGTTGCTGCATCTCGCGCAAAGCGATAGCGGCGGCTGGGCTATTGCGTCGCACGGACGCAGCAGTGGCGGCCGGCGACGACGTCCTGGATACCGGGGGCTCTGCGAGGTGCTCAGCCATCGCGTCGACGCGGGCGAGGAGTTCGAAGCGGCCAAGGTCCACGCCGCGACCTGGGACGCTGCAACGGACCAGCGTGATGCTGCCGAGGTCTGCCGCCTGCATCACGGCGGTGGGCGGCGTGAACTGGCTACGCCGCTCGGCTGAAGAGTTCCCGTTGGGCTTCGAGGTAGGGGCGGAGCTCGATGATGGTGGCGCCTTGGGCCGTCGCCGGTTCGGGGAGATTGCTCAGTTCGAGCTGGTTGGCTTCGGCGAGCTTCCTCGTGTGGCCAGCCACGATTCCGACGAGCGTCTCCGACTGCTCCGGCGAGAACTCGATGGTGATTGTCCCGCTGTCGGACTCCGCCTTGACTGCGTCCAGATCCGCGATGAGTCGATCGATGATCTCCGCGTCGAGGGTTCCGTGGCGAGCGGCTTCAAGGTAGGCAACCAGCGAAGCGCTGTAGTTCTCGATGCACGTCGGCAACTCGGGCTGAGCGGCCTTCATCTTTCGCGTGGCCAGGTATGCCGCGCCGCCTGCGGTCGCGGCGACTGCGACGATGCCGAGCCCGATCACGACGCCCTTGCGATTCCTCAGGACGTTCGCGATGCTCGCCTTGGCCGCTTCCTGTGCATCGTC
>DASTOJ010000065.1:0-19418 GCA_035762565.1 Candidatus Methylomirabilota bacterium | reverse complement strand
CTTCACGCCGTGCTTGTCCACCATCTCCCGCATGGCGCCGAACTGGCGGGCCTCGCTGGTGACGAAGCTCCACGTGAGGTTGGCGTCACAGGCCACCTCGATCATCCTTCGATGCTCCTCCGAGAGCTCCTGCCACTTCTTGAGGTTCACCAAGAACTCGCCCACCGAGGACTGCTGATGCCAGCCCGGGAAGTAGTAGTGCTTGGCGACCTGGTGAAAGCCCTGCTTGAGGTCGATGGAGGGGAAGGCCAGCTCGGTGGCGTCGATGAGCCCGCGCTCGAGGGCCGGGAAGATGTCGCCCGGCGGCAGCAGCTGCGTCTGGACGCCGAGCTTCTGCATCACCCGGGCGCCGAGGCCGAAGAAGCGCATCTTCAGGCCCTTGAGGTCGTCCAGCGACTTGATCTCCTTGCGGAACCACCCGGAGGCCTCGGGCGTGATCATGATGCAGCTGATGCCCCTGACGCCGTGCCGGGCGTAGATCTCATCCTTCAGCTTGTGGCCGCCCCCGTACTTCAGCCATGCGAGGTACTCGCCGGCGTTGGGCCCGAAGGGCACCGTGGTGAACCAGGGCGCGGACGGGATCAGGGCCACGTGGAAGCCGGGCGTGGTCCACCCCGCCTCGGCAGATCCCTTGGCGACCGCGTTGAACACCTCGAACGCAGGGACCAGGGCGCCGGGCTCGAAGAACTTGATGTCCAGGGCACCGCCCGACATCTTCCGGAGGTTCTCGGAGAAGATCGGGCCGCTCTCACCCACGACGTCGAGCGAGCTGGTGAAGGCGCTCGGCATCTTCCAGCGGACCTTCTTCTGGGCGGCAACCTCCCCAGGCAGGGCGAGCCCGAGGAGGGCACTGGCCAGGACGAGGAGAGACAGACGCATGACGGGTGATCGCATGTCACACCTCCGCGGTGAGGGATCCGGCTAGAGCGTGGTGGGATGCTGGAGGAGAGACCGGGTGTTGTCAACCCAAACCTGACGGGATAACGAGCGCCGCCCCGGCTCGGCCGGGGCGCCCGAGCGTTGCGAGGATGCTCGGAGATGGGGCCGTCTCGGGGCCCCCCATCAGGTCAATCGAGGAAGCCGGCCACGCGTGGCAGCCACAGGATGATGCCCGGGAAGTAGATGCAGAGCGCCAGCCCGACGACCTGCAGCGCGACGAAGGGATACATGCCCCGGTAGACGTCGGTCATGGTCACGTCGGGCGGCGCCGTGCCCTTCATGTAGAACAGCGTGGCGCCGAACGGCGGCGTCATGAACGCGGTCTGCAGATTGACCGCGACGAGCCCGCCGAACCAGGTCATCAGTGCGCTCGCGGCCACCCCATGGTCGGAGAAGTCGTACCGCATCATGATCGGTCCGAACACCGGCAGGACGATCAGGCAGATCTCGATCCATTCGAAGGGAAAGCCGAGCAGAAAGATCAGGACCATCACGAAGGCGAGCATCTCCCACTTCGTGTCGATGCCGAACTTCAGCAGCATCGAGAGCATCAGCTCGTCGCCGCCCAGCACCCGGAACACGTAGGAGAAGCCGGTCGCGCCGAGGAAGATCAGGAACACCAGGCCGTTCGACTTGCAGGCCGACACGATGGCCTCGTTCATCATGGGCATGGTCATGCGCCGGTTCAGGGCGGCGATGAGCATCGAGCCGAACACGCCGACGGCGCCGCTCTCGGTCGGGGTGGCCCAGCCCGCGAAGATCGAACCGATCACGATCACCATCAGCGCCGTCATGGGAAACAGGCCCCGCCACACCGCCGTCCAGAACTCGCCGCGAGTCTGCGGCCCGTATTCCGGCGGGAGCTTGGGCGCCTTGTCGGGCTTCACGATGGCCACCCCGATGATGTAGAGCAGGTACAGCCCCGAGAGCACGAAGCCCGGCACGGTGGCCGCGAGAAACAGCGACCCCGCCGAGGTCGCGAGCATCTCCGCCATCACCACCAGCATGATCGCCGGCGGGATGAGGATGCCGAGCGTGCCGGCCGAGGCGATGGTGCCGATGGCCAGCCGCTTGTCGTAGCCCGACGCCAGCATCTGCGGCAGCGCGATCACCGAAAGCGTGACCACCGCGGCGCCGACCACGCCGATCGGCGCGGCCAGGATGGTGCCCATCACCATGACGGCGACCGCCAGCGCGCCCGGGACCCGCTTCAACAGCACTTCCGTCGCCTTCAGCATGTCCATCGCCGAGCCGGATCGCTCCAGGATCGTCCCCATGAAGATGAACATGGGAATCGACGCGAGCACCGGATCGGCGGCCACGCCACCCCACATGCGCAGCACGACGTCGTAGAGGCCGATCATCGAGAACACGCCGAGCAGCGAGCCCGCGATCGCGAAGAACAGCGCCATCCCGCCCATGACGAACGCCACCGGGTAGCCGCAGAAGATCGCGAAGAACATCGTCGCGAACATGATCAGGGCCAGGTTGTCGGCCAACCAGTCGAGCACGAGGCCTCCCCTTGCGGGCTAGATCTCCAGTGTCGTGCTGCCGATCTGCAAATTGACCTCCGCTTCCGACCGCCCTCCGAACAGGAAGACGATCAGGCGAGCCAGGACGCTGAGGATCCCGAGCACCACCAGCCAGATCCCGGCGGCATAGATGCTCTTGATGATCCAGCGATGGGTGAGCCCGAACGGGCTCTCGGATTGCTCGCCCACCGCGTAGGACGTCGCGACGAAATCCACGGTGTAGTAGGCCACGAGCGCCACGTACGGCAACGCGAGGAGCAGGCAGCCGACGAGCTCGATCCACGCCTTGCGCCGAAAGGCCAGCTTCTCGGTGAACGAGTCCACCCGGGGGTGCGCGTTGATCGTGTAGCCGTAGCCCATCCACAGGGAGAAGATGGCGGCGTGGAAGTGCCACTCCAGCTCCTGGAGCTTCGTCAGGGGAACGCCCAGGCCGGCCTTGCGCGCGAGCACGTCGAAGCAGGTCACCGCCGCCATGACGACCAGCAGCCAGCCGGACACGCGGGCGACGGTCTCGAGCATGCGCCGTATGCCCTCGGACGTCTTCAGCAGAGCGTTCATCGCGGGCGGGGACGTTGGCCCGGCGGCGCTCTGCCGATGAGCCCTCGAACGCCAGGGACGCGCATGTGCCCTCCGTTCGTCCGTATTGTCGACGACCTCGCCCGCCGGGGGGACGAGCGATGCGTCACCCGACGGTGGCGCTCGGCCTAAGGAGTGGGGCGACGCTACTCGGACGCCCAGTGCCGTGTCAAGGCGGAAATCGCCGCTCGAGCCGCAACAGCACGAGGCGGTCACCCTCCTGCCGCACGGCGAGGCGCACGCGCTCGCCCGGGCGCAGCGCGAGGGGATCGACCTGGGCGGGGACGACGGAGACGGCCATCTGCTCCATCGCCGACATGCCGAGGCCCTTGACGGCCTCGTGTCGGACCAGGATGAGGTCGGGAGCGGCGCGGGCGACGAACTCGCCCTGCACCTCGAAGGCGGCGGGCCGGAGGAGAGTGCCCCACAGGCCCGCCGCGAAGGCGATCAGCAGCGCGACGAACAGGAGCCCGAGACGCCAGCGCGCGCGGGCGGCCGGGTTCAGCGGCGGTGGTTCAGTACGACTCCAGGGAGCCCGTGCGGGGCCGCACGTCGGGCCGCAGGTCGTCGCCGGTGACGATCCACTTTCCCCCACACCCCTCGTGCATCACCGCGGACGCCGCCCGATACCCGCTGCCGAGCGTCACGACCAGCGTGACGAGGCTGACCGCTCCGCCGAGCACGCAGGTGATCGCCCGGCCGGGCACCAGGAACACGTTGGCGGCCACGGCGCCTGCGTCGTAGAGGCCCTGGTTGCGATCGTCGTCGCGCTGGGCCTTGAGCGACTCCTGGAAGAGATCGGGGGCGGGGGGCTGGGCCGGCTGCTGAGCACCGACGACGGGTACCAGCGGCCCGGCCAGCAACAGGGCACCGAGCAGCGCCGACACGACTCGAGTCCGCGTGATCATAGACCGTCCCTCCTGGTTGTCCTGCCGCCGGGTGCCACTGGACGGGGCCCGAACGGCAGCGGCTCACATTGTCGCTTGAACCTCCGGGACCCGCCCATCAAATTTTCGGGGAGCCCGGAAGGGGCTGTATGCCAGAAGGCCTCTCCCCACCCGCGAGCGCGACGTAAGTCGGCGTCACTCCTACCGTGAACGGCGCGCACGACGAGAAGAGGCCGCTCGCGTGAACAGCCCTCGACACGAGCGGGGGTTGACGACGCCCGCCCTGAGGAGGCACCCTCGGAGCGGCATGGCAGTGGAGATCGACGCCTTCCTCGGCGCATACCGGCCGAAGTTCATCTGCCTGTCGTGTCTGAGCCAAGTCACGGCGCGCGAGCCCTCGGACGTGAAACGGGCGGTGGATCTCCTCCTGACCGAGCGGCGCGCGGAATCGCAGGTGGCGGAGTGCCTGAACTGCAACGCCACGGCCTTCGTCGTGCGGTGCCGCTGACCCCCGCTCACGACTTCTCACCTCGTCGACGATCTTGCCGGGCGGGCGAGGACCAGGCGCCTCGAATCGTCGTCGGCCTGGGCGTACAGGCACTCTGGACAGACCAGCTCGTCGCCGGCGCGGGTGAGGTTGGCAAGCGGCGGGTCGTTCCGGGCGGCGGGCGCACTTCATGCCGGCGATGCGTGACGCGCGCACTTGTAGAACCGCCCGTCGTCCAGCGCCACGACCAGCGCCACCGCGTACTGGTCCCGATGGGCGTCGTTGCACCCGCCGCCGATGGGATCAGCCATGTGCGCGGCAAGCGCACGATGGCCCATCGCGGACCGAAAAACTTGGGCGGGCGGCGTGGGATGAGCGATCGTGGGGGCGACGTGAACGTCGTCGAGAAGCGGTTCATCGTCAGGCGCCTCGCCGACTCCGGCCCGCAGCGTTACGGCCTCGTCGTGAACGGCTTCAAGCCGATCATCGTGAAAGGGGACGTGCTGGGCCACGTGCTCGGCCTGCTGCTCGGCGCGGACGCCGCCAGGCCGCTCAGGTGGCTGACCTCCGGACGACGGGGCGAGTTCCAGGCCCGGCTGTGGATCAACTCCGCGCAGGCGGACGCCCTGCAGGTGCTGATGTCGGCCTACGACCTCATGGCGTAGCAGCGGAGTCGCCGCCGGAACTCCTTGACGCCCACGTTTCCTCTCCTCCAGCTCGCCCGCCGTCCCGACGGCAGCTCCGCGCACGGCGTCCCGACGGCCAGGCGCCCGAGCGAGGGGATCAGCGGGGGCCGATAGGTCACGCGCCGCGCTGCTTCCCGGCGTCCGGAGACGGGGCTATAATCCCGTCACATTCCCCCGGGAGGCCACGGCCCATGAAGCTCGTCCGGTTCTCTACCAACGGCCAGTCCCCGCGCCTGGGTGCGCTCCAGGCCGATCGTATCGCCGACCTCCAGGCGAGCCTCGCCGCCACTCTGGCGCGACGCGGCGTGGTCCGCGCCCAGGAGCTCGCCACCGCCCTGGTGCCCGCGTCCACGCGGGCGTTCCTCGAGGGTGGCGCGGCCGCCCAGGACGCCGTCGCGTCGATCACCGACTGGGTGACGGTGCCGGCCGCCTCCGCGCGCCTGCACGCGCCCATCGCCGACCCCGGCAAGTTCATCTGCATCGGATTGAACTACCGCGACCACGCCGAGGAGGCCGGCCAGCAGATCCCCAAGGAGCCGCCCATCTTCGCGAAGTGGTCGAACGCCATCATCGATCCGGGCGAGCCGATCCTCCGTCCCCGAGGCTCCAAGCAGCTCGACTGGGAGGTGGAGCTCGGCGTCGTCATCGGCAAACCGACCCGCCACGTCTCTCAGGCGCAGGCGCTCGACCACGTCTGGGGCTACACGATCGTCAACGACGCCAGCGCGCGGGACTTCCAGTTCATCACCACGCAGTGGATGGCCGGCAAGATCTTCGAGACGGCCGCCCCCGTCGGCCCCTACATCGGCGACGCCGCCGAGGTGCCGGACCCGCACTCGCTCACGCTCAAGACGTTCGTGAACGGCAAACAGGTCCAGAACGGCAACACCAAGACGTTCATCTTCGACGTCCGCTACCTCGTCAGCTATCTCTCGAACCTCATGACCCTGATGCCCGGCGACCTCATCGCCACCGGTACGCCGCCCGGGGTGGGGTTCGCCATGAAGCCGCCGGTCTTCCTGAACCCGGGCGACATCGTGCGCATGGAGATCACCGGGCTCGGCACGCTCGAGAACCCGATCAAGGACGCGTAGCGGGACCGGGTACACTGACACCGTGCTCGACTTGATCCGGTCGCTGGCCGTCGCCAACACCAGCAAGATCGTCCTGGTCTCGCTGGACGGCCTCGGCGGGCTGCCGCGGCCGGAGACCGGGCGTTCCGAGCTGGAGACGGCCCGCCTGCCCAACCTGAGCGCGCTGGCCGCGGCCGCGGCGTGCGGCCTGGTGCGCCACGTCGCGCCCGGCATCACGCCCGGCAGCGGCCCCGGCCACCTCGGGCTGTTCGGGTACAACCCGCTCGCCTATCAGGTGGGACGCGGCGTGCTGGAGTCGCTGGGCATCGAGTTCGATCTCCGGGCGGGCGACCTCGCCGCCCGCGGAAACTTCTGCACGGTCGACGCCGGCGGCCTCATCACCGACCGGCGGGCCGGGCGCATCACCACCGACCTCTGCGTGCGGCTGACCGAGCGGCTGCGAACCATCCGCCTGCCGGGTGTGGAGGTTCTCGTCGAGCCGGTCAAGGAGCACCGCTTCGTGCTCGTGCTCCGGGGGGCCGGGCTCTCGGGGCGGCTGAGCGAGACGGATCCGCAGGCGCTCGGCAGGGCGCCGCTGCCGGTACGGGCGCTGGAGCCCGCCGCCGCGCGCGCCGCCGGGCTCGTCAACAGCTTCGTGGACGAGGCGCGCCGCCGGCTGACCGACGCCGCACCGGCCAACATGGTGCTGCTGCGCGGCTTCGACCAGCTCCCCGAGCTGCCCCGCTTCCCGGAGGTCTACGCGCTGCGCGCGGCCGCCATCGCCGCCTATCCCATGTACCGCGGCCTGGCCAAGCTGGTGGGCATGGACGTGCTCAAGACCGGCGGCACCTTCGCCGACGAGCTGGCCACGCTGCGCGAGCACTGGCAGGCCTACGACTTCTTCTTCGTGCATTACAAGGACACCGACAAGGCCGGTGAGGACGGCGACTTCGACGCCAAGGTCGCCGCGCTCGAGCGCTTCGACGCCTTCCTGCCGTCGCTTCGCGAGCTCGCCCCCGACGTCCTCGTGGTGACCGGCGACCATGCAACCCCCTCGGTGCTGGCCGGGCACGGCTGGCAGCCGGTGCCGGCGCTGCTGTGGAGCCGGCACTGCGGGGCCGATCCCGTGACCGCGTTCACCGAGCGAGCCTGCGCGGCCGGCACGCTCGGCCTGCTCCCCGCGCACCACCTCATGCCGCTCGTCATGGCCAACGCGCTGAGGCTCACGAAGTTCGGCGCGTAGTCTGCCATGCGGTTCCTCATCCGGCTCCTCGGCGCGCTGTGGCTGGCGACGCTGCTCGTCAGCGGCGGCTTCGCCTGGTACGAGGTCCACCAGGAGCGCACCCGGCTGATCGACGACATCCAGCGGCGGGCGGCGCTGGTCGCCGACGCGGTGCGGGAGGCCACCGAGCGGCTGGTCGCCCGGGGCGTCCGCACCGGCTACGACCGTGTCCTCGCGCGGTTCGGCCGCCAGGACCGCGCTATCGCCATCTACGACGCCTTCGGCTCCATCATCGAGGCGAGCCCCGAGGTGAAGCGCACGCTCGGCCCCGTGTCACCGCTCGTCACGGAGGCCATCCAGCGCAACCAGGCGACGCGCGCGTTCGCCACCGTGAACGGCCGCACGCGGATGGTGCAGGTCGTCCCCCTGCAGCAGGACGACAAGGCCATCGGGGCCGCTGCCGTGCTCATCGACGCGGAGTATCTCGAGACCAGCGAGTGGGATCTCTGGCAGCGTACCGCGGTCCGCTTCGGCGTCTTGATGCTGCTCCTGACCGGCATCACGTGGGTCGTCGTGCGCTGGTCGGTGACCCGGCCCATGACGCGCATCGCGGAGTGGACGCGTCAGCTCAAGTCGGGCCAGCCGGTCGCGCCACCCCCGCAGGCGGACGCCAGCCTGTTCGGCTCGCTGGCCACCGAGGTCACGAGCCTCGCCCGCACGCTGGCCCGCGCCCGTCTGGCCGCCGCCGAGGAGGCCCGTCTCCGCCTGGTCGGCGACAGCCTGTGGACGGAGGAGCGCCTCAAGCAGTTCGTCGAGGTCCGCTTCGGAGAGCGCCCGATCTACGTCGTGTCCAACCGGGAGCCCGTCAGCCACATCCAGGAGGGTCGGGCGATCACCGAGCTGCGGCCGGCCAGCGGCCTCGTCACCGCGCTGGAGCCCATCATGCGGGCCTGCGGCGGCGTGTGGGTCGCCCACGGCAGCGGCAGCGCCGATCGCGTGGTCGGCGAGCGAATCGGGCTGCCGGTGGACGAGCCGACCTACACCCTGCGTCGCGTATGGCTCTCGGAGCAGGAGGAGGCCGGGTATTACTACGGGTTCGCCAACGAGGGGTTGTGGCCCCTCTGCCATATCGTGCACGAGCGGCCGCAGTTCCGCGCCGCCGACTGGGAGCACTATCGCGCGGTCAACGCGCGATTTGCCGGCACGCTGCTGGAGGAGATGGAAAAGACCGAGTCCCCGATCGTGCTGGCCCAGGACTATCACTTCGCGCTCCTGCCCCAGCTCGTCAAGCAGGTCCGGTCCGACGCGCGGGTGGCGCTGTTCTGGCACATCCCGTGGCCCAACTTCGAGGCCTTCGGCATCTGCCCCTGGCAGGAGGAGATCCTGCTCGGCCTGCTGGGGGCCGACTTGATCGGCTTTCACACGCAGTTCCACTGCAATAACTTCCTGGAGACGGTGGAGCGCACGATCGAGGGCCGGGTCGACTGGGAGCATTTCACCGTCGTCCGCGGCCAGCACCGGACCTGGGTCCGCCCCTTCCCCATCAGCGTGGCGCCGGACGAGGCCGAGCCGGCGGCCGAGCGCGTCGCCCTGCGGGCCCGGCTGGGCGTCACCGCCGAGTGGCTGGGCGTCGGGGTCGAGCGCGTCGATTACACCAAGGGCCTGCCCGAGCGCTTCCGCGCGCTGCGGCGATTCTTCGAGCGGTGGCCGGAATACCGGCGGCGAGTGACGTTCGTGCAGATCGCCTCGCTCAGCCGCACTCGCATTCCCCGCTACCGGGCGCTCCAGGAGGAGGTGCGGGAGGCGGTGCGAGCCATCAACGAGGAGCTGGGCGAGCGCGGCTGGCAGCCGATTCTCTACCGCGAGCGCCACCACGACCATGCCGAGATCCGCCGCTACTACCGCGCGGCCGATTTCTGCATGGTGACCTCGCTGCACGACGGCATGAACCTCGTCGCCAAGGAGTACGTGGCGGCGCAGACCGACGACGAGGGCAGCCTCATCCTCAGCCGCTTCACCGGAGCCTCCCGCGAGCTGCGCGACGCCTACGTGGTCAATCCCTACGACGTGGAGGACATGGCAGCCGCCATCCACGGCGCCCTCACCGCCGATCCGCTGGAGCGGCGCTCCCGGATGCGGCGCATGCGGGACCACGTCCGCGAATACAATATCTACGGCTGGGCCGGCCTGCTCGTGGCGGAGCTCGCGCGGATTCCGCAGCCCACCCTCGAGCGCGGCTGAGAAGCTGCGTCCCTCGGGAGCGGTCGTGGTAGACCTTACAGGTGTAAATGCTGCTCCGGTGCCGGTGCGCCGTCCAACCTCGTGAAATGTCTCGACCCCGTCCTGGCATCGCGCTTGCCGTGCGTTAGTCCGATCGATGACGGGGCCCGGCCCCCATGCTGAGAAAGGCAGAGCGCAACCATGGACGAGCAGAGTCTGACCGATATCTCGATGAAGGGCGCTCCGGCGTGCGGGCGCTGCCACATGCTGGTGGCCCGGTACGCGCTGCAGGTCGTCGCTTCTACGGGGACATACCACCGCGAGTGCTTCGAGGCCTGGTACTTCGGACGCTACGGCAGGCGCCCCGCGCTGCTGGCCGGCGCCAGCGGCGACCGGCACCGCTTCCACGTCCGCGGGCGCGACGAGGTTCACGACAAGGCCGCGTGAGCCGGGCCGCATGAGGCGCCGTCGCCGCCCGCAGGCGGCGGCGCGCCTCGAGCGCGACGACCTCGGGTCGGTGGCGGTCCCGCGGGCGGCGTTGTGGGGCGCCTTCACCGAGCGCGCGCGGCAGACGTTTCACCTCACGGGCCGGCCGCCGCATCCCGCCCTCGTCCGCGCCTACGCGCGGATCAAGCAGGCCGCCGCCCGCGTGAACGGACGGCTCGGCCTGCTGCCGCGGCGCTGGGCGGCCGCCATCGCCGGGGCCGCCGATCGCGTGGCCCGAGGGCTCGTCCCCGACGCCGCGGCCGTCGACGTGCTCCAGGCCGGCGCCGGCACGCCGGCGCACATGAACGTCAACGAGGTCGTCGCCACGCTCGCCAACGAGCAGCTGGGGGGCCGGCGGGGTCGCTGGGCGCCGCTCCACCCCAACAGCCACGTCAACCTCGGCCAGTCGTCCAACGACGTCACGCCCACCGCCATCCGCCTGATGGCGCTCGAGCTGCTCGACCCACTCGACGCCGAGCTGCGCGCGCTCGTCCGCGCGCTGCGACGGCACGCCGCCCGCACGCGCGCCGTCGTCAAGCCGGGACGCACGCACCTTCAAGACGCGGTGCCGATCACCTGGGGCCAGGTGTTCGGCGGCTGGGCCCAGGCGATCGAGGACGGCCGTCGCGCCCTCGACGGCGCGCGCGGCGAGCTGCGCGTGGTGGCGCTGGGCGGCACCGCGGTTGGCACCGGCCTCACCGCGCATCCGCGCTTTCGGCTGCTCGTCGTCCGCGAGCTCTCCCGGCTGGTCGGCCGGCGCCTGCGGCCGGCCCCAAGCCCTGTAGCGTCCGCCTGGTCGCTGCGTCCGCTCGGGGCCACCTCGGCCGCGCTGCGCGGGATCGCGCTCGACCTCGGGAAGGTCTGCCTCGACCTGCGGCTGCTGGCCTCGGGCCCCGACACCGGCCTCGCCGAGCTGGCGCTGCCCGAGGTGGAGCCCGGATCGTCGATCATGCCCGGCAAGGTGAACCCATCCGTCCCGGAAGCCGTGCAGATGGCGTGCTTCCAGGTCGTCGCCCACGATCATGCGGTGGCGCTGGCGGCGGGGGCCGGCGAGCTGGAGCTCAACGTCATGACCCCGCTCGTTGCGGACAATTTGGCGGGCGCGCTCGAGCTTCTCGCACGGGCGGTGCGGCTGCTGCGGACCCGCTGCGTGAAAGGCCTCGCCGTCGATCGGCGGCGCGCGAGGGCGCTCGTGGCCGGCAGCCTCATCGAAGCCACGGCGCTCTCGCCCTACCTCGGCTACGACGTCACCGCCGAGCTGGTGAAGGAGGCGCGGACGACCGGCCGCCCGCTCCGCCAGGTCGTGCTCGACCGCGGCCTGCTCGACGCCCGGGCGCTCGCACGGGTGTTGTCACCGGCCGCCCTCACCGGCCCCCGGGCGACCGACATCGCCCTCCGCCGGCGCCTTCAGCGCGGCGCCGCCTATCGCGCGCTCAGGACGGCCCTCGCGGAAGAATAGGCTTGTTTGGCCCGGGGCCGGGTTCATACTTCCAGTTGACGCAATGCGCTGCCTGTTCATCTGCGCCGACGACTTCCTCTGGCGCCTGGCCGCCGATCCGGGTGACACGCGACTGGCGCCGCTGTGGCTGGTGGAGCAGCCCCGGCTGCGCGCCCGAATCCAGGAGCGCGGCGGCGAGGCGCTGGCCGGGCGGCTCGACGGCGAGGCCCTCTACCGCCGGGCCTTCCGTTCCGGGCACGAGCCGGCCCTGGTGGCGGTGGAGCGAGGGCGGCAGGCGCGCGTGCTCGCCGCCATCCGCCGGGTAGCTCCGGCCGCGCCCCTCGTCGTGCTCACCGACGCGGCTCCCGACGCGGAGCCGCTGGTCACGCTGCCCCCCGCGGCGGTGGCCGCCGCCGCGCTGGAGGCGGCCCTGGAGCGGGCGACCACGCGCGCGCGCGTGCAGCGGCTGCGCGAGCACTTCGCGCCGGCCGAGCGCGTGCTGATCCTGATGCAGGACGATCCCGACCCCGATGCGATCGCCTCCGCGCTCGCGCTGAAGACGCTGCTGGGCCGGACGAAGTCGTCGGCGACCCTCGCCACCTTCGGGACGATCACGCGCCCGGAGAACCGGGCCATGACGCGCATCCTCGACATCGACGTCCAGGAGGTGAAGCCGCAGGCGCTCGAGGAATACGACATGGTCGCAATGGTCGACGCCCAGCCCGCCTTCTTCGAGGAGGAGCTGGGCGAGCTCGACCTGGTCATCGATCACCATCCGGAGGAGACTCCGGTGCGCGCGCATCTGCGCGACATCCGCCCCTCCTACGGGGCCACCGCGACGATCCTGACCGAGTATCTGCGCGCCGCCAACGTGAAGATCCGCGAGCGGCTCGCCACGGCCCTGCTCTACGGCATCAAGGCCGACACGCAGCACCTGGAACGGGGCACGACTCGCCGCGACATGGAGGCCTTCGCGTTCGTGCACGCTCATGCCAACCACAGCGCGCTGCGTCGCATCGAGCGTCCCGACCTCCCCGACGCCGCGCTCGACGTGCTGGCGCGCGGGCTGGCTCGGCGCCGTCTCGTCGCCGGTGTGATGTTCGTGCATCTGGGACGGGTGGCCTATCCCGAGCTGGTGGCGCAGTTCGCCGACGTCTTGCTCCAGGTGGAAGGCGCGGAGTGGTCGGTCGTATCCGGCCGCGTCAACGGCGAGCTCCACGTCTCGGTGCGGAACGTCGGGTACGTCCGCGCGGCCGGCGACGTCGTGCGGGACGCGTTCGGCAAGCTGGGCGGCGCCGGTGGCCACCGGGCGATGGCCAAGGCCGTCGTGCGCTTGCGCGACTGGCGGGCGGCCGGCCTACCGGTCGGCGAACGTGAGATGGCCGACGCGGTGGCCACCCGCTTCCTGGCGGCACTGCGCAGCGGCCGCGGTTAGCGCGAACGGCAGGACCAAACGGCCTGGTCCTTGCTGTGATCAGGCGCATGGAGGGTAGATCGTCGTTCACAAGACTCTTGGCAACCTCCGGGGGCGGCAGTAGAATTCCCCCGGCATTCGGCCTTCCGGGCTTTCGAACCGGCCTCCAATCCAAATCGCTGGAGGGACGAACGTGGACGTAGCGTTGGAGAAGAGGCAGGTCGAGCGCGCCTACGAACTGTACGCTCCGGTCTACGACTTCATCTTCGACTGGATCTTCGCGCCCGGGCGGCACGCCGCCATCCGGCAGCTCGATCTCAAGCCCAACGAGACCATCCTCGAAGTCGGTATCGGCACCGGCCTCAACCTGCCGCTCTACCGGCCCTCGTGCCGCCTGACCGGGATCGACCTCTCGCAGGAGATGCTCGACAAGGCGGTCGAGCGGGCCCTGAAGCTCGCCATGCCCAACGTCGCGCTGAAGGTCATGGACGCCACGTCCATGGACTTCGCCGAGAACGAGTTCGACAAGGCCGTGGCGACGTACACGATCTCGGCGGTGCCCGACCCGGTGGCCGTCCTGCGTGAGATGCGTCGCGTGGTGAAGCCGGGTGGCACGCTGGTCATCCTGAACCACTTCCGCAGCGACCGGCGCCTCTCCGGGCGTCTCGAGGACCTCATCGCGCCCGTGTGCACCCGGCTGGGCTGGAAGTCCAATCTGGCGATGGCGCCCCTGCTCGAGCACGTCGGGCTCACGCCGGAGCTGATGATCAAGGTGAACCTGTTCAACGGGTGGCGCCTCGTGAAGTGCGTCAACCGGAAGTAGCCCGGCTCCTCGCCCTCGTCGTCGCCGCCCTCCTCGTCGTTCCTGTGGCCCAGGCTGGCCACGGGCTCCTGGTCTCCGCCGCCTTCCTGGTCGAGTTCCTGACCGACGGTGACCAGCGTCCGTTGTCGGCGTTGTCGGCCACGCCGCGGCGCCAGGCCCTGTCCGCTGCCGGCGCCGCCGTCGACCGCTGGGTCGGGTCGCGTGGCGGCGTGCCGCTGGTGCTCGTGCACGGCTACGCCCCGGCCGGCAAGGACGAGCCTCGGGTGCAAGCGGCTGCCGCGCTGCTGGCCCGCGCCGGCTTCGACGTGGCGGTGCCGACGATTCCGGGTCTCACGGAGGGGCGCCTGCGGCCGGCCGACGTGGGGCCGGTCGTGGCCACGCTGGCGGCGCGTCCGGCGCCGACGGCCGTGGTGGCGGTCAGCGTGGGCGCGGGGCCGGCACTGCTGGCCGCTGCCGACCCCGCCGTCCGCGACCGCGTCCGCGTGGTGCTGAGCCTCGGCGGATACGCCTCGGCACCCGAGCTGCTGCGCTTCTTTCTCACCGGCGAGTACGCCTGGAACGGCATCCGCGGACGGGTCGTTCACGACCGCGAGGTCGTGCGCTGGTTCCTCGAGGCCAACGGCGACCTGCTCGACACGCCGGTCCGCGAGGCGCTCGCCGACCCCGCGCGCGCCGCCGCGGCACTGGCGGCGCCCTCCCCCGCCGTGGCGGGCCTGCTCGCCGCGCTGTCTCCCGAGCGGGTCGCCGGCCGGATCGCGGCGCGCCTGGTCCTCGTCCACGGCGTCGACGATCGCGCCGTGCCGTATACCGAGAGCCTGCGGCTGGCGGCCGCGCGGCCCGCGCGCACGCGCGTGGTGCTCGTCCACCTGCTCGACCACGTCGAGGCCGGTCGGCCGCGGAACTGGGCCTCCGCGCTCCGCGAGCTCGGGACCCTGGTCCTGGTCCTCTACGGTCTCCGCGCCGACGGCTGATCGGCCGCCGGGACGAGCGCGCGGGCCGGCTGGCGCCGCGCCTCGGCGATCTCGCGCACCTGACCCGCCATGGTGTCAGTCACCACTTCGCTGCCCGGGAGAATCGCAAAGTACGGTGAGCCGTGAGCGATAGCGGTCTCGGCGGCGCGGTAGAGGTCAAAGTCGGCGAGCTCTCTCTATCCCGGCTGATACACCAGATTGACGAGCCCTGACCGCCGGGCTACTGTCGCCCTGCCCCTACGCCCGGCCCGATCCACTGGAGGCTCGGCATGAAGTGTCCCCGGTGCCAGCAGGAGAATCCCTCAGCTGACTACTGCCTGGAGCGTGGGGAGACTGGCGCCATATGAGTCAGCCGAGAGAAAGCAAACGTCTGGACCCAGCACACGGCTCGGCGCCACGGCCGTTAGGCAGGCGGAGGGCCCCAGTCTTTTGAGAGGCAAGGAGCGGCCGATGCGTCGGGGTGCGAAGCCCGCCAAGCCTAAGGTCGAAGCCAAGCTCCCTGTCGCCCGCAAGTCGCGGAACACCGAAGTCTCGACAGTCCGCGATCTCAAAGAGCATCTGGCGGAGGCCCTCGCGCAGCAGGCGGCAATGACCGAAATCCTGCGTCTGATCAGCAGCTCCCTCAGCGATCTACAGCCCATAATTGACACCGTCGCCGAATGTGCCGCCCGCTTGTGCGAGGCGAGCGATGCTCAGATCTTTCTTCTAGAAGGTGACACCTTCCACTTGGCAGCCTCACACGGGCCACTTCCGCCCGCCCGGCTGGTGCCCGTGACCCGAGGTTCGGTCGCTGGAAGGGCGGTGATCGATCGACACACAATTCACGTCCGCGATATCGCCAGCGAACCCGTCGCCGAATTTCCCGACAGCCTAGCCAAGGGCTCGGGGTGGCGTACTGTGCTTGCCGAACCATTGCTTCGTGGGGGTGTTCCGATCGGGGCCATCCTGATCCGCCGTACGCAGGTTCGACCGTTCTCCGACAGACAGCTCGCCCTACTTAAGACCTTCGCCGACCAGGCCGTCATCGCGATCGAGAACGTGCGGCTGTTCAAGGAGCTCGACCTCCGCAACCGCGAGCTGAGGGTTACGCTCGAGCAGCAGACGGCGGCCGGCGAAGTGCTCCGCGTCATCTCGACGTCTCCCACGGATACGCAGCCGGTGTTTCAAGCAATCATCGAAAGTGCAGTGCGCCTGTGCGGTGGCTCGACGGGAGCCGTATTGACGGTCGAGAGCGAGCAGGTTCACCTGCGGGCTGGGGCCGGGTTCCGCTCCGAGACGGGAGACGCCGTGCACGGACGGTTCCCGATTCCACTTGACCGCGACAGCCTCGTCGGTCGCATCATCCTGGACGGGGACGTGGCACACGTCCCCGATTTTGAGATTCCTGGCGCAGTACCGGAGACTGCCCGGACGGTCGCTCGCATGGTCGGGTACCGGAGCGCGCTCGCCACGCCGATGTTCCAGGACGGCCGACCGATGGGCTTGCTCTTCGTAGGCCGATCCGATCCGGGCCGATTCAGCGACGACGAGAGCCGGCTGCTCCAGACCTTCGCCGACCAGGCCGTCATTGCCATCGAGAACGTCCGCCTCTTCACGGAGTTGCAGGAGAAGAATCGGGCATTGACCCAGGCGCATGGGCAGGTCACCGCAGCGCTGGAGCAACAGACCGCGACGAGCGAGGTCCTGCGCGCGATTGCGCACACGCAGACTGACGCGCAACCCGTGTTCGACACCATCGTGCGGAGCGCCGCCCGGCTCTGCCAGGCGACCGTCGCCGCGATCTTCCTGACCGATGGCAGGATGGTGTACCACCTGGCGGACTACGGCAGCTCCCCCGAGGCCCTCGAGACCCAGCGGGCGCGGTTTCCCTGGCCCGTGGCGATGGATACGACGTCCGGGATGGCGATCCTGACGCGGGCGATCGTCCACGTACCAGACATCGAGGAGCCGTCGACACACGACTTCGTGCGGCAGAGCGGCCGGCTGCTCGGATTCCGGAGCGTGGTCGCGGTGCCGATGCTGCGTGACGGCGAGCCCGTGGGCACCATCAACGTGACCCGTCGGGAAGCCGGCCGATTCTCCGACGGCGAAGTGGCGCTCCTGAAGACGTTTGCCGACCAGGCAGTCATCGCGGTCGAGAATGTCCGTTTGTTCAAAGAGCTGGAGGCCCGGACCACCGCGCTGACGCGCTCGGTCGACCAGCTTACGGCCCTGGGCGAGGTCGGGCGCGCCGTCAGCTCCACGCTCGACCTCGAGACGGTGCTGACCACCATCGTCGTCCGTGCCGTGGAGCTGTCGGAGCTGGACGGCGGGGTGGTGTTCGAGTACGACGAGGGAGCAGAGGAGTTCGTCCAGCGGGCGGCGACCGAGACCGGCGGCGCCCTCGCGGAGGCACGGCGCAGCACGCGGATACGGAAGGGGGAAGGGGCGCTGGGGCGGACGGCCATCACACTCGAACCGGTCCAGGTGCCCGACATCACGGTGCCGGGAGCCCATGAGAGCCGGCTGCGGGAGATCCTGATCGAGGCCGGCGTTCGGGCCGTTCTCGCGGTCCCGATGGTCCGCGAGGGCAGGCTGATCGGATGTCTCGGCGTGACTCGCAACGACCCGGGAGCGTTTCCAGCCGAGACGATGGAGCTGCTCCGGACCTTCGCGACGCAGTCGGCACTGGCCATTCAGAACGCCCGGCTCTTTCACGAGATCGAGGACAAGAGCCGGCAGCTGGAGGCCGCCAGCCGTCACAAGTCCGAATTCCTGGCCAACATGTCCCACGAGCTGCGGACGCCGCTGAACGCCATCATCGGGTTCTCCGAGGTCCTGGGCGAACGAATGTTCGGGGAGCTGAACGCGAAGCAGGAAGAGTACCTGAGAGATATTCACGCCTCCGGGCAGCATCTCCTCTCGCTGATCAACGACATCCTCGACCTGTCCAAGATCGAGGCCGGCCGGATGGAGCTTGAGCCGACGGACTTCAACCTGCTCGCGGCGCTCGACAGCGCCATGATCTTGGTGCGGGAGCGAGCGGGTCGGCACGGCATCGCGCTGCACATGACCGCCGATGAGCGGGTCGGGCAGGTCCGGGCAGACGAGCGGAAGATCCGGCAGGTCGTGCTGAACCTGCTGTCAAATGCGATCAAGTTCACGCCCGACGGGGGCCGGATCGATGTCCGGGCGGTGCCGGTCGACGGGGGTGCGGAAGTGTCGGTCAGCGACACCGGGGTTGGCATCGCGCCGGTCGACCAAGAGGCCATCTTCGAGGAGTTCCGGCAGGTGGGCACGGCGGCGAAGAAGGTGGAAGGCACCGGGCTCGGGCTGGCTCTGTCGCGGAGGTTCGTCGAGCTGCATGGTGGGCGGATCTGGGTCGATAGCCGGGTAGGAGTCGGCTCGACGTTCACGTTCACCATCCCGGTGCGCCGGGGCGAATGAGCCGAGATGGGGGGCTGAGATGAAATGTCTCGCTGCCAGGCCGAGAATCCGCCCGGCATGCGGTTCTGCGGGCAGTGTGCGGCGCCGCCGGACGGGTCTAGAAAGCGAGGTGCCGCGCGTCGAATGACTACGTTGCGCAGTCGGGCAAGCACACCACCGACCGGTAGTTGAAAGGTAGGAGTCGCACATGAGCCAATCGGAGATCGCCGCTATCAATCGCCAGTTCGAGGACGCCGCCCGCAAGGGAGACCTTGATCGACTCGCCTCCCTCTACACGCCCGATGCAGTGGCGCTTCCGCCTGACGGCCCGGTCGTCAAAGGCCGAGACAACATCAAGCAGATGTGGGGGGCAATCGCTCAGCAGATTGGGCTGAAGGACGTCCGGCTCAGCACGCTCGACTTCGAGCAGGCCGGCGACACCGGCTACGAGGTCGGTGAGGCCACTCTCACCATCAGTAGCGGCACGGCCGTCGTGAAGTTCGTGGTCGTGTGGAAGAAGGTCGACGGCCAGTGGCGGCTGCATCGGGACATCTGGAACGCCAAGGGGGCGTAGGTCGGTCGTAAGGCTGGACAGGCCGGCCAGCCGTGCTCCGGCCGGCCCGTCCAGCGTCGCACTCCTTCTGTTTCGGGAAGATCTGATGCTTGATCTTGTCGTAGGTGCCCTTCGGCAAGATCTTCTTGGCTGTCGCCGACGCCCGGTGGGACCTTCAGCTGGTCTTCTGAGGCGTTGTTGATGCCCCTCGAATCACAGCCCGGCAAGCGGCTTGGGGTGACGTGGTTGACCTTCGCCCTCATCCGCCCCACCATCCCGGCATGGACCGCCGCCGCTTCCTGCTGACTTCGCTCGCCGGTGCGTGGGCCGGGCCGCTCGCCGCCGGGGCGCAGCAGGCGGTAAAGGTCGCCCGAATCGGGTTTCTGGGAAGCGGCACCGCCGCCGGCTACGCGGCGCAGCTTGAGGCGTTGCGGGCGGGACTTCGCGATCATGGCTACTTCGAGGGCAAAAACATCCACGTCGAATACCGGTGGGCCGAGGGGAAATACGAACGCCTTCTCGGCCTGGCGAGGGACCTGCTCCACCTCAAGGTTGATCTGATCGTGACGCACGGAGTGCCGGGCTCATCCGCGGCCAAGCAAGCGACCGACACCGTCCCCATCGTCATGGCGATTGTGGGCGACGCCGTCGCGTTCGGGCTCGTCACCAATGTCGCGCGCCCGGGCGGGAACCTCACGGGGTCGAC
>DASTOJ010000064.1:0-3853 GCA_035762565.1 Candidatus Methylomirabilota bacterium | reverse complement strand
TGTGGGTGAGCGGGGCGGCCACGGGGTCGAAGGTGTACACGCTGAGCGTGAACGGGCAGACGGTGGGCACCACCACGACGACGTCGGCGGGGCCGGTGTCGATCGCGTGGAACACGGCGAGCGTGGCCAACGGCAGCCAGGCGCTCACCGCGAGCGTGCGCGACGCGGCCGGCAGCACCGGCAGCACGAGCCGCACCGTCACGGTGAGGAACTGACGGTGGGCACGCTGAGCCTGCTGGCGACTCATCGCCAGGCGTCCTCGGGGCGGTCGGGGGCTCGGCCCCCGACCCTCCGGCTGGCCCTGAAGACCGGCGACCCCGCCACCGACGCCGCGCTGGGCGTGGTGTCGATCGAGGTGCGGGTCAGCGGCGGGCGTGCGCCCGTCCGGCTCTACCTCTACGTGAACGGCGACCTGGCCGAGACGTGGTCGGAGTCCGTGGGCCTGTTCGATCTCTCGCTGGACGAGTACGGGCCCGGCCGCCACGCGGTCACGGCCCGCGCCGTCGACGCGACCGGCCGCTGGGCGGGCGCCTCGATGGTCGTGGCCTGCGCCGCCGCCGGCATGGCAGGCAACGAGTAGGTCTCGCCTCGCGGCCCGGCCACGCGGCCCGTGGGCAAGGCCGTCGTGAGATGGGCGACCCCGTTGCAACCCCGACGCCCGCGAAGGCGTTGTCCCGCACGCGGTTAGCGCGGCGTGGGCCACGGTACAGGTCTTGCGACCCTCTCGGTCGACCACGGCCGAGGGGGTTTGCATGTTCGACAGCGTTCGCGCGGATCTCGAGCACGCCCGGGTCATCAACGGGCTGGCCCCAGGATGGGTGAATCTCTGGGTCAAGACGCCGCTGCATCCTGGGGTGGTCGCCGTCCTGACGCACCGCCTGAGCGCCTGGGCCCGGCACGTCCACGTCCCCGTAGCCCGCCAGCTGCTGCTCGTGCTGGCGCTGATCCTCCGGCGCGCCGTCGAGCTGGTGACCGGCGTCGAGATCTCGCCGCGGGCGGAGATCGGCCCCGGGCTGGTGGTGCACACCACCCACGGCGTGTTCATCGCCGAGACCCGCATCGGCCGCAACTGCGTCGTCCAGCACGGGGTGGCGATCACGCACGGAGTCCGCTCGGTGGGCCACAACGTCTACTTCGGGCCCGGCGCGAAGGTCATCGGCCGGGCGGCCGTCGGCGACAACGTGCGCGTGGTCGCCAACAGCGTGGTGATGACCGACGTCGGCGACAATCTCACCGTGGTCGGTGTCCCCGCTCGCATCCGCTGGCGCAACCGCGCGACGCTGGCGACCGCGAGGTGATCGCGAGGGAGGAGTCATGGCCTATCTGCTCCAGCAGCTGCTCGCCGCCAGCGTCAACCGGTATCCGGACGCCCCCGCCGTCCAGGCGCGCGGGCGGAGCCTGACCTACGGCGAGCTGGAGACCCGCTCCAACCAGCTCGCCCACCTGCTGCGCGCGCGCGGCGTGGCGCGCGGCGACCGGGTGGGGCTGCTCTTTCCCAAGGCGGTGGAGTCCGTGGTGGCGATGCTCGGCGTCCTGAAGGCGGGGGCGGCCTACGTGCCGCTGGACCCGCACGCCCCCGCCCAGCGCGTCGCCGGCATCGCCGCCGACTGCGGCCTGCGGGCGATCGTCACGACCGGCGAGCGGCTGGCGGCGCTGGCGCCCGCCGCGCCCGCCTGCGCGGTGCTGGTGAGCGGCCGGGCCCGGGCGGCCCACGAGGTCGAATGGTCGGCGCTGGACGCGTTTCCGGCCGCGCCGCCGCCAGAGGCGTCGATCGAGACCGACCTCGCCTACGTCCTCTACACCTCGGGCTCCACCGGCCGGCCCAAGGGCGTGATGCTCACCCATCGCAACGCGCTGACGTTCGTCGACTGGTGCGCGGCCACGTTCCGGATCCGGCCCGACGACCGCCTCGCGAACCACGCCCCGCTGCACTTCGACCTGTCGGTGTTCGACGTCTACAACGCGCTCGGCGCCGGCGCCCGGGTCTCGCTGATCCACGAGGAGATCGCGGTGTTCCCCCAGCGCCTGGCTGCGCTGATCGAGGAGCAGGGCCTCACCGTGTGGTACTCGGTGCCCTCGGCGCTGGTCTACCTGGTGCTGCACGCCGACCTTGGCGCCCGCGACCTCGACCGGCTGCGGCTGGTGCTCTTCGCCGGCGAGGTCTTCCCGATGAAGTATCTGCGGCAGCTGGCCGACCTGGTGCCGCGCGCCGAGCTCTACAACCTCTACGGTCCCACCGAGACCAACGTGTGCACCTACCACCGCGTCGACCGCTTCCGGCTGGCCGGACAGGAGCGCCTGCCGATCGGGCGCGCCTGCGCCAACACCGAGGTGCTGGCGCTCGACGCCGAGGGGCGGCCCGCCGGCCCCGGCGGGACGGGCGAGCTGTACGTGCGCGGCCCGTCCGTGACGCCCGGCTACTGGGGCGACGCCGCGAAGACGGGGCGCGCGCTCGTGCCCAATCCGCTCGCGCCCGCGCTCGGCGAGCGGCTGTACCGCACCGGCGATCTCGTCACCCTCGACGCCGACGGCGAGTACCTCTTCCTCGGGCGCCGCGACAGCCAGGTGAAGAGTCGCGGGTATCGGATCGAGCTGGGCGACGTCGAGGCCGCCCTCTACGCGCACCCGGCCGTCGCCGAGGCCGCCGTGATCGCCGTGCGCGACGAGGAGATCGGCAGCCGGCTGCGCGCCTTCGTGGCCCCGCGACCCGGCCCGGCGCCCACGCCGGCCGAGCTGCGAGCGCACTGCGCGGGCCTGGTGCCGCGCTACATGGTGCCGGAGTCGGTCGAGCTGCGGCCCAGCCTGCCCAAGACGTCGACCGGAAAGACGGACCGCCCCCGCCTGGCGGCCGAAACGGAGGCCTGAGCCCGTGCTCGACATGGATCGCGACGCCGGCCCCGCCATCCGCGCCTTCGTCGTCGAGCGGCTGGCGCCCGCGACCGGCCGCGCCACGCTGCGCGACGACGAGGACCTGATCGACAGCGGCGTGCTCGACTCGCTCGGCATCTTCCAGCTGGTCGCGTTCCTGGAGGAGCGCTTCGGGATCGCCATCGCCGACACCGAGATCACGCCGGAGAACTTCGGGACGCTCGAGCGGATCGAGCGGCTCGTGGCCGGCCGCTGCCGCTGAGCCGTGGGACTCCTGCTCCTGATGATCCTGATCATGCCCTACGAGGCGAGCCCGTATCTCTATCTGGGCGAGAACCTGCTGGGCGTCTTCCCCGACTTCACCGTCATCAAGCTGCTCGGTCTCCTCGGCTTCGGGTGGGCGGCGCTGCGGCTGACCGCCGGCGATCCCGCCGCCCGCCTGCTGGGGAGCCGCCCGGCCCGGCTCTTCCTGGCCTTCTTCGCGGTAATGGTCGTGGTGGCCCTCGCTCACGGCACGGGCTTCCAGTACGCGGTGTCGCGGTATCTCGGGTTTCTCGTGTTCCTGCCCTTCGTGGTCGTCGCCGTCCGCTCCGAGACCGACCTGCGCCGCGTGCTCAAGGTCATGGTGCTGAGCTACGTGCTGGTGTTCCCGTACGCGCTGCGCCAGATGTGGCGCTTCGGCGACCGCCTCGGGGTCGGGGTCTACGAGACGAACTACCTGGCGGCGATCCTCGTCCTGCTGGTGCCGGTGGCCTTCGTTTTCGCCGCGCAGGAGCGCGAGGCCTGGGGCCGCGCGCTGTGGACGGGGAGCGGCCTGCTGCTGGTCGCCATGGTGTTCCTGACGTCCTCGCGCGGCGGCTTCCTCGGCCTGCTGGCGGCGGGCATGGCGTTCGTGTACCGCCGCCGGGGGCTCGGCGCCGCGATCGCGGTGATGCTGCTGCTGCTCGCCGGCGTCGTGCTCCTGCCGACCGACGTCGGCACCCGG
>DASTOJ010000063.1:0-10829 GCA_035762565.1 Candidatus Methylomirabilota bacterium | reverse complement strand
CCGCGGTGAAGACGGAGGCCCTGCCCCTGGTGTTCGTGAGTGACGCCAAGATGGCCCGCTTCGGCGAGGGCGGCCGCCGGCGGATCTTCCGCTTCCTCGAGACGGAGCTGCGCAAGCACCCGGACGTGCATCTCTCTCCGGCGGCGATCTTCGTCTCCGACGAGACGCTGCGCGACCGGGAGAAGCTCCACTCCGCCCTCGGCCGCGCGCTCTCGTTCCTCTTCGACCGCCGGTTCCGGGAGGCGCTCGACTCGATCGAGCGCCCCACGCCCGACCGGTGAGCGGGCGGTGAACGACACGCTGCGGCGGCCACCCACGATCGCGCTGATCGCGAGCCTCTGCATGTTCGCCGTCGGCGCCTCCACCGGTGGTCTGCTCGTCCGCTACCAGGACGCGCTCTACGACGCCGCCCGGCGCGAGATCGTCAAGCGCCCCGACGTGCACGGCTTCGCCGGCGCCGAGGTCATCGACGAGGCCCGCATCGCCGAGGTCGTCGAGCAGTCGAACAACGCCCTGCGCATGCTCCACGTCCACGGCCTGGGCGTCGGCATGCTCATTCTCCTGGTCACCCTGGCCATCGTGAACCTGCCCATCGCCGAGCGGCTCAAGCCGGGGCTGTGCGTGCTGGCCTCACTCGGTGCGCTCTATCCCCCGGGCTGGCTCGTGCTCGGCTGGCTCATCCCCACCTGGGGGCTGGCGAGCCTCCGCGGACCGGTCGAGTGGGCGTTCTTCGTCCCGTTCGGCGGCGCGGTCATCCTCGCGATCTGGGCCACCCTGGCGTGCTACCTGCTCGCCCTCGTGCGGGGCCGGCGACTGGAGCGCCCGTGAACGGCCGGGTGCTCGTCGCCGCCGCGCTCGTCCTCACCGCCTGGGCGCCGCCCGGTGCCCACGCCCATCTGTTCCACAAGATGTACGAGCCGCCCGAGACGCAGATGACGCGGGACACGCGGCTCATCCAGCTCCTCCTGGACGACCCCAGCGAGCGCTTCGAGCTGGCGCGGCGCGTGTGGGAGGGCGCCGAGCGCGTCCGGCTCAAGCCCGGAGGGTTCCGGCGCTGGCTCGTGCGCCCGAACGAGCCCGGCATGGTGTTCAAGGCCGACTACCAGCTCCAGCGCTGGGCGGGAAACCTCAAGGAGGAGGCGGCCCGGATCGACCGCGACCACGGCACGGCGCTGCAGGCGCGCATCGAGACCGCGCTCGCGACGCGCGACCGCGACTCCGTCAAGGCGGGGCTGCGGGCGATGTACGCCGTCCTGCTCGGCGAGCTGCTGGAGTCGCTCTGGCAACGGCTGGACGACGCCGAGACGGCGGCGCGCCTGTACGGCTTCGTGCTGCGCTACTACACGGTGAATCTCGAGGGGCACCTGAACATGCGCCACCCGGCCGCCGCCACCACCGCGCGCGCCTCGCTCGACGCCATTGGCCGGGCCCTGGGCGATCTCGAGACAGGCGCCCCGCCCGCGCCCGAGAAGTTCGACCAGCAGCGGCGGCGCCTGCTGCGGATCGTTGGCGAGACGGTGCCGGTGCGATGAGACGGCGAGGCCGCGCGGTGGTCTGCAGCAGCGCGCTGGCCGCGGCGCTCACGGCGCTCGCTCCCGGCGCGCCGCTCGGACCCACGGACCCGCCCGCGCCGGCCGAAGCCAACGGTGACACTCAGCGCGAAGTCCAGGGGCGGGTGGTGTCGGTCGACCCCGCCGCCGGGACCCTGGTGGTGGCGCGCGAGTTCCGCGGCAAGACGACGCGGGTGACGCTCAAGGCGACCCCGGCGGTCCAGGTCTTCGCGTGCGCGGACGAGCGGGCGGGCATCGACCGGGTGAGAGCGGGAATGGTCGTGAGTGCCTTCTACGAGGTGGTCGGCGCCGATGGCGTGGTCAATCTCATCGTCATCGAGCCCGGCCGATGAGGCCCCTGGCCGGCCGGGCGGGGCTGCTGGCCATCCTCGCCCTCGGGGCGTGGCCGGGAACGGGCGGCGCTCACGAGGAGCGCCTGCTCGTCGGCCGGGTCGAGGTGATCGAGCCGGCCCGGAAGCTCCTCGTCCTGGTCGAGGCCAGCGGCGGCCTGCGCCGCCGGCTGGAGGTGAACCCGGAGACGGAGGTGATCGCGTGCCGCGGCAGTGCCGGGCTCGGCGTGCTGCAGCCGGGCGCGATGGTGCGAGTGAAGTACCTCGAGCGAGCGGGAGCCCCCTCCGAGGCGAAGTCGGTCCTCCTGCTCGGCAGCCGCCGATAGGGAGCGGTGAGGAGGTGAGGACGCTCGGAAGCGGAGCGAGTCCGGAACCACGAACTCTCACATCAAGGAGACCAGGATGAGACGGATGACAGGACTCAAGGTGGTCGCCGTCGCGGTCGCCCTTCTGCTCGTGCCCGTGTGGGCGGCCGCATTCCAGAACGAGGGGACGCTGCGCATCGGCGGCATGTGGGCGCTGAGCGGCGGCGCGGCATTCTTCGGCAAGGCGGCGCTGGGGCTCGGCACCCTGGCCGTCGACGAGATCAACGAGGCGGGCGGGGTCAGCGTCGGCGGCAAGAAGGTCAAGCTCACGATGCACGCCCAGGACGACGCCTGCAACGCCGAGCAGGGCCTGGCCGCGTTCCGGCGGCTGGCCACCGTCGACAAGGTGCTGTTCTCGCTCGGGCCGACCTGCTCGTCGGTGGCCGAGCCGGTCTTCGGCACGCTCCAGAAGAAGCTCGGTGACGCCAGCGACACCGGGCTGCAGTTCCTGTTCTTCACCGACACCGCCACCAAGTTCGGCCTGGCGAAGCTCTCGCCGTGGGTCTTCCGCAACACGCCGGACGAGCCGGCCATGTACGACTTCATCGTGAAGTACCTCAAGGAGAATCGCCCGGAGCTCAAGACGGTGATGGTCTCCTACGAGTCCGACTTCGCCCACTCGTCCGCCACCTGGAAGGGTGCGCTCGAGCCGGCCCTGAAGAAGCACGGTCACCACCAGGTGGTGGAGGTGGTGGACTGGAAGTGGCTCGACACCGAGATGGGGGCCCAGGTCACCAAGCTGCGGCGGGCCAACGCCGAGGTGTACTTCGCCCTGGCCCACACGACGAGCATGTGCCCGGCGCTCAAGGAGATGAGGAGCCAGCGGGTCAAGCCGAAGATGATCTTCGGCATCACCAGCCTGGCCGGCACCGAAGTGCTGCTCACCTGCCCCGACCTGGCCGAGGGCGTGATCAGCCCCACGAACTTCGCCCCCATCAACCCCAAGGCCAAGCAGATCGCCGACAAGTCGTGGGAGAAGTACAAGGCCGACAGCAACATTCACAGCGTGCCGGCCTACGAGAACGTGCACCTGATCAAGGGGCTCATCGAGAAGGCCGGGATCACGAACACCGAGGACACCCTGCTGCAGGACAGGCGCAAGGTGCGGGACCTCCTGGCCAAGGTGGGAACCTTCCAGGGGGTGATCGGCAAGATCACGCTGCACCCCGAAGACCACCCCGTGAAGCCGCGGGACGTGGACAAGGACATGCTGCTCGTGCAGGTCAAGAGCGCCAAGTGGACCGTGTTCTGGGCCCCCCCGCATCTGAAGTAGAACCAGGCTAAGTCGGCGGGTTGTCGCCGACGGGTTATCGAGGAGCGCCACGGCTTCGCCGGGGCGCTCCGAGCATCAGGGGGGGTGTGGGGGGCCATATCGGGGCCCCCCACCCAGAAAGGCTACCGTGCTCTTCGACGCCACCGAGCAGTTCATCAACGGAGTGATGTACGGGTCCCTCTATGCGCTGATCGGGGGGGGCTTCACCATCCTGTTCGGGGTGATGCGGCGCTTCAACCTGGCCTATGGCGCCACGATCATGGCGGCGGCCTACGTCAGCCTGGTGCCGCTGTATCTCTTCAAGGCGCCGTTCTGGCTCATGGCCCTGACCGGCCTGGCGGCCGCGGTCCTCATCGGCCTCCTGGTCGAGTTCTGCTGCTTCCGCTTCATCAAGAAGGGGCACGAGCTGGCGCCGCTCGTGGCGACCATCGGCATGCTCATCGCCGTCACCGAGGCCATCGTGCACGCCACCGACGCGGCGGGCCTGAAGTACCCGAGCCCCTTCGGCGACGAGTCCTTCGAGCTCGGGCGGTTTCTGATCCGGCCTGACTACCTGGCCGTGCTCGTCGCCAGCGTGCTCTGCTTCGCGCTGATCTTCCTGCTTCTCTACAAGACCCGCCTCGGCCGCGCCATGCGCGCGGTGGCCGAGCGGCCGGAGGCCGCCCAGATCCTCGGCGTGAGCGTCCAGCGGGTCAACGTCCTGACCTTCGTGCTCACCTCGGCGCTGGCCGGCGTGATCGGCTTCTTCGCCGCCGTGAGCATCGGCGCAGCGCGGCCGGACATCGGGGCGTTCGTCACGGGCAAGGGCCTGGTGGTGATGGTGCTGGGCGGCCTCGGCAGCCTCCCCGGGGCCATCGTCGGCGGCCTCGTGCTGGGCGTGCTGGAATTCGAGGCCACATGGTTCCTGGGCGCGAGCTACCGGGACATCCTGGCCTTCGTGATCCTGTTCGCCGTCCTGGTGTTCCGGCCGAGCGGGCTGCTGGGCTCCCGGACGCCCTGACTGACCTGATGGACTACTACATCGCCATCGCGTCCATCATCGGCATCCACACGCTGCTCGGCCTCAGCGTGTACCTGGTGGCCATCAGCGGGCAGATGTCCTTCGGCCAGCAAGGCTTCTTCGCCATCGGCGCCTACCTGGCCGGGATGTCGACGGCGCTGTGGGGCATCGGGCTCCTGCCCGCGCTCGCGCTGAGCGCGGTGGTGGCCGGCCTCATCGGCTTCGTCGTCGGCTTCCCCGCCCTCCGGGTGCGCGGCCTGTACCTCGCCATCGCGACCTTCGGCTTCGGCGAGATCGTGCGCCTAGCCTTCCTCAACGTCCGCTACACGCGGACCATCGGCGACCGCGTGGTGGGGCCGAACGGGGCCGAGGGGTTCCGGCACGTCCGCTACGTGTTCGATCGCGGCTTCACCGGCGCCCACTACCTGGGGATCATCCTCGCCGCGCTCGCGGTGGTGGTCGTCCTCTACTACCTGCTCGAGCGGTCGAAGCTCGGGGCCAAGCTGCGCGCGGTGGAGGAGGACGAGACGGCGGCGGCCATGATCGGCATCAACGTGACCCAGGTGAAGGTGCTCGCCTTCTCCGCGGCGGGGGCGGTGGCCGGGCTCGGCGGCGGCCTCTTCGTGCACTACTCGACGTACATCGACCACGACATGGTCGCGCTACCGCTGGCCATCGCCGCCGTGACCTATCCGCTCCTGGGTGGCCTCGGCAGCTTCGTGGGGCCGGTCCTGGGCGCGGTGGTGCTGGTCAGCCTGACCGAGGGACTGCGGGTCCTCCACGAGCTGCGCGAGTTCGTCTACGGCGGCCTGATCATCCTCACGATGATCTTCCGGCCGCGCGGGATCGTCGACGAGGCGCTCGTGCTGCGGGTCAAGGCGTGGTTCCAGCCCCGGGCCGCGCGCCCGTGAGCGACACCATCCTCTCGGTCCAGCGCCTCTCCCGCCACTTCGGCGGGTTGCGTGCGGTGAACGAGGTGAGCCTGGAGGTGGAGCGCGGCTCGATCTTTGCGCTGATCGGCCCCAACGGCTCGGGGAAGACCACGCTGTTCAACGTCGTCACGGGGACGATGCCCCCCACCTCCGGCGCCGTGCTCTTCCAGGGTCGGTCGATCACGGGCATGCGCACGCACGAGATCGTCCGGCGCGGCATCGGGCGGACGTTTCAGAACATCCGGCTCTTCACGCGGATGAGCGTGTTCCACAACGTGTGGGTGGCCATGCGCGCCCGCGACGGCGGGGGCAGCGAGCGCGCGCGCGTGGACGAGCTGCTGGAGCTGACCGGCCTCGGCGCCCGGCGCGACGAGCTGGTGGAGAACCTCAACTTCGGCGAGCAACGGCGGCTGGAGATGGCCCGCGCGCTGGCCGCCGACCCCGTGCTGCTCCTGCTCGACGAGCCGGCGGCGGGAATGGGCGCCGCCGAGCTCGCCCGCCTCATGGACGATATCCGGCGGCTCCGCGAGCTGGGCAAGACGATCTTCCTCATCGAGCACACCATGGACCTGGTGATGGGCGTGGCCGACCGGATCGCCGTGCTCAACTTCGGCGAGAAGATCGCCGAGGGCCCGCCCGCCGAGATCCAGGCCAACCCGCGGGTGATCGAGGCCTACTTGGGCCGGGAGCACGCCCGTGCTTAGCCTCGAGGCGCTGGAGACCCGCTACGGCAGCGTGGCCGCCCTCAAGGGCATCTCGATCCAGGTGGGGACGGGCGAGATCGTGGGCGTGCTGGGCCCCAACGGCGCCGGCAAGACAACGACCCTGCTCACGGTCATCGGGCTCCTCAAGCCGGCGGCGGGGCGCATCCGCTTCCTGGACCGGGACATCGCCGGCCTCGCCCCCGATCGCGTGGTGTCGGCGGGGATCGGCCTGGTGCCGGAGGGCCGGTGGATCCTCGCCTCGATGTCCGTCCGCGAAAACCTCCTGATGGGCGCCTACCCGCGCCGCGACGGCGACGCGGCGATCGCCCGCGAGATCGAGCGGGTCTGCGAGATCTTTCCCGTGTTACGCGAGCGCCAGCAGCAGCGCGCGGGGACGCTCTCGGGCGGCGAGCAGCAGATGCTCGCCATCGCCCGTACTCTCATGGCGCGGCCGAAGCTGCTCATGCTCGACGAGCCGACCTGGGGGCTGGCGCCGCTGGTGGTGGAAGAGATCATGCGCGTGATCAAGCAGCTCAACAGCGCCGGCACGACCATCCTGCTGGTGGAGCAGAACGCGCGGCAGGCGCTGGCGGTGGTGCAGCGGTGCTACGTGCTCGAGGTCGGGCGGGTGGCCTTCAGCGGCACTCCCGCCGAGCTCGAGCAGCATCCGCTGCTGACCAAGGTCTACCTCGGCAGCAGGCTGGCATGAGCGACAGCGCGACACGGCAGCTGGCGGTCGGACTGAAGCACGCGGCGAAGGTGACGGTGACGGATGACATGACCCCCGCGCACCTGCGCGGGGAGCCGCTCCGCGTGCTGTCCACGCCCGACATGATCCGGCTCATCGAGCGCACGGCGATCGAGGCGGTGCAACCCTACCTGGCGCCGGGCCAGGCCACGGTCGGCACCCGGGTGGACGTCGCCCACCTGGCGGGAACGCTCGTGGGCATGACGGTCACGGTCACGGTGGAGCTGACGGCGATCGACCGGCGGAAGCTGACGTTCCGGGTCGAGGTGCGCGACGAGCTGGACGAGGCGGGCCGGGGCACGCACGAGCGCTTCATCGTCGACGGGACCCAGCGGCTGCCGCGGCTGCAGGACAAGCTCGACCGCTGGAAGGCGGCGGGAGGGAAGCCCGTATGACGCAGCTCGCCGACCGTGTCGCCATCGTCACCGGCGCGGGCCGCGGCATCGGCAGCGCCACCGCGCTGGCCCTCGCCCGGGCCGGCGCCCACGTCGCGGTGGTGGACATCGACAAGGCCGCCGCCGAGACGACCGCCGGCGATGTCGCCAGGCTCGGGCGCCGGAGCCTGGCGCTCGCCACCGACGTCGGCGATCTCGCGGCCATCGACCGGATGGTCCGCACCGTCACCGACACGCTCGGGCCCATCGACGTGCTCGTGAACAACGCCGGGGTCACACGCCGGGCTTCCATCATGGACCTCACCGAGACCGACTGGGACCGCATCATGCGCGTCAACGGCAAGGGCGTCTTCTTCTGCCTGCAGCGGGTGGCTCGCGAGATGATCCCCCGGCGGAGCGGCGTCATCGTCAACATCGCCTCGATCGCCGGCAAGGGCTACGCAGGCGCCTCCAACGTCATCTACGCGGGCAGCAAGGGCGCGGTGATCGGCATGACCCGGCTGGCGGCGCTTCAGCTCGCTCGCCACAACATCAACGTCAACGCGATCTGCCCGGGCACCACGGTGACCGCGCTGTCCAACGACAATCTGAAGACTCGCGCGCGCGACGAAGGCGTGCCGGTCGAGGAGATGGAGCGCCGCCGCAACGCCGGCATCCCGCTGGGCAGGCCCAACGACCCCGAGGACGTTGCCGCGCTGGCTCTGTTTCTGGCCTCGCCCGGCGCGCGCAACATCACTGGCCAGTCGTTCAACGTCGACGGCGGCGTGATCCTCGATTGACCGCATGGGGGGCCCCGAGCGGGCCCCCCCGCCCCCCTCCTACTGCTTCCAGTAGTGGGAGACGATCACCTCGATCGGCGGGCGGATCCGCTGGGCGTGCGGGACCGTCCGCTCGGCGAACTCCTTCTGATGCTTGAGGACCTTGGCGAAGAACGGGTTCTTCCTGGCCTCGATCTCGTACACCTTGTCGATGGCCTCCACCTGGGCCTTGAGCACGTCGGGCGGGGTCCGGCGGATCTGCACGCCGTGCTTCTTCTCGAACTCCGCGGCCGCCTTGCCGTCGAGATCCACGCTGTAGGCGGTCATGCGGATGATCTCGGCGTTGCTGGCCGCCTTGACGATGGCCTGCAGGTCCTTGGGCAGCTCGTCCCACTTCTTCCGGTTGATCAGCACCTCCTGGTACGAGGCCGGCTGGCGCAGGTCGGGCATGTAATAGTTCTTGGTGACGTTCTGGAACCCCATGAGGATGTCGTGGCTGGGGATCGCCCACTCGGCGCCGTCCACCGCCCCCCGCTCGAGCGCCGGGACGACCTCGCCGCCGGCCAGGGTCACCACCGAGACGCCCATCGTCTTCATCATCTCCATGCCGAGGCCCGAGGTGCGGAACTTCATCTTGCGCAGGTCGTCCAGGCTGTTGAACGGCCGCTTGAACCAGCCCAGCGGCTCCCAGTACGGCAGGCTGGTCGTGAACGCGGGCACGATTACGTTCATCTTCAGCTCTTTCTGGAGCATCTCGTTGTAGAGCTCCAGGCCGCCGCCGGCGTACAGCCACGACAGGTACTCCTCGCGGTCCATCCCGAACGGCCCGCCGGGCCCGGGCGCGAACAGGCCGGCCGCCGAGTTCTTGCCGGCCCAGTAGCCGGGCCAGGCGTGGGAGGCGTCGATGAGGCCACGGTTGACCGCGTCCAGCACCTCGAACGAGCCGACCACGGTGCCGGCCGCCATCATCTCCCACTTGAGCCGGCCGCCCGACATCTCCTCGATGGACTTCGCCAGCTCCACCGCCGAGATGTGCAGCAGGTTGGAGGCCGGCCACGCGCTCTGCACCTTCCAGACGAACCGCTGCTGGGCGCTGGCGGAGCCCGGGCCGTGCCAGAGGACGGCGGCGAGGATCAGAACGGGCAGCGCGAAGGCGATCCAGGTGATGAGGAGAGTCCGCGTCGGCTTCATGGCTCCTCCTTGGTCAGAGGGTCGGTCCTGCCCGGATACACCGGCGCCAGCCGGGAGTCAAGGGCCGCGTTCGTCACGGGCCGTATAGCCAGTGCGGGAACCACAGCGCGATCGCCGGAAAGCACAGCAGGAGCAGGAGCCCCACCACCTGGAGCACCATGAACTCCGCCATCCCCCAGTAGATGTCGGTGAGCTCCCAGTCCGGCGCCACCGCCTTCAGATAGTAGGCGGCCATCGCCACCGGCGGTGACAGGAACGCGGTCTGGAGGTTGACGGCGACGAGCGTCGCGAACCAGAGCTGGTCGAACTTCAGCGCGATGATGGCCGGCTGCAGGAGCGGGACGAAGACCAGCACGATGGCCGGCCACTCGAACGGCCAGCCGAGCAGGAAGATGAGCAGCATCACGACCAGCACCGTCCCCAGGGGCGGCAGGGGCAGGCCGACGAGCGTGTCGGTCATCAGCGTGGCCGACCCCAGGCGCGTGAAGACGGCGCCGAAGATGTTGGAGGCGACGGCCAGGAACAGCATCATGCTCGACTGCTGGGCGGTGAGGATCGCCGCCGACTTGAGCCGCGCCCAGGACAGCGTCCGGTAGAGCGCGGCCATGAGCACCGTGCCCAGGACGCCCACCGCGGCGGCCTCCGTGGGCGTGGCCATTCCGGTCAGGATCGGCCCGAGCGTGACGACCGTCAGGATGACGTGGGGCAACATCCCGAGCGTCAGCTCCACGGCGAGCGTGCGGAGGGAGCCGGCGCGCTGCGCGGGCGGCAGCGGCGGCCCCAGCCGGGGATTGATCAGGCAGCGGAGCAGCGCCCAGCCGATGAAGAGCGCGGACAGCAGGAAGCCCGGCCCGAACGCCGCGGCATAGAGATCCGCCACCGAGACGCCCATCACCGGCCCCATCACGACCAGCATCACGCTGGGCGGGATCAGGATGCCGAGGCTGCCGCCGGCGGTGATGGACCCGGCCGACAGCCGCGGGTCGTACCCCGCCCGCACCATGGTGGGGACGGCCATGATGCCGACGACCGCGACCGTCGCCCCGACGGTGCCGGAGGCGATCCCGAAGATGGTGGCGGTGAGGAGCACGCCGACGTAGAGCGAGCCCGGCACCGGTCCCAGCAGCAGCTGGAACGCCCGGAACAGCCGCTCCATGAGCCCACCCTCCTCGAGCAGGTAGCCCATGAAGATGAACAGGGGCACCGCGGCCAGGACGTCCTCCTTCATGAGCCCGATGGTCTGGAACACGGTCAGGTAGGAGACCATGTCGCCGAGGGCGAGGTACCCGAAGGCGAGCGACAGGACGATCAGGGTGAAGGCGACCGGGAACCCGATGAAGATGGCGCCGAAGAAGACGCCGAGCAGGACGAAGCCGAGGAGCTCGGGGCTCACCGGACCACCCCTCGGAGCACGCGCGCGCACTTGATCAGCTCGGAGAGCCCCTGGAGCAGGAGCAGCAGCGCCGTGAGCGGGATGACGGCCTTGAAGGGGTAGACCGGCCAGCCGCCCGCGCGCTCACCGATCTCCCAGGCGTGACGCGCCTCCACCGTCCCCGCGTAGAG
>DASTOJ010000062.1:0-24835 GCA_035762565.1 Candidatus Methylomirabilota bacterium | reverse complement strand
GGCGCGCCGATCGAGTCGCTGCCGGCGATGCGGGCGATCGGGAGGTTCTTGCCGCCCTTCACCTGGTAGAGGTGCATGTCCATCACGACCTGGTGGTCTTCCTTGCGGATGCACTGGCGCCCGATGTGCGTGTCCTCGCGGCACATGCCCTCGTGCGCCTCGGCCACCTTGTCGGGATCGAACGACTTGGCCTTCTCGACCGCCGCTGCCCAGAAGTGGACGGCGTCGTACGAGCCGGCGGCGATGTTGGCGTCGGTGCCGAACTTCTTCTTGAACCGATCGTTGTAGGCCTGCATGTTCTTGTCGGGGTTGTGCGGCGAGAAGTGGTTCAGCTGCACGAACCCTTCCATCGGCTCGGCGATCGACGGCAGATCTTGCTGCAGCAGGAAGCAGTCGATGCCCGCCATCTTGTACTTCTTGGTCATCCCGAACGAGTGGAGCTGGGTCATCAGCCGCAGCGAGTCGGTGCCGGCGAAGGCCAGGAAGAGGACGTCGGCGCCGGCGCTGTTGATGGCGCCGAACCAGGGGCTGAAGTCCTTGGTGTCGAGAGGAGCGCCGGCCACGCCGACCACCTCACCGCCGAGCTTCTCGAAGGCCGTCTTGAACTGGCGGCCGTCGGACTGGCCCATCGCGTAGTCGGTGTAGAAGATGTAGACCTTCTTGCCCATCTTGTCGAGGATGTACTTGGCCAGGCCGTTGGCCTGCATGCGCGAGTCGGGCTGGTTGGAGAAGTAGTGCTTGTGGAACTTGGTCGTCCGCATGAACTCCGCGCAGGACACCGAGTTCCAGTGGATGGTCTTGTGCTTCTTGGTGACGTCCATCACGGCCATGGTCGCGCCGCTCGACACCGCGCCGACCAGGAGCTTGACGTCGTCTTGCAGGATCAGCTTCTCGGCTTTGCGCACGGCCGGGGCCGGCTTGGTCTCGTCGTCCTCGGAGACGACCTCGATCTTGTGGCCGAGCACGCCTCCCTTGGCGTTCAGCTCCTCGACGGCCAGCTGGATGCCCATCGTCTGATACTTGCCATAACCCTCGAACACGCCGACCTTGGAGCCGAGGTCGCCTATCTTCACGACCTTCGACTGCGACAGCGCCGGTGCCGCCATCCAGACACCGCCCACGGCCAGCGCCACGACCATCACGAGCCAGCTCATCCGCCTCATGCGCCCCTCCTTGGGTTGAGACCGTCGGGCGGGAGATCACGTCCGCGTCTACGGCCTTATAGGGCGCGGCCGGGGGGCTGTCAAGCAGAGGGGACGAAGCGACGTCCGGGCTCGCGCTTGACAGACGGCGGCCGGCGGGCGCTATATGCCCGCCCATGGACCTCGAATTGCGAGACAAGGTCGTGCTGGTGACGGGAGCCGGGCAGGGCCTCGGTCGTGCGATCGGCCTGGCCTTCGCCCGGGAGGGCGCCCACGTGGCCTTCCACTACCACGCGTCGGCCGCGGGGGCCGAGACCGCGGGCGCCGAGACGCGGCAGCTCGGCGTGAAGGCGGTGGCGGTCGCCGCCGACCTGCGCGACGACGCGGCCGTCGCGGGCTGGGACGTCCCGACGACGTCATCCCCATGGTGCTGCTGCTGGCCTCGCCGCTGTCGAGCTGGACCACGGGGCAGGTGGTCTCGGTGAACGGCGGCTACGCGATGGTCTGAGGCCGGGTCATGGCGTCCGCCTTCGGCGCGCCCGTCCGCCGGCGCGAGGACCGCCGCCTGCTCACCGGCCGTGGCCGCTACGTCGGCGACCTCGAGCTGCCGCGCCTGCTGCACGTGGCGTTCGTGCGCAGCACCCACGCCCACGCCCGGGTGCGCGCCGTCGCCGCCGGCGCGGCCGCCGGCCATCGGGGGGTCGCCGCCGTCGTGACCGGTCGCGACGCGCCCGTGGCCGGGCGGGGCGTGCGCGCGCGCTCGGCCCTGCCGGGCTACGTCGAGACCGAGCAGCCATTGCTCGCCTGGCCGGTCGTCCGCCACGTCGGCGAGGCGCTCGCGGTCGTCGTGGCCGCCGACCGCTACACGGCCGAGGACGCCGCCGGGCTCGTGGCCGTCGAGTACGAGCCGCGGGCCGCGGTGGTGGACGTGCTGGAGGCCGCGCGGCCCGGCGCGCCGCTGGTGCACGAGGCGGCCCGGGGCAACGCCCTGCTCTCCCGGCGATTCGAGCACGGCGACGTCGAGGCCGCGCTCGCCGCCTCGGCGGTCGTCGTCGCCCGCGACTTCCGCACGAGCCGCCAGACCGCCGCGCCGCTGGAAGGGCGCGGGGGCGTCGCCGACTGGAACGCCGCCGAGGGCAAGCTCACGCTGTGGGCGGGCACGCAGGTGCCGCACCTGGCGCGCCATCTCCTGGCCGAGCTGCTCGGGCTCGCCGAGAACCGCGTCCGCGTCATCGCCCCCGACGTCGGCGGGGGCTTCGGCGTCAAGGCGATCGTCTACCCCGAGGATGCCGTGCTGTGCCTGCTCGCGATGCACCTGGGCCGTCCGGTGAAGTGGGTGGAGCAGCGGCGCGAGTCCATGCAGGCCTCGGCGCACGCGCGCGACCACCATTACGCCGTCCGCGCCGGGTTCGACCGCGACGGCCGCCTGCGGGCACTGGACGTCCGGGCGGCCTGCAACGCCGGCGCCTACTCCGTGTACCCTTGGACCGCCGGCCTCGAGGCCCTCATGGCGGGCGGGTTGTTGACCGGCCCCTACAAGCTCGAGCACTACCGTTGCGACGTCACCGCGGTGGCGACGCACACGACGCCTGCCGGACCCTACCGGGGCGTCGCGCGCCCGGCCACCACGTTCGTGATGGAGCGCGTGCTCGACCTGGGCGCCCGCGCGCTCGGCCTCGATCCCGTGCAGATCCGGCGCCGCAACCTGGTCGGCGCCGCGGATCTGCCCTACACCTCGCCCACACGCCTCGTCCACGACAGCCCGAGCTACCCGGTCTGCTTCGACAAGGCGGTCGAGGCGGTCGACTACGAGGGCTTCCGCGTGGAGCAGGCGCGGCTGCGGCGCGCGGGCCGCTACGTCGGCGTGGGGTTCGCCGTCTACAACGAGCTGACGGGGCTGGGACAGGCGGCGTCGGCCGGGCCGCGCATGCCGTTCCGGACAGGCCACGAGGGCGCCACGGTGCGCATGGATCCCTCGGGCGCGGTCACCGTGCTGGCCGGCGTCACCTCGCAGGGGCAGGGGCTGGAGACGACGGTCGCCCAGCTCGTTGCCTCCGAGCTGACGCTGCCCGTGGAGCAGGTGACGGTCGTGCTGGGCGACACCGACGTGACGCCGTTCGGTCTCGGGGCGTTCGCCTCCCGCCAGGCGGTGATCGGCGGCGGCGCCGCCCTGCGGGCCGCCGGCGCCGTGCGCGACAAGGTCCTGAGGGTCGCCGCGCACGTGCTGGAGGCGGCGGTCGAGGACCTGGACCTGGTCGACGGGCGGGTGATGGTTCGCGGCGTTCCCGGCCGGGCCCTGGCCCTGTCGGAGGTGGCACGGATCGCCCACCTGGAGACCCAGCGGCTGCCGCCCGATCTCGAGCCCGGTTTGGACGCCACGCGCTTCTACGACCCGATCCGCGGCACGTTCGCCGCCGGGGCCCAGGCGGCGATCGTCGAGGTCGAGCCGGAGACCGGCGCGCTGACGATCCGACGCTTCGTGTGCGTCGAGGACACCGGTCGGGTCATCAACCCGCTCATCGTCGAGGGGCAGGTGCACGGCGCGATCGCGCAGGGCATCGGCGGCGCCCTGCTCGAGCAGGTCGTGTACGACCCCGCGGGGCAGCTCCTCACGGGGACGTTGATGGAGTACGCGCTGCCGACGGCCGCCGCCGTGCCACGGCTGGAGACGGACCACATCGAGGAGCCGGCGGCCAACCTGGCGGGCGTCCGGGGCGTCGGCGAGGGCGGCACGCTGGGCCCGGCGGCGGCGCTCGCCAACGCGGTGGCCGACGCGCTGGCCGCGTTCGGAGTCGAGCCGGTCGAGCTGCCGCTCACGCCGGCCCGCCTGTGGAGCGCGTGCGCGACGGCGCCGCCTACCGCGTCGGCGCCGGCTTCTGGGCGTCGACCACGGCCGTCAGGATCCGGGCGATCCGCGCGAAGGACTCGCGGAGCTTCGCGGCGCTGACGGCGACGGGGGCCGCCGCCGCCGCACGCGCGAGCGGCTCCGCGTCGTCGTAGGCCAGGCGCATGGCGACCGAGGCCCGGGCATCCCGCCGGCCGACCGCGAAGTCGATGAGGTTGTAGTAGCGCCAGATCGCCTCCAGGAAGCGCGAGGCCGTGACCGCCGGAGTGGCTCCGGCGGCGAGCTGCCGGTCGGCCTCGCGCGCCAGGTCACGTCCGAGGGCCGCGAAGAAGACCATGAGACCGCGCTCGACCTCGGCGACGTCACCCGCGTCCAGCGCGGCGCGCGTCCGGGCCTCGAGGCCGGGCGGGAGCGCATCGGCGCGTGCACGCATCTCGGCGCGCAGCGGCCCCTCGTCGAACAGGCGCCGGGCGACGTCGAACTTGCGCGCCTCCACCGAGAACTTGAGCTGCTTGAAGTTGGTGGTGACCGCGTTGTCCTTGGGGGTGTAGACGCCCGTGTGGTGGGCGGCGGCCGGCGCCCCCGCCAGCTCGACCGCCAGCAGCACGCCCACCAGCGCACGCCGGCCCCTCATCGGCGCACCATCCGGAGGGCGGTGAGGGCCGTCAGCCACACGAGCGCGACGATGGTCGTGCCGCCGAACGGAATCCAGACCAGCCACTCGGCGACGACCTTCCCGCGCTCGACCCCGAGCGCCGGAATGAGCGCGCTCCAGAGCAGATAACCGAGCGGATAGCCGACGCCGCCCACCGTGAGGAGGACCAGCAGCGCTCGCCGGACGCCCGGGCGGCGGGCGAGCGTGCTGGCGGCCGTCGTCGTCGCGATGATGACCAGCGCCATGCCCTCGGCGTGCATGTGGAAGAGCCGGAGCCCGGCGTCGAAGCGGAACAGGGCCTCGTCCAGCGCGCGCTCGTCCACGTCACGCACGCCGACGAGACCATGGACCCCCGGCCGCGCGAGCATCTCGTTGCGGGCCCAGCGGGCCAACTCGACCTTGAACCGCGCCATCGAGGCGCCCCCCACCTCGGCCGCGAGCAGCAGGAGCACGGCGGCCAGCAGCACGGCGCGCGGCGGCAGCCGCCACGTCCCGCGATCCTCCGTCGCGCCGCCGGGCCTACTCCCCACCGGAGATCTCCAATGGACGGCGCGCCAGCGAGATGGCGAGGCCGACGAGCCCGGCGATGGCCGCGGTGCCGAGCGGCGTCAGCACCCACGCCTCGGCCAGCGCAACGCCCGTGTCGCGGCCCAGCTGCACCACGGCGAGGGCGTAGGCCAGGTAACCGAGCGGGAACAGCCCGCCGGCCGTCAGCAGCGTGTAGAGCGCGGAGCGCGCCCGCCGGCCGCGCACGACGCTGGCCACGAGCGTGGACGCGAAGAAGAGCACGAGGCCCATGCCCTCGGCGTGCGTGTGGAAGAACGACAACCCCGCCTCGGCGGTGAAGACGGTACGGTCGCGAACGTCCTCGTCGTACTCGGCCGAGCCCGTCAGTCCGTGGGCGGCCGGATTGGCGACGATCCGGGCGGCGACCCAGCGCGCGGTGGTCGGCCGCAGCTGCGAAAGCGCCGCACCGCCGAGCTCGCCCAGCGCGATCACCAGCACGGCGATGAAGACGACGAACAGCGGTGGCCGGCTCACGGTGATCGCGACCCTATCACCGGCCGGGTGGTTTGTCATTATGCGGCGGGTGTGGCAAGGTTGCCGCGCGAGGGAGGACCGCATGCGCAGCGGGGACGATTACGTCGCGGGCCTGAGGGACGGCCGGGCCGTGTTCCTCGACGGCGAGCGCGTCGACGACGTGACGAAGCACCCGGCGTTCGCGGAGCCGATCCGCCGCGTGGCCCGGACGTTCGATCTCGCGCGGGCCCCCGAGGTCCGGGACGCGACCACGTACGTGGACCCGGGCACGGGCCGCCGCCACAGCGCCATGTGGCTGGTGCCGCGCTCGGCCGGGGACCTCACCGCGCGCCGGCGCGTGCACCGGCTGTGGGCGGAGCCGTCGTACGGGCTGATGGGCCGCACGCCCGACCACGTCGCGTGCGTGCTGAGCGCCTTCGCGGGCTGGCGGCAGCTGTTCGACCGCGGTGGCACCCGCTTCGGCGACAACGTGGTGCGGTTTCACGCGCGGGCCCGGGACGAGGACCTCTACGTCGCCTACGGGATCGTCCCGTTGCAGATCGACCGCTCGCAGCCGGCCCACCGCCAGCCCGAGCCGTTCCTGTTCCCCGGCGTCGCCAAGGAACGTGACGATGGCATCGTGGTGCGGGGCTGCCAGGGCATCACCACCGCGGCCGTGCTGGCCGACTGGTTGTTCATCTCGTACATCACCCCCCTCCAGCCGGGCGACGAGGACTACGCGGTCTCGTTCGTCACGCCGGTGTCCGCGCCCGGCATCCGCATCCACCCGCGTCGGCCCTACGCCCAGGCCGCCACGAGCGTCTTCGACTACCCGCTCTCGTCGCGGTTCGACGAAGTGGACGCCACGGTCGTGCTCGACGACGTGTTCGTGCCGTGGGAGCAGGTGTTCATCCACCGCGACGTCGATCTGGTCAACGCCCAGTTCCACGAGTCGCCGTCGCACACGCTGGCCAACTTCCAGTCACTCGTCCGTTTCACCGTGAAGCTGGAGTTCATGGCGGGTCTCGCGCTGAAGCTGCTGGAGGTGCACGCCGGCGAGCGCAAGCCGGACGCCCAGGCCGCGCTCGGCGGCGACATCGCCGCCCTGTGCGCAACCTTCGACGCCATCGTGCAGGCGGCCGAGCGCAATCCGCTGCTCCTGGAGGGCGTTGCGCGCCCGCATCCCCAGTATGTCTACGCCGGGATGAGTCTGCAGCGCCGCCTCATCGTCGACATGCTCCGGGCGCTCCGCGAGCTGGCCGGCGGCGCCTTCCAGCAGCTGCCCTCGGCCGAGGCCGGCTTCACGAGCCCCCTGACGCGCGCAGACTTCGAGCGCTACTTCCGTGGCGCCACCGCCGGCGCCCGCGACCGCGTGAAGCTGCTCAAGCTCGTGTGGGACTTCGTCGGCTCCGAGTTCGGGGGGCGCCAGCTCCAGTACGAGATGTTCTACTCCGCGGCCCAGCCGGTCGTGAACACACGGATGTTCCGCGCGTACGACTGGGAGCGCGCCAAGGCTGCGGTCGATCGTTGCCTCGGGGAGTACGCGTGAGCCTGCCTGCGCGTGGCGACGCTCTCGCGCCGGGCCGCGGAGGCCGGGAGGTTGCGGCGCGCCCTCCGGCTCGCCTCGACAACGGCCGCGGGGCTCGCGCGGCCCCCCATCCCCCAGAGGGGGCTCGGGCGTGTCGCCACGCTCAAGCACCTCATCGGGCCCCGAGCGGTGCCACTGCGTGACGACATTGGGAGTCGTCAACATCGGGGCGCTTGCCACGGGCATACTGGCCGCGCCGCTCGCGGACGTCGAGGCGCTGCTCGTCGAGGATGGGAGGATCGCAGCGCTCGGGGCGGGCAGCCGGACGGCCGCGGCGCGGGCGGAGGTCGTGATCGACTGTCGGGGGACGACGGTGGTTCCGGGGCTGATCGACTCGCACTGTCACGTGGTGCTGGGAGACTACACGCCGCGGCAGAAGACGGTGGATTTTCTCGACTCGTATGTCCACGGGGGCATCACGTCGGTGGTCTCGGCCGGCGAGGGGGTGCACGCGCCGGGGCGGCCGCACGATCCCGCGGCCTCGAAGGCGCTCGCGATCGCGGCGGCGAAGTGCTTCGACGGGTTTCACCCGAACGGGATGAAGGTCAATGCGGGGTCGGTGGTGCTGGAGCCGGGGCTCACCGACGCCGACTTCGCCGAGATGGCGCGGCACGGGGTGCGTCACGCGAAGTACGGGTTCGGAGGCTACGCGCAGCCGCGGGATGGGGAGCCCGACATCCGGCGAGCGCAGAAGCACGGGATGTGCGTGATGTCGCACAGCGGCGGGAACTCCATCCCGGGCTCCAGCCCGATCACCCACGACGTCCTCCTGCACCTGCGGCCCGACGTGTGCGGCCACGTCAACGGGGGGACGACCTCGCTCGACGAGGACGGGCTGCGGACGATCGTCCGCGAGACGGACATGGCGTTGCAGCTCGTGCAGGCCGGCAATCTCAAGTCCGCGCTGTTCATCCTGCGGCTGGCCGGCGAGGCCGACGCGCTGGCCCGCGTGTGCGTCGCGAGCGACACCCCGACGGGGACCGGTGTGATGCCGCTGGGCGTGCTGAAGAGCGTCTGTGAGCTGGCGTCGCTGGGCGAGCAGGCCCCGGAGGCGGTGATCGCGCTGGCCACCGGCAACAACGCGCGAGCGTTCCGGCTCACGACCGGGACGCTCGCCGTCGGGCAGCCGGCCGACCTGGTCGTCTGCGACGCGCCCGCCGCGTCGCGCGCCGCCGACGCGCTCGGCGCCATCGCCCGCGGAGACATCCCGGGGATCTCGGCGGTCGTCGTCGATGGGATCGTGCGCGTGGGCCGCAGCCGCAACACCCCATTGGCCAAGCGCCTGGCCGCGATCACCGGCGCCACCGTCCCGGGTGCGGGGCATTGAGGCGGCCGATCCTTGACAGCGGCGCGCCGGGCCGGCTAATGAGTCTCGTGCAACGTGGTGACGCCGGAGGTCGGGCGTGGGACCCGCGGGGCCGCGGGCGCGCCATCATGGCGAGCCGTTGTCGCCGTTCGAGCGCAGGGCACGGCGAGCGAGCCGCCAGCGATTCGACCGGCCTGCAGCCGAGCCCCCTGTGGGGGATGGGGGGACGAGCGAGCCGTGCCCGGAGCGAGTTACGGCGACAGGCGAGCCATGCGGGCGCGCCCGCGGCCCCGCGGGTCCCACGCCCGACCTCCGGCGTCACCGGGTTGCGGGGCCGCTCATGAGCGCGAGCGGCTGGATCGGCAAGCCGGTGCCGCGCGTCGAGGACGGTCGGCTGCTGACGGGCCGCGGCAACTTCATCGACGATCACCCGCCGGTGGCGAACCTCTGCCACGCGGCGATCGTGCGCTCGCCCCACGCGCACGCGCGCATCCTCGGCTACGACCTCGCCGCCGCGCGGGCCATGGACGGCGTGATCGGCGTCATCACCGGCGCCGACGTCGCCGCCGCCTGCAGGCCGTTCGGCGTCGGCGTCACCACGCCCGTGCACTACTACCCGGCCGCTACCGACAAGGCGCGCTTCGTCGGCGAGCCGGTGGCCGTCGTCGTGGCGCGCGACCGCTACCTGGCCGAGGACGCCGCGGAGGCGGTCGTGGTCGAGTACGAGCCGCTGCCCGCGGTGGTCGATCCCGAAAAGGCGCTGGAGCCCGACGCGCCGGTCCTGCACGAGAAGGTCGGCTCCAACCTGGCCGGCCACCGGCGGCTGGTGTACGGCGACCCCGACGGCGCCTTCGCCGCCGCCGACGTGGTGGTGCGCGAGCGGTTCCGGTTCCCCAAGTACGGCTCGACGCCGATCGAGACCTACGGGGTGATCGCGCGCTGGGACGCCCTGGACGGCGTGCTGACCGTGTGGTCGAACTTCATGGGGCCGTTCATCATGCACCCGCTGGTGGCGCGCGTGCTGGGGCTGCCGGAGAACCGGCTGCGGTTCATCGTGCCGCCCGACATCGGCGGCTCGTTCGGCATCAAGAGCAGCATCTACCCCTACCTGGCGCTGATCGGCCTGGCCGCCATGAAGCTCGGCGTCCCCGTCAAGTGGATCGAGGACCGCCGCGAGCACCTGCTGGCCTCCTCCAGCGGCACCGACCGGATCGCCTGGCGCGAGGTGGCCGCCCGGGAGGACGGCACGATCCTGGGCATGCGGTTCAAGTGGCTCGACAACGTCGGCGGTTACATCCGCAGTCCCGAGCCCGGCTGCAGCTTCCGCCCGACCGGCAACTTCGTGGGCCCCTATCGCTTCCAGCACCTCGAGGTCGATGCCTCCGTGGTCATGACCAACAAGAGCCTCACCGGCCCCAACCGGGGCTACGCGTGCGGCCACCTGTACTTCGAGACCGAGCGGATGATGGACCTGCTGGCCGCGCGGCTGGGCCTCGATCCGGTCGAGGTGCGACGCCGCAATCTGATCGGCGTCGAGAGCTTCCCGTACCGCACGCCGACCGGCGGCCTCTACGACAGCGGCGACTACGCGCGGACGTTCCAGACAGCCCTCGAGGTGGCGAAGTACGACGAGCTGCGCCGGGACCAGGCCGCGGCGCGCGCCGCCGGCCGCTACGTCGGCATCGGCCTGGCGCTGGCCGTCGATCCCTCCGTCTCCAACATGGGCTACGTCGCGACCGCGCTCGATCCGCAGTTCCGGGCCAAGCCGGAGTACCTCCCGAAGTCAGGCGCCGTCGATTCCGCCACCGTGAAGATCGACCCGCTGGGGCGTGTCATCGCGATCCTCGGCACCACGCCGCAGGGGCAGGGCCACCAGACGATCGTGTCGCAGATCGTCGCCACCGAGCTGGGAGTGGAGCCCGCCGACGTGACCGTCGTCGACGAGATGGACACCTTCACCCGCGTGTGGTCGATCTCCTCCGGCACCTACTCCAGCCGGTTCGGCTCGGTGGGGACGAGCGCGGTCGCGCTGGCCGCGCGCAAGCTCAAGGCCAAGCTCGTGGCGTACGCAGCCCATTTGATGAACGCGCCGGCGGAGACGCTCGAATTCCGCGACGGCGGCGTTCACCGCAAGACGGGAACGGGCGCCGCGTACTCGATCAAGGACCTGGCCGGGCGCGCCCACTGGAACACCGAGTCGCTGCCCGACGGCATGGAGCCGGGGCTGGCGGCCACGGCGGTGTTCGGCTTCACGGGGGCCCGGGCCGTCGACGCCGAGGACCGCGTGAACTCGTCGAACACCTACGGCTTCATCGCCGAGGTGATGGCGGTGGAGGTCGATCCCGCCACCGCGGCCGTCACGATCCTCAAGTACGTCACCGTCCACGACGCCGGCACGATCATCAACCCGATGATCGTGGAGGGGCAGATCTACGGCGGCGCGCTGCACGGCCTCGGCGGCGCCCTCTACGAGGAGCTGGCCTACGACGACGACGGCCAGCTGCTGACCGGGACCTTCATGGACTACCTGGTCCCCACGGCCAGCGAGGCCCCGGAGATCGAGATCGCGCACGTCGTCTCGCCCTCGCCGCTGACGACGCTCGGCTCCAAGGGCCTCGGCGAGTCCTCGTCGATGACCGTTCCCGCCGTGATCGCCAACGCCGTCAGCGACGCGCTCAGGCCCCTCGGCATCGGCATCACCGAGCTGCCGATGACCCCGAGCCGCCTGCACGCGCTGATCCAGACGGCCCGCGCCGGGCAGCCCGCGTGAAGCCCCCGCGCTTCGAGTACCACGCGCCCCGAAGCGTCGACGAGACCGTCGAGCTCCTCGGGCGCTACGGCGGCGACGCCAAGGTGCTGGCGGGCGGCCAGAGCCTGATGCCGATGCTGAACTTCCGGCTCGCGCGTCCGGCCGCGCTGGTCGACGTCAACCGGATCCCGGCGCTCGCCTACGTGCGCGAGGAGGACGGCGCCGTCGCCCTCGGGGCCATGACCCGGCAGCGGACGATCGAGTTCTCGCCGGTGGTCGCCCGGCGCCTGCCGTTGCTGCACGAGGCCACGCGCTGGGTCGGCCATCTGCCGATCCGCTCCCGGGGCACGATCGGCGGCTCGCTCGCCCACGCCGATCCCTCGGCGGAGTACCCGGCGGTGCTGACCGCGCTCGACGGCGAGGTCGTCGCCCAGGGGCCGCGCGGCCGGCGGACGCTGAGGGGGCCCGAGCTGTTCGAGACCTACCTGACGACGCGCCTGGCGCCCGACGAGCTGCTGGTCGAGGTGCGGCTGCCGGCGATGGCGGCCGGCGCCGGCTTCGCCTTCGAGGAGTTCGCGCGCCGGCATGGCGACTTCGCGATCGTGGGCATCGCGGCGATGATCGTTCGCGACGGCGCGCGGTGCCGGACGGCGCGGCTGGCCGCCGCCGGCACCGGCCCGGTGCCGGCGCGCCTGCGCGCTGCCGAGGAGATCCTCGAGCGCGAGGGGCTCGGCGCGGCGGCGATCGAGGCCGCCGCGGCCCGAGCCTCCGAGCTCGTCGAGCCCGACTCCGACGTCCACGCCTCCGCCGACTATCGGCGCCACCTGACCGGCGTCCTCACCGCCCGGGCGCTGCGGCGGGCGCTGGAGCGGGCCGGATGAGCGAGCCGGTCGCCGTGCGCCTGACCGTCAACGGCATGCCGCGGGAGGGGCGGTGCGCGCCGCGCAAGCTCCTCGTCGACTTCCTGCGCGAGGATCTGGCACTCACCGGCACGCACGTCGGCTGCGAGCACGGCATCTGCGGGGCCTGCACGATCCTCGTCGGCGGCGAGGCCGCGCGCGCGTGCCTGATGCTGGCCGTCCAGGCCGACGGTGCGGAGATCACGACGGTGGAGGGGTTGATGACCGACGGCGTCCTGCACCCGTTGCAGGAGGCCTTCCGGCGTCACCACGGCCTCCAGTGCGGCTTCTGCACGCCCGGCATGCTGCTGACCGCGCTCGACCTCCTCCGGGTCAAGCCCGAGCCCACCGAGGCCGAGATCCGCGAGGGTCTGTCCGCCGTCCTGTGCCGCTGCACCGGCTACCACGGCATCGTCAAAGCCGTCCAGGCCGCCGCCCCCGTCCTGCGCCAACGAGCGAGTGGGGGAGAAGGCGGCATGGGGTCACCACGAGGCCCTCGCGGGTGATCGAGGAGCGTCCCGGCTGCGCCGGAGCGCGACGAGCGTCTGGGGTTGGGGGCCATTCGGGGCCCCCATGTAAATCAAATCCGCCCGAGGGCCTGGTCCAGGGCCTCGAACGTCACTGGCTTGGAGAGCACGAAGTCCACGGCCGTGCGCGAGCCCGGAGTGGCCTCGGGGACGTCCCCCCAGCCGGTCACGACCCCGACCGGCAGCCCGGGCCGTCGCGCCTTGACCGCGCCGGCCAGCTCCCAGCCGGTCATGGCCGGCATCACCAGGTCCGTGAGGACCAGGTCGACGTCCTGCTCCTCCGCGAGACGGCGCAGCGCCTCGGCGCCGCCGCCGGCCTCGAGCACCGTGTGGCCCCGGGTCGCGAGCATCTCGGCCAGCGCCGTGCGGACCTCCTCCTCGTCGTCCACCAGCAGGACGCGGAGCGCACGCCGCGGCAAAGCGGGCGGGGGGTGCGCCGGCACGGCGGCTCCGGGGGGCAGCGGCAGCGTGACGCGCACCGTGGTGCCTCGGCCTTCCTCGCTCTGGATGCTCAGCTCGCCGCCGTGGCGCCGCGCGATGCCGAAGGCGACGCTGAGACCGAGGCCCGTGGCCTTCACGCCCTTGGTCGTGAAGAAGGGCTCGTGGGCGCGAAGCCGCACCTCCTCCGGCATGCCGAGGCCGGTATCGGTCACGGTCAGGCTGGCGCCGCCCTCCGACGGGCCGGCCTCCACGGTCAGCCGCCCGCCCCGGGGCAATGCGTCGACGGCGTTCAGTACCAGGTTGGTGAGCATCTCGCGCAGCGCGGCGGCGTCACCGGGCACCGGCGCCAGCGGGGTCAGGCGCGATTCCACGACGATCTCGGTGCCCTGGGCGCGGGCGGCGTCCTGCCAGCGGCCGCGGGTCATCTCGAGCACGTCGGTCGCGATCTGGCCGAGATCGACGGTGCGCGGCTCGGCCGTACGCCGCATGCCGGCGAACTGCTGGAGACGGCGCACGACCTCGGCGCCGTCCTTGGCCGCCCGCTCGATGATCTCGAGCGGCCGGGCCAGCCGCTCCTCCTCGACGATGCGGCGCAGGAGCTGAATGCGCCCCACCACGATCGTGAGCAGGTTGTTGAGGTGATGCGCCGCCCCGCCCGCCAGCTCGCCGAGGGCGCGGAGCGTCTCGCCCTGCACCAGCTTGCGCTGCATCGTGCGCAGGTCGCTGAGCGCGCGCTGCGTGTCCTCGTACAGGCGCGCGTTGTCGAGCGCGATGGCGGCCTGGTCGGCGAACGAGCCCAGGTAGGCCAGCTCGTCGGCCGAGTAGCGGCGGGGCGCATCGGTGTGGAACGTCAGCACGCCGAGAACAGTGTCGCGGATCCTCACGGGCAGGCCGAGGTAGGTGACGATGCCGCTCTCCCGGTCCCGAGCGGCCAGCAGGCTGGCCAGATCGTCCGAGGTGTCGGCGATGAATACCGGCTCGCCGGTGAGCGCGACCCGGCCGGAGTAGCTCTCGCCGAGCGGCACCGCGACGTCGGCCGGAATCGGGTGGCCGACCTGGGCGGCCAGACGCAGCGTGGAGCTCTCACGGTCCAGCAGCAGGAGCTTGACGTGGGGCGTGCCGGCGATGGCGGCGGCCTCCCGCACGATGCTCTCGAGAGTGGTCTTGGTGTCGAGCCCGCCCATCACCGTGCGCACGGCGCGCAGCAGCGCGGCCAGCTCCTCGGCGCGGCGGACCGAGCCGCCGTGCAGGCGCGCCTGCTCGATCGCCACCGCCGCCTGCTGGGCGACACCCGTGAGCAGCCGCACCTCGCGTGGATCGTGCGTTCGCGGCTCCCCCCAGAAGACCGAGATGGCGCCCAGGACCGTCTGCTTGCTGATGAGTGGGACGGCCAGCGCCGCGCGCATCTCGTCGCGGCGCACGGTCTCGCTCAGTGGGATCCCGGTCACCGCGGTCACGTCGTCCAGGGGCAGGGGTGTGCGCGCCAGGTCACCGTTGAAGAACGGCGCGCGGGTCTGCGCCGCCGTGCCGGCGGCGCCCTGACCGAGGGCCAGCGACACGCCGGACGGACTGCCGGTGAATCCACCCTGGGCCCGCACGTGCAGGCGCTGGTCGGCCGGGTCCAGCTCCAGCACCGCGCATTGCCGGGCCCCGCTCAGCCGCAGGACGGCGGCGACCACGGCGTCGAGCACCGTGGGCAGGTCCAGCGTGGAGGTCAGCGTGGTCCCCACCTCCCGCAGGACGGTCAGCTCGCTCGCCTGCGCCTGCGCCTCCTGGTAGAGACGCGCGTTCTCGGCCACCAGGGCGATCTGGCCGGCGATCGCGCTGGCCAGATCGACCGCCGAGCGTTCCCACCGTCGGCGCACGCGCGCGCTCAGGCGCAGCACGCCGATGGCCTCGCCCTTGCGGACGATGGGCACCACCAGGAACGTGTCGTCCACCTCGACCGGCCGCCGCCGCAGCGCCGCCTCGGCGTCGCCGAGCGGCGCGTCGGCGGGCACGGTCCCGCCCGGCCACAGCGAGATGGCGCAGTGCTCGGCGTCGAGCGCGCGGGCGGCCCGCTGGCTGAGGTCGGCCAGCGAGGCGGGCAGGTCCAGCGTGGCGCCGAGCGCCTCGGCCATGGAGAGCAAGATTTCCGTGCGCTCGGCGCGGCCCAGCTGCTCGGCATAGAGACGTGCGTTGAGGATGGCGGGAGCGGCGGGAATGCAGAGCGTCTCGGCCCGGGCGAGGTCGGCGCGCGTGAAGACGCGCCGGCTGCGGCGGAAGAGCGCCAGCGCGCCGACCGGGGCGGCGTCGCCCAGCAGCGGCACGCCGAGGCACGAGCGGAGTTCCTCGACCTCGAGCCAGCGGCGCACCTCGGGCCGGGCCTCGATGGGAAGCCGGCGCAGAACGAGCGGGCCCGGCCGATCGGAGATCCAGCCGAGCACGTCGCGCCCGGGGGGGTGAGCCAGGCGCGCGACCACCTCGGGGCGCTTGAAGCCGACGTCACCGCGCAGCGCCAGCTCGGCCCCGCCGCGCTCGAGCAGCCACACGCCGGCGGCCTCGGCGGCGAGGTGGGCGCGAGCGATCTCGGTCAGCCGCTTCACGAGCCGACCGAGGTCGAGCGTCCCGCCCAGCGCGCGGGTGGCCTGGGCCATCAGGGCCACGCCGGGAGCGGGCGAGCGGGTGGGGCGCGGCTCCCGGCTCACGCGGTCAGGCGGGGCCGAATCCCACGGCCGTCTGGCCGCCGCTCGTCAGCGGCTGGAAGCGCACCGGCATCCCGATCGCGATCGTCTCGATCGGGATGCCCACCAGACGGCCCAGGATCGACACCCCCTCCCGCAGCTCGACGGCGGCGATCGCGTAGGGGACGTCGGCGGCGTGAGCGCGCGGCGCGACGCGGATGACCGTGTAGCTGGCGATCGTGCCCTCGCCGGAGAGCGCGACCGGCTCCCACGCCCGCTGCGCGCACGCGGGGCAGAACTGCTTGGGGGGCATGGCGAGCGCGCCGCAGGCGCCGCAGCGCACCGCCGTCAGCCGTCCCTCGCGCGCCTGCTCGAAGAAATGGCGCAGCGTGAGCACCGGCTCAGTCACGGCCGAAGAGCGAGACGAGCACGGTGGCGGTGTTCCCGCCCAGGGTGTGGGTGAGGCCGACCCGGGCGCCGTCCACCTGGCGGGGGCCGGCCTCGGCGCGCAGCTGTGTCACGACCTCGGCGATCTGGGCGGCGCCGGTGGCGCCGATCGGGTGGCCCTTGGCCTTGAGGCCCCCCGACGGATTCACCGGCACCTTGCCGCCGAGGCTCGTCCAGCCCTTCTCGGCGGCCAGCCCACCGGCGCCGGGCTCGAAGAGGCCGAGCCCCTCGGTGGCAACGATCTCGGCGATGGTGAAGCAGTCGTGCAGCTCGACGACGTCGACGTCCTGCGGGCCGAGGCCGGCCTGCCGGTAGGCCGCCGCCGCCGCGCGCTCGGTGGCCGGGACGCGCGACAGGTCGCGCTTGTCCCCGATCAGCATCCAGTCCGAGGCGGCCGCCGAGGCCAGCACCCAGATCGGCCGGCGGGTCCGGCGGGCGACGTCCTCGGAGACGAGGACCAGCGCGGCGCCGCCGTCGGTGAACGGGCAGCAATCGTAGAGCTTGAGCGGGTCGGCGATCAGCGGAGACTCGAGGACCGTCTCGAGCGTGATCTCCTTCTGGAACTGCGCTTTGGGATTGAGCACGCCGTGTCGGTGGTTCTTCACCGCGACCGCCGCCATCTGGGCCTCGGTCGTGCCGTACTTCGTCATGTGGGCGCGCGCCACCAGCGCGAACACGCCCGGGAAAGTCAGGCCCAGCGTCTGCTCCCACCGGGCGTCGGAGGCGTAGGCGAAGTACTCGGTGGACTCCTCGGTCGTCACGTTGAGCACGCGCTCGGCGCCGCCGACCAGCACGACGTCCGAGACGCCCGCGGCGATCTCCATCACCGCGTGACGGAACGCCGCGTGCGACGAGGCGCACGCCGTCTCGAAGCGCGTGGTCGGCACTGTCGGGATCCCGAGCACGGAGGCGGCCTGGGGGCCGGTGTGCAGCTGCTTCTCCGTCTCGCCGCCCACGACGTTGCCGTAGTAGAGCGCCTGCACCGCGCTGGCCGGCAGCCCGGCGTCCGCGAGGGCGTCGGCGGCGGCCTCGGCGAAGAGCTCGGCCGACGTCCGGTCGTGCTTGCCGAACTTCGTGACTCCGACCCCGATGACCGCGACTCGCCGCATGCGTCCTCCCGATGGTGACGGTGTGACGACGGAGCAATCATAGCAGAGCGTGACGCATCGCGCCGTGCCGGTAGATCCGCGGATCGTGATCGGTGCGCGGCCGTCGTCGTGCTCGCCGATTCGGCGATGATCGGTGCGACCGGCGGGTGTTTCGCCGATAATCGCGGCGTCGAGCCACGGAAAGGGGGGCCGCCGGTGTTGAGCGAGGAGGCGCTGATCGTCGTGGGGGCGCTCGGCGCGTGCGGTCTGCTCGTGCTCGGCGCGCTCGAGCTGCTGTGGCCCGCCCGTCCGAAGCGGCGCGCGCCGCGGCCGCCGCCCGCAGCCGTGCGGACCCTCCGGGTCCACCGCACCAGCGCGCTGGCGCGGCACACGCTCGAGCCCGGCCGCAGCGGGTACATGCGTCGCCCGCCGGCAACCGCCGAGCCTCCACCCACGCCGGACGAGGCGATGCTTCCCGGTGCGCCGGCGGCAGACGAGCCCGCCACGGGATGGCCGCTGGGCGAGTCGATCGTCGAAGACTGCTTCGCGCTCCATCGGGACGGGCGTCACGCCGAGGTGATCGAGCTCGCCACGGCCGCGCTGGCGGGCGCAGCCGCGCGCGGCCCGGCTGGCGCGCAGGAGGTGGCGCCGCTGTGGAGCGCGCTCGCGCTCGCCCGGCAGGCGCTCGGGCAGCTCGAGGAGGCGGCGGTGGCGCTGGAGGCGGCCATCCAGGCCGGGCCGCCCGCAGAGCGGCAGGCCTACCAGCGCCAGCTGGCGGGGCTCGCCGACAGCACGGCGCGCGACCTGCTGGCCGACGCGGACCGGCACCCGCGGCCCGAGTCCGAGGAGCGTCTGACGGCGATCCGCCGTGCGGCGACCTGGCTGGAGCGGGGGACGGCAGCCATGCCGGCCGACGCCGCGCTGGGAGAGCTGGCGGCGGCCGCCCAAGCCATGCTCTGGCCCGCCTGGGAGCGCACGGTCATGGCGCTGGTGCAGCGGCAGGATTTCCGGGCGGCCCGCCGCCTGCTCCGCGAGGCGCTGGACGACCCGGGCTTTCCCCCGAGCCGCGCCGCGACCTTCCGCGAGCTCCTCTCGGGGACGTTCGGCGGCGAGATCGGCCAGCTCACGGCCCAGGCCATCCGGAGCGTGCAGGACGCGCGGGAGACGGATGCCCTGACCGCGCTCCAGCGGGCGGAGACGCTGCTGGGGGCGCTGGCCGACGAGGCGTTACCGCCGAAGCGACGGGAGGAGGTGGACCGGCGCCTCTGGTGGGGCTACCGGACGCTCGGCGAGCGGCGGGTCGAGGCAGGCGAGTGCGAGGCGGCGCTGGAGCCGCTCCTCCACGCCCTCGGTTACGACGTGGGCCCCGGGCGGCAGCAGGAGACGCGGGCGCTGCTGCTGCGCGCGCTGGCCGGCGTCGCGGACGCCCGCGCGCTGACCATCCGCGAGCTCGCCGACGCCGGCGATCGGGAAGCGGCGGTCGTGCAGTGCGACAAGCTGTGGGCGTTGCTCCGCGGCGCGAACGACCGGGGGCTGAGCCTGACCGAGCTGACCGCGACCTACCTGAAGGTTCAGCGGCTGTTCGAGAGCCTCGGCCAGCGCTGAGCGGGTGTCAGGCGCGGACGGTGATCGAGCGGACGAAGTCGCGGCGGAGCGTGAGACCGAGCCCCGGGCGCTCGGGGGCGAGCACGTGGCCATCCACCAGCTCGAAGGGCTCTTCCACCAGCTCGTGCAGCAGCGGGTTGTCGCCGCGGGAGAACTCGAGCGTGGTCACGCAGGGGGTGGCGACGGCGAGGTGGAGCCCGGCCGCGAACAGCACGGCGCCGCCCCACAGGTGGGGCGCCAGCGTGAGGCTGTGCGTGGCGGCCAGCGCGCCGATGCGCAGCGTCTCGGTGATCCCGCCGGCGATGGCGGGATCGGGCTGTAGCACGTCGACCGCACGCGCCGCGATCAGGTCACGGAAGGCGAAGCGTGTCTGCTCGGTCTCGCCGGCGGCGATCGGGATGTCGGTGCTCCTGCGGACCTCGGCCTGACCGGCGAGGTCGTCGGGCGAGACCGGTTCCTCCAGCCAGTCGAGGTCGCAGTCGGCCACCTTGCGGGCGAAGCGCTGCGCCTCGCGCACCGACCAGGTGCCGTGGGCGTCGACCATGAGGGCCACGTCGGGGCCCAGGCTCTCGCGCGCCTCGCGCACCCGGGCTGCCGAGTCGTCGATGCCGCGGTCCTGCAGGCCCACGCGCATCTTCACCGCACGGTGGCCCCGCCGGACGTACTGTGCGAGCTGCTTGCCGACGCCGCCCACCGGTGCCCAGCCCCCCGACGCGTAGGCGGGAATGCGCTCGCGGAGGCGCCCCCCGAGCAGCCGCCAAACCGGCTGGCCCAGCGACTTGCCGAGGAGATCCCACAGCGCGATGTCCACGCCCGATAGCGCGGAGATCGTGATGCCGCGGCGACCCACGATCGGGAACGTCCGGCCCTCGCGCGCCGCGTAGTGGGCGCGGCTGCCGTTGTAGACGGTCTCCCAGAGGGCGGTGACGTCGCGAGGATCACGGCCGACCAGCACGGGCGCGAGCTCGGCGTGCACGAGCGCGACCAGCGCGGCGTAGTTGCCGAGGTTGCCGACGCCCACCTTGGCCTCGCCGAGGCCGGTCAGCCCGTCGTCGGTGTCGATCTCGATCAGGCAGGTGTTGAACGAGTCGTTGACGCCGAAATCGCTGCGGTGCTGGCGCTCGGGCGGGATGGGAGCGCGCAGCCACGCCGCGCGCACGGCGGTGATCTTCACGACGCCTACGGCTCGGTGCTGCGCCGGCGGATCTCTTCGAGCAGCACCTCCGGCACGCGCAGGAAGGCCTCGACCACGGCCGGGTCGAAGTGGGCGCCGGCGCACCGCTTGAGCTCGGTCTTGGCGGCGTCGAACGGGATGGCCTTGGAGTACGGCCGGTCGAAGGTCATGGCGTCGAAGGCGTCCACGACGGAGAAGATGCGGGCCCCGACCGGGATATCCTCGCCGCCGATGCCGCGCGGGTAGCCGCTGGCGTCCCACTTCTCGTGGTGGGCGTAGACGATCGGGATCGCGCCGCGCAGGAACGGGATCTTCTCGATCAGGCGCCGGCCGATCTCCGGGTGCGTGCGCATGATCGTCCACTCCTCCGGCGTGAGGGGGCCCGGCTTGAGCAGGATCGAGTCGGGGATGCCGATCTTGCCGATGTCGTGCAGCAGCACGCCGTGGGCGAGGTCGCGCAGCTCGGACTCGGGCATGCCGTACTCGCGGGCGGTGGCCAGCGCGTAGCCGTGGACGCGGCGCGAGTGCGACTCGGTGCCGACGTCGCGGGTATCGAGCGCCGAGCCCAGCGCCTCCAGGGTCGCCCGGTAGGTCGACTCCAGCTCGCGGTACGCGGCGGCCAGATGATGGGTAGCCTGCTCCACGCGGCTCTCCAGCATCGCCTGGTACTGCCGCCGCTCCACCAGCAGCTGGCGGCGCTCGAGCGCCCGCTCGGCGGCGATGAGCAGCTCGTCCACGTTGACGGGCTTCATGATGAAGTCGTAGGCGCCCAGCTTGAGGCTCTCGATGGCCGTCTTGACGTCGGCGGCGCCGGTCAGCACGATCACGGCGGCATCGGGATCGACGTCCCGCACCTGCTGGAGCAGCTCGATACCCGTCATCACCGGCATCTTGAGGTCGGTCACGGTGAGGGGCGGCCGAACGGACCGGAACATCGTCACGCCCTCGCGGCCGTCCTGGGCGAGGCGGCACGTGTACCCGGCCGTCAGAAAGATCTGGTGCAGGACGTCACGAACCTGGCGATCGTCGTCGACGATCAGGATGTCCCGGGGAGTCTCCACGTCACGGCACTCGCTGCGGTGATGGGCTCGCCGCTACCTGGTTCTTGCCGGCCCGCTTGGCCGTGTACAGCGCCTCGTCCGCCGCCCGGAACAGGTCCTCAGCGGTGCCCGCCTCGTCGTCGGGCAGGCTGGCCACGCCGAAGCTGGCCGTGATCACCTTGCCATGGGAGAAGGGGTGCTTGGCGACGACCTCGCGGATGCGGTCGGCGTAGAGCCGGGCGCCCGCCTTGGACGTCTCCACCAGCAGCACCGCGAATTCGTCGCCGCCGTAGCGGGAGACCACGTTGATGCCGCGCGAGTGCTTCATGAGGATCTGGGCGACCTCCCGCAGCGTGTCGTCGCCCACCGTGTGGCCGAACTCGTCGTTGACCGCCTTGAAGCCGTCGAGGTCGAGGAGGACGACCGAGACGGGATGGTTGAACCGGCGGTAGCGCGACAGCTCCTCCTCCAGGCGCAGCGAGAAGAACCGGCGGTTGTAGAGCCCGGTCACCTCGTCCTTGAACGAGGTCTCCTTGAGCCGCGCGTTGGTGGACTCCAGCTCCTTGTAGGCGGCGTCCAGCCGGGTGGCGAACGTGTTGATCTCACCCGCCTGTTGCTCGATGGTGGTCAGCATCTTGTTGAACGTGCCCATGAGGGTGCCGACCTCGTCCTGGCGCCGCTCGAAGCCCGTCAGCGCGCTCTCGCTGGCCATGAGCACGCCCATGCGGGCCACGATGCGGCCGAGGTCCCAGATCACCCAGATGCCGGCCAGCACGCCGACGAGGGTGAACAGCAGGAGCAGCTGCAACCCGCCGAGCTTCAGTGTCTCGCCGGGGCCGAGAGTGGGCAGGAGGAGGACCAAGACCACGAACGCCAGCACCAGGATGGGGACGACCGACGCGAGGACCAGCGCGACCAGAACCTTGCTCTTGATGCGGGCGCCCGCGCGCGCGACGTCGGACGCAGTCTCGGGCGGCATAAGAAGCATTATTCTAGTTGCCGCTTGGACGTGTCAATGTAAGAATTTTCGCAGAGTTATGAGGTTCGTCGCCGACCGGAAGCTCGATTGTATCGGACTGTTCTGCCCCATGCCCATCCTCAAGACCCGCGAGACGCTGAAGGCGATGGCGGTGGGCGAGGTGCTCGAGATGACCTCCGACGACCCCGCGTCCGAGGCGGACATGAAGAGCTGGAGCACACGCACGGGGCACGCGTTGCTGGAGATCGACAGGAATGGCGCGGTCTTCCGGTTCCTCGTCCGAAAGACTCGATAGGACCGGGGCGCCGGTCGGGGCGCGCGTCTACCTGGACTACGCCGGGTTCTCCCCGGTCGATCCACGCGTCGTCGCCCTCATGCGCCCGTTCCTCGAGGGAGGGGTGGGCAACCCCGCGGCGCTGCACTCGCATGGCCTGGAGGCACGCGCCTCGCTCGACGGTGCCCGCGCCAAGGTTGCCCGGCTGGTGGGCGGCGCCCCTGCGGGGGTGATCTTCACGGCCAGCGCCACCGAGGCCAACAATCTCGCCATCAAGGGCGTCGCCCTGCGCGCCCGCGGCCGGCACGTGGTCACCACGGCCGTCGAGCACATCTCCGTCATCAATCCCTGCCGCGACCTCGAGAAGCAGGGCTGGAGTGTCACCTGGCTGCCGGTGGACCGCGAGGGGCTCGTCGATCCGGCCGCCGCCGTGGCCGTCCTGCGGGAGGACACCGCCCTGCTCTCGGTGATGGCCGCCAACGGCGAGATCGGCACGCTGCAGTCCGTGCGCGAGCTGGGCCGGGCGGCCCGCGCCCGTGGAGTGCCCTTCCACGTCGACGGCGTGGGCGCCGTCGGCCGGCTGCCGCTCAACGTGGAGGAGTGCGCGATCGACCTGCTCGTGCTCTCGTCCAACGACCTTTGCGGGCCGCCCGGCGCCGGCGCGCTGTGGACCCGGGCGGAAGTGCCGCTGGCCCCGATCATCCTGGGCGGCGGCCAGGAGGGCGGCTACCGCTCGGGAACCGAGAACCTGCCGGCGATCGTGGGCATGGGCGTGGCGGCCGACCTTGCCCGCAACGAGCGGGCGGCGGAGGTGGCGCGGCTCACCCCCTTGCGCGACCGGCTCCTGGACGGCCTGCTGGCGCGCGTGGAGGGTGCGCGGGTGACGGGGCCCCGCGGCGCCCGGCGCCTGCCGCACCACGCCAGCCTGGTCGTGCCCGGCGTCAAGGCCGACGCCGTTCTCCTGGAGCTGGATCTGCGCGGGGTCGCGGCCTCCTCGGGGTCGGCCTGCAACCTCACCACCGGCGAGCCCTCGCACGTGCTCCGGGCGATCGGCTGTCCGCGCCAGGAGTACGAGGGCTCCCTCTGTCTCACGCTCGGCCGCTGGACGACCGCCGCCGAGATCGACTCGGTGCTGGAGCTGCTCCCCGGCATCGTCTCCCGGCTCCGTCAGATCGCCGCCCGGTGAGGCTCTTCCTCTTCGACGTCGACGGCACGCTGGTCACCGCGCGCGGCGCCGGCCGCCTCGCGCTTGGAAGGGCGCTGACTTCGACCTACGGCACCACCGGCCCTATCGAAGCCTATGACTTTCGTGGCAGAACCGACCAGCGAATCGTGCGGGACCTGATGCGAGACGCCGGCCTGGACGACGGGCGCATCACGGCGGGACTGGGCGCGTGCTTCGCGGCGTACGAGGCCGAGCTGGAGGCGTTGCTCGGCGACGGCTCGCGCGTCACGATCCTGCCGGGTGTCCGGGAGCTCGTCCGCGCGCTGGCCGAGCGCGACGACGCCCTGGTCGGGCTGCTGACGGGCAACATCGAGGCCGGCGCGCGCGTGAAGCTGCGGCCCACCCGGCTCTGGGACGTTTTCAAAGTCGGCGCGTTCGGCTCCGACGACATCGATCGCCGGCGGCTGCCGGCCGTCGCCTGCGAGCGTGCGGAGCGGCTGACCGGCCGCCCCTTCGCGTTCGAGGAGGTCACGATCGTCGGCGACACGCCCCTCGATGTCGACTGTGCCCGCGCCTGCGGCGCCGTGGCCGTCGCGGTGGCGACGGGCTTTCATCCGGCCGAGGATCTCCGGGCGTGCGCGCCCGACCTGCTCTTCACCGACTTCGCCGACGTGCCCGCCGCCCTGGCCGCGCTCACCGCGCCGCGCTGATGCGCCTGGCCGTCCTCTACTTGCACGTCGTCGCCGCCGTGGTCTGGGTCGGCGGGCTCGCCTACCAGACCCACGTCCTGCTCCCGGCGGCCCGCCGGGGAGCGGTCGCCGCCTTCGCCGACGCCGCTCGACGCGCCCGTCCCGTGACCTGGACCGCCGTCGCCGTCGTCGTCCTCACCGGCTTCTACAACGTCACCCAGCTCGGCTCCCTCGAGCGGGTGATGGCCACGGGCGCCGGCCTGATGCTCGCCGCCAAGTTCACCCTCGTCATCCTCGCCGTCGCCCTGGCCGGCCAGCGCGACTTCGCCCAGGTCCCGCTGCTGCGCGCCGCCGTCGCCTCGAACGGCGACGCGGCCCCAGCGCTGCGCTCCATCACACGCCTGGACCGCGTCGTCCTGGTGCTGGCGCTGATCGTGATCTACCTCGGCCTCGCCGTCTCCCGCAGCCAGTAGATCGAACCTCGGGCCTCCCGCATCCCGCCGGCGCAGCAGGCCGAGCGCATCGGGGTCTGCCGGACC
>DASTOJ010000061.1:0-5369 GCA_035762565.1 Candidatus Methylomirabilota bacterium | reverse complement strand
GGCACCGAGACGCTGACGGGACGCGCGGCCCACGAGATCGCCGGGCTCGGCGTCTCGCGCACCTACCAGATCCCCCGGCCGTTCGCCCACTTCACCGCGCTCGCCAACGTGGCGCTGGCGGCCACCTTCGGAGCCGCGCGCTGCTCGCCGCGGGAGGCCCGGGACGAGGCCCGCCGCTGGCTCGAGTTCACGGGCCTCGGCCGCCGGGCCGCCGCGCTTCCCCACGAGCTGAACCTGCACGAGCGCAAGTTCCTCGAGCTGGCGCGCGCGCTGGCCGGGCGCCCGCGCGTGATCCTGCTCGACGAGGTGCTCTCCGGGCTCAACCCCGGCGAGATCGCCGCCGCCATCCGCCTCATCCGCGAGATCCACGCGCGCGGCGTGGCCATCGTCTTCGTCGAGCACCTCATGCGCGCGGTGCTCGAGCTGTCGCACCGCGTGGTCGTCCTCAACGAGGGCGAGGTGATCGCCGAGGGCGGCCCGCACGAGGTCATGCGGACGCCCCGCGTCGTCGAGGTCTACCTCGGCCAGGCTCATGTTGCTTGAGGTGCGCGGGCTGGCCATCGCTTACGGTGACGCCCCCGCCGTCTGGGACGCCTCGCTGGAGGTGGACGACGGCGAGGTGGTCGCCGTGATCGGGCCCAACGGCGCGGGCAAGAGCACGCTGGTCAACACGATCGCGGGCCTGCTGCGGGCGCGGTCGGGCGAGCTGCGCATCGCCGGCGTGGACCTGGGCGGCGTGCCGGCGCACCGGATCTGCCGCCACGGCATCGCGCTGGTGCCGGAGGGCCGGCGGCTGTTCGCACGGATGTCCGTCGAGGAGAACCTCGACATCGGCTGCTACCGCGGCGAGGCGCGCCGGACGCGGGGGGACACCCTCGAGCGCGTCTACCGGCTCTTCCCGATCTTGAAGATGCGGCGCGCGCAGCTGGCCGGCTCGCTCTCGGGCGGGCAGCAGCAGATGGTGGCCATCGGCCGCGCCCTCATGGCGCGTCCCCGGCTGTTGCTGCTGGACGAGCCCTCGCTGGGGCTGGCGCCGGCGGTGGTCGACGCCGTGTTCGAGGCGATCCGGGCGATTCACGCCGAGGGCGTGGCGATCCTCCTGGTGGAGCAGAACGTCGTCCGCGCCCTCGACCTCGCCGACCGCGTCTACGTGCTGGAGGAAGGCCGCGTCGTCGCCGGCGGCCCCTCCGCCGTCGTGCGCGCGCAGTCCCGCATTCAGCAGGCGTATCTTGGTCTCCACGACGGCGACGACCCGACCCCCTGAAGGAGGCACGACGATGCCACTGATCAAGGTCACGGACCTGGCCTACGGGCGCCTGCGGGCCCCCGACCTCGACGTCATGGAGGAGTTCCTCACCCACTTCGGGCTGATCCGCGCGGCCCGTACGCCGACCGCGCTCTACATGCGGGGCACGGGCCCCGTCCATCACCTCCACGTGACGGAGAAGGGCGACCCGGCCTTCGTGGGCTTCGCCTATCACGCCGCCGGCGAGGACGACCTGCACCGGCTGGCCAGGGCGCCGGGGGCCTCGGCGGTGGAGAAGATCGACGAGCCCGGGGGCGGCACACGGGTGCGGCTGCGCGAGCCGAACGGCTACCAGATCGAGGTCGTCCACGGGCTCGAGACGCCGCCGCCGATCCCCGTCCCCGAGCAGCCGATGAACACCGGCACCGAGCCGCTCCGCCGGGCCGGCGACCTGATGCGCCTGCGGAAGTCGCCCTCGCCGATCAAGCGGATCGGCCACGGCGTGTTCGGCACGCCGAAGGTCAAGGAGACCGTGCAGTGGTTCCGCGAGACGCTCGGGTTCATCGGCTCCGACGACGTGTACGCCGGGGCCCAGGACAACATCATCGGCTCGTTCAACCGCTGCGACCGCGGCGACGAGTACGTGGATCACCACACGCTGTTCTGCGTCCACAACGAGCGGGCCGGCATGAATCACATGTCGTTCGAGGTCCCCGACGTCGACGCGGTCTTCAAGGACCACGAGTACCTCGCCCGCCTGGGCAAGTACGAGCACATGTGGGGCGTCGGCCGGCACCTGCTCGGCAGCCAGGTCTACGACTACTGGTGCGACCCCTGGGGGCGCGTCCACGAGCGCTGGGCCGACACCGACCGCCTCAACGCGCGGAGCGGCTGCAACCTGCTCCCGGCCCACGAGGCGTTCGTGAGCCAGTGGGGCGAGGACCCGCCGGAAAAGTTCATCAAGCACGTGAGCGCGTAGGGAGGAGGCCATGGCGATCATGCGGCTGTTCACGGGCCCGGACGGGAAGTCGCACTTCGAGGAGGTGACGCCGCGGTTCGAGCCGCGGGGTGATCAGTCGGAGACGGCGGAGCTGCTCCCCGGCAGCGGCATCATCATCCGCCGCTTCGATCCCAAGCGCACGAATCCCTGGCACCACGCGCCGCTACGGGCGGCGGTCTTCACGCTCTCGGGCGCGGTCGACATCGAGATCGGCGACGGCACCGTGCGCCGCCTGCAGCCCGGCGACGTCCTCATCGCCGAGGACCTCACCGGCCAGGGCCACATCACGCGCGAGGTCGGCCCCGACCCGCGCGTGTCGATCTTCGTGCCTCTGGAATAGGGGGCCCCGAGATGGCCCCCTATGACCCCCGGGCGGCTCGGGGCGCCGTGGCGCCCCTCGATTCCTAGATCACCCCGTCGGCGCGCCAGCGCGCGAGGTCGTCTTTCGAGTGGCCGAGGAGGCCGCAGAAGACCTCCTCGTTGTTCTCGCCGGGCATGGGGGCCAGAGAGCGGATGCGTCCCGGGGTCGTCGAGAGCTTGAGCGGCGTCCCGGTGATCTTCAGGCGCCCGTAGACGGGATGGTCGCGCTCCACGAACATCTCGCGGGCGTGTACCTGGGGATCGGCGACCATCTCGGCCACGTTGTTGACCGGCGCGGCCGGCACACCGCCCTGCGCCAGCATGCGGACGACGTCGGCCTTCGGCCGCGTCGACGTCCACGCCTGGACGACGGCCGCGATGTCGTCACGGCGATCGCGACGCGCGGCGGCGGTGGCGAACGCGGGGTCACGCGAGAGGTCCTCGCGGCCGATGATCGCGCAGAACCGGCGCCAGACGGCGTCGCTCGCCCCCGCCGAGACGGCCACGTGGCCGTCCGCCGTCGTGTAGACGCCGGTGCTCGACCCCGTGAAGGCCACGTTGCCCGAGCGGGTGAGAACCTCGCCGCCCACGGTGTAGCGCTCGCCCAGGTTGTCGAGCGCCACCACCAGGCTGTCGAGCAGCGCGATGTCGACGCGCTGGCCCTGGCCGGTGCGGGTGCGATAGTGCAGCGCCGACACGATGCTGAAGGCGCAGAGCATCCCCGCGTAGTAGTCCGAGATCGACTGCCCCGACTTGGTGGGCGGGTTCTCCGGAAAGCCGGTGATCGAGAGGTAGCCGCTGATCGCCTGGGCCAGGATGTCGTAGCCCCGCTGGTCGGCGTAGGGACCGTGCTGCCCGAAGGCCGTCACCGAGGCGTAGACGAGCCGCGGGTTGATCGCCCGCAGGTCGTCCCAGCCGAGCCCCAGCCGGTCCATCGTGCCGACGCTGAAGTTCTCGGCCACCACGTCGGCGTGCCGCACGAGCTCCTTGAACAGCGCCACGCCCTGCGGCGTCTTGAGCTCGAGGCTGACCGCCAGCTTGTTGCGCTCGCGGTACTGGGCCGCGGGCACCCGCTCCTCGACGCCGTCGCGCACCCGCTTGATCCCCAGCGACACCCGCTCGCGCCCACGCTCGCGCGACTCGACCTTGATCACCCGGGCGCCGAGGTCGGCCAGCAGCATCGTGCAGAAGGGCATGGCGATGACCTGGCCGAGGTCGAGCACCGTGACGTCGCCGAGCGCCTGCTCCATGGAGTCGCCGATCACGGCGATCCGATCACGCCGGCTGTCGTTCCTCCATCAGAAGCGCAACGATGTCCACATCCGTCTTCAGCCGGGGCGGCAGGCGCACCCGAGACGGCTTCCCGACCCCGGCGGGGGGCCGCCGGATCGTGAGACCAGCCGCCTCCGGAGCATAGGGAACGATCCGCGCGATCGGGGTGTCCCGATCAAGGACCGTCACGGGATGTCCGCGCCGCATCCGCCGCAGATACTTGACCGCTTCCATGGCCACAATATAGTCATGTGTGGTCACATTGGCAATCGTCGGGGGGCGTCAGGAGCGCCGGGCGGCGCTCCTGACGTGCGAGCCAACCGGAGATCGATCCGGTCGTCTAGTGTTCCGTAACCGAAGTAAAGATACTATAGGCCATGGCATGCTCCGGGAGGGCATTCATGGCCAATCACGTGCGCCCCATCGAAGTGAGTGCCGCCGACCGCGCGGAGCTGGAGCGGCTCCAGCGGGCATCGTCGACCCCGGCCGGGCTGAGTCGCCGCGCCCGGGCGGTGCTCCTGATGACGCAGGGGCTGTCGGGCGTGGAGATCGCCGAGCGGATTGGCTACACGGTGGTCCAGGTCAGCCGGATTCGGCGGCGCTTCGCCGACGGGGGCGTGGCCGGGTTGCGGGAGCGGCCCAAGTCGGGCCGGCCGCCGACGGTCACCGCCCGCAAGCGGGCCCAGATCGTGGCCCTGACGCTGAAGCCGCCCGGAGCCGGGCTGACCCACTGGACGACGCGGGACCTGGCTCGCACCGTGGGCGTGTCGCACAGCACCGTGCACCGGATCTGGCAGGGGCATGCGCTGCAGCCCCATCGCGTGACGACGTTCAAGTTCACGACCGATCCCGACGCCGAGGCCAAGATTCACGACGTGGTGGGGCTGTATCTCAATCCGCCGACGAACGCCGTGGTGCTGAGCCTGGACGAAAAGACCCAGATCCAAGCGCTCAGCCGGACCCAGCCGCTGCTGCCGCTGCGCCCCGGGCTGCCCGCCCGGCAGACCCACGACTACCGCCGCAACGGGCTGACCAGCTTGTATGCCGCCCTGGAGGTCGCCAGTGGCAAGGTCGTGGGCGAGTGCCGCGATCGGCACACCGGGGCGGACTTTCTGGCCTTCCTCAAACGCCTGGTCCACGGCTACCGCGGGCACGACCTGCACGTCATCCTGGACAACTCGTCCACGCATTCGACGCCGGCGGTGCAGGCATGGCTGGCGGCCCACCCCCGCGTCCAGTTTCACTTCACCCCGAAGGGGGCGTCCTGGCTCAACATGGTCGAAGCGTGGTTCAGCATTCTCACGCGCAAGTCGGTGCGGCGCGGCTCCTTCGAGACGGTCCGCGCGCTCATCCGTCACATCGAGCGCTACCTCACGGAGTGGAATGCTCACCCTACTCCCTTTGTCTGGACCAAGGAGCCGGCCGCCATCATCAAGAAAGCCCTCCGCCGGGGCTCTGGTCGTTAACATGACTTTCCGGACGGAACACTAG
>DASTOJ010000060.1:0-9513 GCA_035762565.1 Candidatus Methylomirabilota bacterium | reverse complement strand
CACGGGCCTGGCCCAGGCGCTGGAGCACGCCGGCATCAACATCTACCCCGCGCTGGCGCCGGCGGTGCAGTCCTACTACCACGGGCTCACCGTCCACGGCGTCCTCAACGTGCTGGTGTGGACGACGTTCTTCATCTGCGGCTTCCTGCCCTTCATCACGGTGGAGGCGCTCGGCACGCCGCTGGCCTCCGGCCGGCTCGGCTGGGTCACGTTCTGGCTGATGCTGGGCGGCCTGCTGCTGGCCGCGATCCCGCTCGTCGGCAACGCCGCCACCGTCATGTTCACGTTCTACCCGCCGCTCAAGGCGCACTGGGCGTTCTACATCGGGCTGACGCTGGTGGTGGTAGGGACCTGGCTGGTGACGCTCAACCTCACGTTGACGTGGCGCGCCTGGCGCCGCGCGCACCCGGCCGCCCGGACGCCGCTGCCGGCGTTCATGGCGCTGGTGACGTTCTTCATGTGGACGCTGGCTTCGCTCGGCCTCGCCGCCGAGATGCTCTTCATGCTGATCCCGTGGTCGCTCGGCCTCGTGGCCGGCACCGACGCGCTGCTGGCCCGCGTGCTGTTCTGGTTCACCGGGCACCCGATCGTGTACTTCTGGCTGCTGCCCGCCTACGTGTCCTGGTACACGCTGGTGCCGCGCCAGGCTGGCGGCCGCCTGTTCAGCGACCCGCTGGCGCGCGCCTCGTTCCTGCTCTTCCTGGTCCTGTCGACCCCACTCGGCTTCCACCACCAGTACACCGACCCCGGCATCCACGAGGGCTGGAAGCTCGTGCACGCGTTTCTCACCTTCGCCGTGTTCTTCCCGAGCCTGCTGACGTTCTTCAACGTCGTGGCCTCGCTGGAGAGCGGGGCCCGCGCGCGGGGCGGGCGGGGCTGGGTGGCGTGGTTCGGGCGGCTGCCGTGGGGCGATCCCCCGGTGGCGGCCCAGGTGCTGGCGATGATCCTGTTCGCGTTCGGCGGCATCGGCGGCCTCGTCAACGCCTCGTTCAGCCTCAACCGGCTCGTGCACAACACGGCCTGGATCCCCGGCCACCTGCACCTCACGGTGGGCACCGCGGTCACGCTGTCCTTCATGGGGATCACGTACTGGCTGGTGCCGCTGCTGCGCGGCCGCGCGCTGTGGAGCCGGCGGCTGGCGCTGGTCCAGGTGTGGTCGTGGGTCGCCGGCATGGTGATCTTCTCCAACGCGCTGCACCGCCTCGGCCTCATGGGGATGCCGCGCCGCACGATGATCGGCGCGGCGCCCTACGTGCAGGCCGAGTGGAAGCCGCTGCTGCCGCTGGTCGGGATCGGCGGCGCCATCCTCACGCTGAGCGCGCTGCTCTACTTCCTGAACCTCGCGCTGACGCTGGTCGCCTCGCGGCAGCCCGCGCCGCACGGCGTCGCGTTCGCCGAGGCGATGTCCGGGCCCGACCACGCGCCCGCCATCTTCGACCGCTGGCGGCCGTGGCTGGCCCTGGCCCTGGTGCTGATCGTGCTGGCCTACGGGCCGTCCCTGGCCCGGCTGATCGCTTCGACGCCGTTCGACGCGCCGGGCCTGCGCGTGTGGTGACGGCCGTCCATCGCGGGTGAGGAGAAGACCATGGCAAAACGCATCCTGGTTCCGCTGCGGCAGACCCAGCCGCCCGACTCGTTCCTGGCGGCGGTCGGCGACCTCGCCCGCGGCGCCGGCGCCACCGTGCGGCTGCTGCACGTGGCCCCCATGCCGGGCAACCTGGTCAACGACGAGGGCCGCGTCGTCGCCTACAGCGACCAGGAGATGGCCCGGCTCGACGCCGAGACGCGCGACTGGCTGGAGACGATCGTGCTGGCGCTCGACGGCGCGCCGATCGAGCCGGCCGTGCGCTTCGGCGAGCCGGTGGAGGAGATCCTGGCCGAGGCCGACGCCTTCGGCGCCGACCTCATCGCCATGCCCGTCGGCCCGCGCCCGCGCCTCCGGCTCGTCGGCGGCGTCGCCGCGCAGGTCTACCGGCGCGCCGGGATTCCGGTGGCGCTGCTCCGCGCCGGGCGCCACGAGGCGGTCGCGGACTGACGCCGGAGACCGCCCCCGGCCCGCGGCGGCGGCTGCTCGGGGCCGCCGAACGCGATCGTTCTATGGCTCCGGCCGGGGACCGCTGCGCGAGATGGTGCGTGCCGGCATCATTCCCGACCTGGTGGGCATCGCCGTGATCTGGCTGGGGTTGCGCCTGCTCTGCCCGCTGTTCGGCGTGCTGTGACGCCACGGGCCGTTCGGGGAGGGCACGCCCCATGGGGCGGCCGCGCCCCAGCGTCCAGACACCGGCCGCACGTCCGGCGCCACGGAATACCACGGAACGCCACGCAATCACGGAACGTTCCGGGGCAAATCCGCGGCACCCTCGTTGCATTTTCCTCCCCGACGGACACGCTGCGGCAGGCGTCGTCGGGCCGAAAGGAGGGGGTCATGCAAGCACGGCAGCTCTACTCCCGGGTGAGCGTCGAGGCGGAGATCGAATCGATGGAGAACGCCAAGCAGGCGGCGGCGGCCGTGTTGCACGCGCTGCGCGACCGGCTGACGGTGAACGAGGCGGCGCACGCCTCGGCACAGCTACCGCGCGAGCTGCAGCGGTTGTGGGCGGAGGGTCACCGGCCGTCGAGCCGGCCGCTGAAGCTGCGGCGGAGCGACTTCCTGGAGCGGGTGCGGGCGGAAGCCGGGCTCAAGTCGCTCGGCCAGGCGGAGCGGGTCACCGACGCGGTGTTCGCTGGGCTCAAGGAGCAGCTCTCCGAGGGCGAGGCGGACGACATCGTCGCCCAGTTGCCGCGGGATCTGAAATCCCAGTGGGTGCGGGCATGACCCGCGCGCGGCGATCCAGGCGGCCGCGCCGGCGGCCGGCTGATAGCGGCGATGCCGGCCACGTCGTGGAGATGGCCGCCGAGGTGCGCGTGCATCCGGAGACCAGCCCGCGTCTGACCGGCGGCGACGTGGACGCCGACTGGCAGAATGCCGCCGGCGCCGGCGACGAGGCCGTCGGCGGCAGCACGGCGACGCCCGACCAGGATGTCGTGGACGAGCTGGGCGAAGCGCTCGGCGTGCCCCAGGCTCCCGACGCCGAGTTCCGCACGTCCGCCGAGATCCTGGACGAGCGCGACCGCCACCGCTGGCAACTCGAGCGCGAGATGGCGCGCGAGGAGCGGCGGCCATGAAATGCCTCGTCTGCGCCACCGACTTCTCGGAGGCGGCGGCGGCGGCCGAGCGCCAGGCCGGGGCGCTGGCCAGGGTCCTCGGCGCCGAGTTGCTGCTGCTGCACGTGGCCAGCGAGGCGCCGCTCTGGCGCGAGACCCTGGGAACGCCGGCGGTGCGGGCGGTGTTCGAGGCGCAGCGCAAGTGGGCGACCGACACGCTGGCCGAGCGGGCCGTGGCCCTGGCCGCCCAGGGAGTCAGCTCTCGGAGCCTCCTCAAGGTCGGCGTGCCGTGGGAGGAGATCGTGCGGGTGGCCGGCGACGAGGGCGCCGAGATGATCGTGATGGGAACCCAGGGCCGTACGGGCCTCGACCGCTTGTTGCTGGGCAGCGTGGCGGAGCGGGTCGTCCGCCGGGCGCCGTGCCCCGTGCTCACCGTGCGGCCGGACAACCGTGACAACGGAGGAGTATCGTGACTCGAGTGAACGAGCTCATGAGCGGCAACGTCGTGACCGTCGGCGCCGAGGCGTCGTGTCACGACGCCGTGACCCTGATGGTGCGCAACAAGATCCGTCACCTGCCCGTGGTGGGCCGCGACGGCCTGCTCTGCGGGATCGTGACCGACCGCGACCTGCGCCACCAGCTGTTCGAGCCGGAGGTCTTCCGCGCCATCGGCAGCGTGCCGGTCGAGCGAATGCTCTCGGAGCGGCCCGTGCGCGCGGTGATGTCGGCGCCGGTGACCTCGATCGGCGGGGACGCCGGGCTCGAGGAGGCGGCCCGGATCATGCGCGAGGAGGGCCTCGGCTCGCTGCCCGTGGTGGAGCGTGGGCGGATCGTCGGCATCGTCACCGAGACCGACATGCTGCGCCGGATCGTCGGAGCCGACGCCTGCTGCTCGGACGTCGAGACGATCGTGGTGTCCTACCCATGACGGCGCCGCGGGCGGCCACGATCCCCCGGGTGGAGGTCCAGGGACTGCCGCGCTCCGAGGCGGCGCGGGTGCGCGCCGCCGCCCGCCTGGCGACCGCGCTGGCCGCGCTGCCGGAGCGCGCTTCGAGCGCGCGCGTGATCTTCAGCGACGACAACGGTCCCAAGGGCGGGGTCGCTTTCCGCTGCGGGTTGACGGTCACCCTCGCCGGGTGGGGCCGTGTGCACGTGGAGGATCGGGCGACGACGCCGGCGCTGGCGCTGACCGGCGCCCTCACCAAGCTGGGGCGGCGCCTGCAACGCCGCCGGGGTATCGACCGGGACAGCAGCCGCCGGCCGAAGAAGTACTATGCGGCGGCTCGCGCACTGGGCGCGCCGCCGGAGGGTGGACCGCGCAGCCGCCGGGGTGCGGTATCCTAGGGCCCCGGTCACGAGTTCGTTCGCGCCTCGTCCACGTCGACCACGCGGTGCGCGAGCGTCTGGCTCGGGACACCGGCGACAGGAGGGCGTGACGATGCGGGTGCTGCTGGCGACCGACGGCTCCGAGGACGCGCGCGCGGCGACGGCGTGGCTGACCCGGTTCCCGCTGCCTGCCGGGGCCGAGCTGCGGGTCGTCAGCGTGGTGAACGTGCCGGTGGCGGTGCTGGACGTGCCGCCGGTGCACGAGTTCCACAAGTCGCTGCTGGACGAGGCGCAGCGCGCGGCCGAGGCCGCCCGGGCCGCGCTGGCACTCCGGTTCCGGGCCGCCGAGATCCACGTGGCCGAAGGCGACGCGCGCGACGTGATCGCCCGGGCGGCGGAGGAATGGCGGGCCGAGCTCATCGTCCTCGGGGCGCGGGGCCTGGGGGCGGTGGCCGGCGCCCTGCTCGGCAGCGTGTCGCTCGGCGTCGCCCGTCATGCCCGCTGCTCGGTGCTCGTCGTCAAGGGTGGGACGGCGCGCCTGCGCGGCGCGCTGGTGGCGATCGACGGCTCGCCGCACTCCGAGCTCGCGGCGGCCTTCCTGGCCCGGCTGCCGCTCGATTCCGCGTTCCTCGTGCGGCTGCTCGGCGTCGCCGAGCCGCCGCGCTATCCGGCGACGACGCCGGCGCTCGCGGCCGGGCTGGTGCGGCAGGCGATCGACCAGATCGTCAAGGAGCGCCGGGCCGCGCTCGAGCAGGCGCTCGCCAAGGCGGCCGCCGTGTTCGCCGCGGTCGTGAAGACCGTCGAGCGGCAGATCATCGTCGGCCGCCCGGTGGACGAGATCGTCGAGGCCGCCGCCCGACCCGACGTCGATCTCGTCGTGGTCGGTGCCCGCGGGCTCGGGGCCCTCGAGCGCATCCTGCTCGGCAGCGTGTCCGAGGGCGTCCTCCGCCACGCGGACCGGCCGGTGCTCATCGTCAAGACGGCCGCGTCGTGACGACGGGCTGGGAGCGCCGAGGCCGCACGATCCCCGCGTGACCGCAGGGCCCGCGCGGGCGGCCGTCGCGCTGGCCGTCGCCATGGGGCTGGCGCTCGGGATCGGCGCCTATACATTCGTCTATGCCCGCGGCGGCTCCTACCTCACCGACGACCCGGCCGCCTGCGCCAACTGCCACGTCATGCGCGAGCAGCTCGACGGCTGGACCGCCGGCAGCCACCGCGCCGTCGCCGTGTGCAACGACTGCCACACGCCCCCCGGCCTGATCGGCAAGTACACGACCAAGGCGCTCAACGGCTTCTGGCATTCGTTCGCGTTCACCAGCGGCCGCTTTCACGAGCCGATCCGGATCAGCGCGCGCAACCACGGGGTGACCGAGACCGCCTGCCGGCACTGCCACGCCGCCGTCGTGGCGTCGATCGACGCCGGCCGCCACGGCGCCGCCCGGCTGACGTGCACGGGCTGCCACGCCTCGGTGGGCCACCTCCAGTGAGGACACGATGAGACGATCAATGGTCATCGTCCTGATCGCGCTGCTGGCCGTCCTGGCCGGGGCCGGCGGCGTGGCGCTGCTCGTGAACATCCTCGAGCGCAAGAGCGAGGCGCGCAATCCGTTCTACCGGGTCGTGGCCCTGGACGACACGACGACCGATCCGGCGGCGTGGGGCAAGAACTTCCCGTTCCAGTACGACGGCTACCGGCGGACGGTGGACCAGGTGCGTACACGCCACGGCGGCAGCGAGGCGGTGCCGCGGACGCCGAGCCAGGCCGACCCGCGCTCGATCGTCGCCCAGTCCAAGCTGGAGGAAGACCCGCGGCTCAAGGCCATGTGGGCCGGCTACGCCTTCTCGCGGGACTTCCGCGAGGAGCGCGGGCACGCCTACATGCTCGACGACCAGACCTTCACCGAGCGGCAGCTGGTGGTGCAGCAGCCGGGCACGTGCCTGCAGTGCCACGCCTCGGTCTATGCCCCCATGTGGGCGCTCGGCAACGGCGACCTCGTGAAGGGCTTCGAGGCGCTGAACCGGCTGCCCTACGCCGAGGCCCGCAAGCTGGTCACCCATCCGGTCGCCTGCCTCGACTGCCACGCGCCGGACACGCTGCAGCTGCGCGTGACACGGCCGGCGTTCCTGGAAGGGTTGCGGGGCCTGAAGGCGGCCGAGGGCGTGAAGGACTACGACGTGAACCGCGACGCCACGCGGCAGGAGATGCGCGCGTTCGTGTGCGGCCAGTGCCACGTCGAGTACTACTTCAAGGGCCCCGACAAGCGCCTGGTGTACCCGTGGTCCCGCGGCCTCAAGGTCGACCAGATCCTCGCCTACTACGACGCCGAGCAGTTCAGGGACTGGACGCACAAGGACACCGGAGCGCCGGCGCTCAAGGCCCAGCACCCGGAGTTCGAGCTGTGGAGCCAGGGGATCCACGCCCGCTCGGGCGTGGCCTGCGCCGACTGTCACATGCCCTACACGCGCGTGGGCGCGCAGAAGATCAGCGACCACCACGTGCGCAGCCCGCTGCTCAACGTCAATCGCGCCTGCCAGAGCTGCCACCGGTGGTCGGAGGACGAGCTGAAGGCACGGGTCCTCACCATCCAGCAGCGGACGTACGAGCTGCGCAACCGCGCCATGGACGCGCTCATGGCGCTCATCACCGACCTCAAGGCCGCCGTCGCGGCGGGACGGCCGGACGCCGAGCTGGCCTCGGCGCGCGAGTTCCAGCGCAAGGCCCAGTTCTACCTGGACTTCGTCGAGGCCGAGAACTCGACCGGCTTCCACGCGCCCCAGGAGGCCGCCCGCATCCTCGGCGAGTCGATCGACTTCACGCGCCAGGGCCAGCTCGCGCTGCGCGACAGGCGCCCGCGCTGAGGCCCGGCGACGCCGGCGCGTCCGCGGGCGCGCTCCGCCGCACCCTCGGGCTCTGGCAGGTCACCGTCTCCGGCGTCGGCGTCATCCTGGGCGCGGGCGTCTATGCCCTGGTGGGTCCCGCTGCCGCCCGGGCGGGTGGCGCGCTGTGGCTGGCCTTCGTGATCGCCGCCCTCGCCGCCGGCCTGACCGCGTACTCCTACGGCCGCCTCGCTCAGCGACGGCCGAAGGACTCGCCGGAGTTCCAGTACACCACGCTGGCCTTCGGTCCCCGGGTCGGCTTCGTCGCCGGCTGGCTGATGCTGATCGCCGACTTCCTGGCGGCCGGGGCCGTCGCGCTCGGCTTCGGCGGTTACCTGGCGTACCTGGCCGGCACGCCGATCGTCCTCAACGCCGTCGTCCTGCTCGCGGTCGTCGCGCTCGTCCTCCACGTGGGGATCTCGCAGTCCGTCGGCCTGGCGATCGCCCTCACGGTGGTCGAGGCGGCGGGGCTGCTCTTCGTCATCGTCCTCGGGCTGCCGCAGTGGCCGGCCGCGGACTACGGCGAGATGCCGCACGGGACCGGCGGCGTCTGGGCGGCGGCGGCCCTCATCTTCTTCGCCTACCTGGGGTTCGACGAGCTGGGAAACTTCGCGGAGGAGATGCGCGCGCCCGCGCGCGACCTGCCGCGGGCGTTGCTGCTGTCGCTCGTGATCACGACGGCAGTGTACGTGCTGGTGGCGTTGTCGGCGGTCGCCGCCGCCGGCTGGCGCGATCTGAGCACGTCCCCGGCGCCACTGGCGCTCGTGGCCCGACGGGCGCTGGGCCCGGGGGCGGACACGGCGCTGGCCCTCATGGCGCTGGCGGCGACCGCCAACACCGTGCTCCTGCTCGTGCTGTCCGCCTCGCGCTCGATGTACGGGATGGCCTCGGAAGGTCGGCTTCCGCACCGGCTCGCCCGCGTCGGCTCCCGCTCGACGCCCGTGATCGCCATCTGGACCGCGCTCGCCCTCACAGGCCTGGTCGTGGTCGGCGGCGATCTCGTCCAGGCCGCGACGCTGACTGACGCCGCGGTGCTGGCCAGCTTCATGCTCGTGAACGCCAGTCTGCTGTGGCTGGCGCGCGGCCGGACCCGCCCCGTGACGCCGGCCACGCTCGCCGACATCGCGATACCCGGCGCCGCACTCCTGATGTGCGGCGCGCTCCTGTTGCACGTCGGCTGGCTGGGCGTGGGCGCGGCGCTGGCCCTCGCCGGGGTCGGCCTCGCACTGGGCCGCCAGCGGCCGGCGATCTGAGCGCGCCGGACGCGGTCCGGCTCAGCGCGGCGTCCGCAGCGGTGGCCGGCCGAACCTGGCGCGCAGACGATTCAGGGTCGTGAGCATGCCCGGCCGACCGAGGAGCCGGCGCTCCAGTGCCCGGCGCCGGGGAAAATCGACGAGCAGGATACCCGCCAGCATCGTGAGCACGCCCTGCCCGGGGATCCCAGGGAGCGAGAGCACTGCGCCCACCACGATGAGGCCAATCCCGGCGAGGTTGCGGGCGATGCGGGCCGTGGTCCATCGCGCCCGGGGGGACTGCTCCCGCTCGAAATAGTCCGGTGGCAGCGCCACGACCACCCGCACCACGACGGCCAGCGAGCCGGCGGTCAGAAGCAGCCAGACGCCGACGGCCAGGACCACGTGCTGCACGTCGACGGCCTCGAGCAGGCTCGTGACAAGCGGAGCGATCACTCGAACTGCAGGCGGTCGAAGCGCAGGACGGCCACGCGATAGCCGGCCCCGTAACGCGGCACCGGGACGAAGAAGTACGCGCGCCCGCCGGCGGGCACGTTGCCGTAGACCCAGCCCTCGCCGCTGGTGAGCGTCTGCCCGCCGGCGTCCACCACGTCGACCCGGACGCGGACGTTGCTGACCGAGAACGTGTGGTCGTTGTAGAGCCAGCCGACGATGGCCGGACCCCGCCGGCCGAGCAGGTCCGGCTCGACCTCGGCCCGGAACGACGGCCCGGCCGGGACCAACTCTTGCGCTCCGGCGGCCGCCGGGAGGAACACGGCAGCGATGACCAGGAGCAGCGTCGGTACGAGTCGCACGGGCGCGATTCTACCCCAGGGATCTCCCTGGCCAACCCGCCTCGCCCGTCTGGCCTGAGGCGATCGGTGCACGTGTGAGGCACGAATGAACCAGCCGGGGCATCGGCACCCCACGGCGC
>DASTOJ010000059.1:0-36989 GCA_035762565.1 Candidatus Methylomirabilota bacterium | reverse complement strand
GGATTTTCTAGTCGCCACGGACCGAGCGCAACAGGCGGTCTGACTTCCCGCGGCGCTGGGTCATTTCAGAGACGGGGTGCGCTCATCCGTCCGCCCAACGCTCAGGCTGAGCGGCCGGCGTCGAGCCGGCCCGCTCAAGCCTGTTGTTGGGCGGGTGCCGGCAAGATGAACCGTCTTCTCGCTCGTTCTTCCCACCCGACTCCATCACATTCCCCGCGGTACCCGAGGCTTGGCCAACACTCACTCAACTACATGATCCGCCTGCAACAGCAGCGACGGCGGGATTGTCAGCCCAAGCGCCTTGGCGGCCTTCATGTTTATGGCAAGCTCGAACTTCGTCGGCTGCTCGATGGGTAGGTCGGCGGCCTTGGCGCCTTGAAAGATCTTGGCGACGTATTTCGCGGCGCGCCGATAGAGGTCCGGATAGCTCACTCCGTAGGCCATCAGCCCCCCGGCATCCACGAACTCCCTGGAGGAATAGACGGAGGGAAGCCGACGCCTGGCTGCCAAGTCAGTGACGAGTCCAACATTGCTCTGCGTGAGGGTACTGAGACTTACGATCACGGCATCAGCCCGCTCCTTGATCGCGGCGTCGAACGCTGGCCCGAAATGCTCGGCCTTCCGCACGTCGAGAAGCTGGGGTCGAACGTCCATAGATAATGCCGCGGCCTCTATCGCCTGCCACTGAATAGCGAGTGTAGGGTTCTCCATGTCGAGCAGGGCAGCGACCCGTCTCAGAACGGGAACCGCCTCCTTCAGCAGGTGCAGGCGCTTGCCGCCCAGTTCCGCGGTCAGCGCGCTAAGCCCTGTAACGTTCCCACCCGGGCGTGCGAGCCCGGTGACGACTCCCGTGCTCAGAGGATCGCCACTGGCGGCCATGACGATCGGGATCGTTGGCGTGGCGTTCTTCGCCGCGATTACCGCTGGCGTTCCTCTGGTCAAGATCAGGTCGACCTTTGAGCGAACCAGCTGGGTCGCCAAAGCGGGGAAGCGTTCAGACCGGCCATCGGCCGATCGATACTCGATGACCAGATTGCGTCCCTCGACGTACCCGAGCTCTTTCAGCCCAGTTCGGAAGGCATTGAGATTGGCGGCGTTCAGCGCGGCCCCCGTCGTCTCCAGCACGCCGATGCGGTATACCTTTCCCGCCTCCTGCGCTTCGGCGCCGCGAAACGCGAGAAGAACAACGAGGACAAGACCGACCGTCGCGACGGGCCGTCGAGCCCTCATGTGCACGTACTGGCAGCCGAATCGGGATCACCGAGATTCATGCTGAGATCTCATCCGCCCAACTACTATTCGACTGCAACGCCGTCATCTGGTACGAGATGCCGGCATCCACCAGTGGATGCAAGCATCTTTATCTGGATGGCGACTGGGCATCTGTATGGAGATGCTCTCCGCCTGAACTCGGGTATCTACGAGTGGATGCCGCTTCGTCGACGATGCGCGTATTCAGGCCGAGCGCGACCACGCGGTCGTAGCGCAACTGCCAGACCCTTCGCGCTGGGTTCCAGGTCCCACCGGCCTGCTTCACCTGGTCACGGGCCGCGACATCGGCAAAGGCTACGCGTAAGGCGACGATTTGGTCGTCGGCGAACGCAGGTCGTGGCGGCTCCCAGTCGCGTTCGGCGACGACGAGCTCCACGGTTTTCAGGCGCTTCTTCCGCTGCGCATCATAGCGATCGCGCACGCAGATGAGGCGGTCACCGTACTGCGCGAGGAGCTGCTTCGTGCCCTTCTGGCCCGGCTTGAGATGTAGCCGTACCCGCGGCGTGGAAGACTCGCGCTCGCGGCGGGGTGGCGTGGCGCGGGTGGGGGATTCTGCGGGCGCGGTCGACGAGGCACGGTACGGAGCGCTGGCGGGGCTCGGCTCGTGGACCGCGGACGCGAATCCGCCCCCGCGGCCCTCCGACAGCTGCACGTACGGGAGCGGCAGCTCCCTGAGAACGCTGGGCATGCGGCGGCTCGTCCTCTGTCGGGGAACAGGGTAGACGACGAGCCTGGGTCACGCAATGTCCCAATTCCGATACGTCCAGCGCGACCCAGGGAGCCCGCCGGGGAGGGGACCGTATTCTGGGCTAGACAGCCAGAAGCACGCGGCTGCGGGCGACCTCGCTGTGCGGCACCAGCACGGTCACCTCGCCCTGGGCGCCGACCGTGAACGGATGTACGGAGTGAGCGAGGCGCGAGCGGAGCACCGTCGGGATGCCCTCGCTCTCGAGCAGGCTCTTCAGCACCATCGCCTCCGCCTGATCGCAGCGACGCAGCTCGACGAGCCCGGGCTCGTCGGCGGGCGCGGGCCGCGCGCCGCCACGGCTCGGAAACGGGATCACTTTGCCTCGACGTGCCATCTCTCGCATCATACCCGAGGCCAGCAACGCCCACCGGGCTTCGGACGGGGACGGCGGCGACTCGCCCTCCTTTTGCCCAGCGCCGGGCGCTGCTCCTGCTGCTGCGGTAGGCGTAGAATCTGGGCTGGGAGGACGCGGCCGTGGACAAATACGAGTACTTCAGCGGCGTTCCCGAGATCGGCGTCGTTCCGCGCGCCCCGCACGCGGGGCCCCTGCTCCGGCACGTCTATGAGCAGGAACACGGTCGCGGCGGCTTCGCGGGCAAGGTGAGCCACACCTATCACCTGTATCCGCCGACGAACTGGCTGCCGGACGAGAGCCGTCATCTCCGCGACTGGGCGCCAGCGTGGGAGTCGCCGCTGCGCCCGATCGGTGGCCTCCATCACGTCCTCGGCGTGGCGCCGGCCGAGCCGGCCCGCGACGTGTACCGTGGCATGGCCCGCATCGTGGCCAACGCGACGGCGGCGATGAACGTCACGGCGCCGCGCGCGCCGATGGACTACTTCTTCGAGCACCACTCGGCGACCATGGTGTTCTTCGTCCACGAGGGCCGGGGCACGCTGGAGACGACCTTCGGGCCGATCGAGTACCGCAAGGGCGACTTCCTGATCGTGCCCAAGGGGGTCACGCACCGGTTCGAGCTGGGCGCGGGATCGCAGTACTACTGGATGTACGAGTCGTTCGCCGGCGATCCGGAGAAGTCCGAGGCGCCCACCACCGGACAGTTCATCACCCACAGCCGCAGCGACTACCGGTTTCCCCGCTCGCTCGACACCCGTAATGAGAGCGGGCGCTTCGAGATCGTCTCCAAGGTCGAGGCGGTCTACTCGCGGCGCGTGCATCCCACGCATCCGTTCGACGTCATCGGCTGGCGGGGCGAGTACCTGCCCTACAAGTTCTCGGTCGAGGACGTGCGCCCGCTGGTGGCCGACCGCTCGCACGTGCCGCCCTCCGGCCACACGATCTTCAAGCTGCCCGGCTGCTACCTCTGCGTGTTCACCGTGCGCTCCGTGGAGAAGGAGGCGATGTGGGTGCCCTTCTTCCACAGGAACCTGGACTACCTGGAGACGCTCGGCTACCACTTCGGCGAGTTCTTCAGCGCGGGTGGGCTGGCCGGCCCCGGCATGGTGACGCTGCATCCGGTCGGGCTGCCCCACGGCCCCAAGCCCAGGGCGCTGCAGGCGTTCCTCGACGGAGCCAACCGCGGCGTCCACAACGAGGTGGCCGTGATGGCCGACTTCGCGAACCCGGCCCAGGTGTCGGAGTGGGCGCTCGGGCTCAGCCGGCCCGACTACATGAACGCGTGGGCGCCCTACGCCTCCGACCCGCGCTTCGCGTACCGCGCCGACCGCCTGGCCGAGGTGCGCGCGCTGGGCGAGCGCCTGGCCGACGCGCGCGACACGCTGCGGCCGATGGAGGACGAGGGGCGCGCGTGAATCTGGAGCGGGCCGCCGCGCTGGCCTTCGATCTGCGTGAGCTGCCCGACGAGTTCTACGAGGACCCGTTCCCGTCCTACGCGCGGCTGCGCCGGTGGGACCCGGTGCACCGCGAGCCCGACGGCTCCTACTTCCTCACCCGCTACGACGACGTGGTCGCGGTCTACCAGGACCACCAGCGCCTGTCGTCCGACAAGCGCGTGGAGTTCGCCCCGAAGTTCGGCGACACGCCGCTCTACGAGCACCACACGACCAGCGTCGTGTTCCGCGACCCGCCCGATCACACGCGCATCCGCCGGCTGTTCGCGCCGGCCTTCACCCCCAAGGCCCTGGCCGCGCTGGAGCCCCGCGTGGAGCGCCTGGTGGACGCGCTGCTCGACCGCGCCGCCGCCCGCGGCGGCTTCGACGTGGTCGAGGACTTCGCGGCCGCGCTGCCCGTCGCCCTCATCGGCGACATGCTCGGCGTGCCGGCCGACGAGCGCGGCCCACTGCGGGGCTGGTCGCTGGCCATCTTGGGCGCGCTGGAGCCGGCGCCGGGCGCCGACCGGCTGGCGGCGGGCAACCGGGCGGTGGAGGAGTTCAAAGAGTATCTACGCCGGCTCATCGCGGACCGGCGCCGCCGGCCGAGCACTGATCCAGGAGAGATTCTGAGTGCACTCCTCGCGGCTGAGGATGCTGGGGATCGTCTGACCGAGGTCGAGCTGCTGCACCAGTGCATCTTCCTGCTCAACGCCGGGCACGAGACGACGACCAATCTCATCGCCAATGCCGTCGTCACGCTGCTCGAGCATCCGGCCGAGCACGCGCGGCTGCGCGCCGAGCCCGGGCTGCTCCCGAGCGCGGTGGAGGAGTTCCTGCGCTACCAGAGTCCCAATCAGCTCGGCAACCGGCGCGCCGTCGCCGATGTCGAGATCGCCGGCGTGCCGATGCCGGCGGGCACGCTGGTCACGCTCGGCATCGGCGCTGCCAACCGCGATCCCGCGCACTTCCCCGACCCCGACCGGCTCGACCTCGCCCGCGGCCCCAATCGCCACCTGGCCTTCATCACGGGGATCCACGCCTGCGCCGGCATGTGGCTGGCCCGCATGGAAGGCCGCGTCGGGATCGGCCGCCTGGTCGCGCGCTTCGCGCGCCTGCGCGCGGCCGGCAAGCCCGTCCGGGCGCGCCGCGCGCGCTTCCGTGTCGTCAGCGCGTTCCCCGTCTCACTGCAGTGAGAACACCGTCTCGACCCGGCCCAACCGGCCCGGCGCCGCCAGCACCACGCCGTCCACCGTCATCGTGTGCGGGTGGCTGACCGCGCTCGCTCCGCCCGCCGGGCGAGGGGCCAGTCGCGGGTCGAAGCCGAGCGTGATGTGCGGCAGGTAGTGTCCCCGGACGAGCGCGTAGCCGTACGCGCGCGCGTTGCCGACGAGCACAGGGTCGTCTTGGAAGGCCTGGGCCGTCTGCGTGACGATGGCCGCGTTGGCAAGGGGGTCGAGATGGCCTTCGGCCAGCGTGACGGCCAGCTCGTGGGCCGTCTGCAAGAGTTGGCGGGCGGGGCCGGTCGGCTCCGCGCACCAGAACAGGAATCCGGCGCCGAAGGGTACGACCGCGTCCAGCTGGACCGACCGGCCGCGCAGCTGCTCCTCGAGCCGCGTGACATACTGGCGCAGGCGCTCACGCGGCGCCTCGCGGAGCGCGCACTGCGTGAGCGTCACGTGGGGCAGGGAGCCGGGGCCGAGCACCTGCTCGGCTCCGGAGGGCAGGAGCGACGCCGCGAGGTCCCATGACGCCCGGATCGTCGCGGCGTCGGGCTGGATCACCAGCGCGACGAACCCGGTGACCCGATCGCCTGCCGGAACGCGCACCAGGCCGAGCATCGCGGCCTCCTCCCGCGGCCGCAGGGCCTCGATCACCAGCCGGTGTCGCGCGGCCTCCGCCTGGGCACGTTCGAGCGTGTGGCGGGCGACGCTCGCCAGGATGAAGTCGTGGTCCCCGAAGCCCACGCGCCAGGATGGCCGGCCGGCCGGCGGCGGGCAATTCCCCACGAGGTAAGACGCCGCCGGCGGCCGATCGCGCGAGCCTAGAGGTCGCGGGCGGCCGGGAGATCGGGCAGGGACGTGGCGGCGCGCACGCCGCGCGCGATGGCCTGGGCGACGGCCTCGGCGGCGGCCAGGCCCAGCCGGGTGACGTCGGCGCTGGCGGCGCCCACGGACAGCGCGAAGAGTGTGTCGCCGTCGAAGGCCGTGTGGGCGGGCGACAGGGCGCGGGCGAAGCCGAGCATGCCGAGCGAGGCGACCTTCGACGCCTCCGCCTTGGTCAGCCGGGCATTCGTCGCGATCACGCCGATCGTCGTGTGGGCGGGCGCGGCGAACCGCTCGGGCGCGCCCGCCGACAGGAGGGCCCGGGCGCTGTCGGCGAGCCGCCGGCCGTCGGGCGCGTCGCGGGCGCCGGCGATCAGCGTGCCGGTGTCGGGATCGCGAATGTCGCCGAGCGCGTTGACCGCGACCAGCGCCCCGACGATCACGTCGTCCAGCCGCACGCTGGCCGAGCCGACGCCGCCGCGCATCGCGCGCGGCCGGCCGTAGACCTTTCCCACGCTGGCCCCGGTCCCGGCGCCGACGTTGCCCTCGGCCACGGCGCCGCGGGCCGCGCGGCTGGCCGCCTCCCAGCCCATCTCGCGGGTGGGCCGCACGCGGCCGTCGCCCACGTTCAGGTCGAAGAGGAAGGCGCCGGGCACGTGCGGGACCACGGTGGGGCCGGCGGCGTAGCCCTGCCCCTGCGCTTCCAGCCAGCGGAGCACGCCCCAGATCGACTCACCACCGAACCGGCTGCCGCCGCCGAGCACGACGCCGTTCACGGTGCCGACGAGGTGGCGCGGATCGAGGTAGTCGAGGCCGACCACGTCGTTGGCCCAGCCGCGAAGCTCGACGCCCGCGACCGCGGGAGTGTCGCAGAGCACCACCGTCACCCCGGTGAGTGCGACCGGGTCGGTGGCGTGGCCGACCCGGATGCCGGGAACGTCCGTGATCACGCGCCGCCGGGCTTGCGGCTCACGTCGGCGGCCGGAATCCTGCCGAGCGCGACCTCGCCCGAGATCTCGACGGCACGCCGGGCGAGCGCCCGCGCGAACGGCTGAAGGCGCGCCTCGCGCGCGACGTCGGCGAGCGCGGCGGCGGCCGCTTCGGCCAGCGCCGCCTGCTCCGGCCGCTCGGTCGCCTGGAAGATGAACGCCATGGCGTCGAGGCGGCGGGCCCACCGGCGGCGCACGTCCGGACCGAGCTCGCGCTCCACCACGCGGCCGATGATCGCCTCCTCGCGCTCGGCCTTGATCTGATCGCTCACCACGAGCTTGCTCTCCCGGGCCTGGAGCAGGTCGAGCGCGTCGGCCTGGACGGCCTCGGGCTCGAGGAACCAGCCCGCCAGCTCGGGCAGCTCCAGCAGCGACGCGGCCCCCTCTACCAGCGCGGCGTCGGCGGCGCGGGAGGGGGGGGCCGCGGGCTCGCTCGGGGAAAACAGCCGCTCCCACCGCCCGAAGGCCGCGGGCGGCGTCGTGCCGCGCGCGCGATGCAGCGCCACCGCCTCGCCCACGACGGCGAGCGCGCGCGCGGGCTCGACCTCCACCCACGGGAGCTTCTGGGAGGCGCGAAGCCCGGCCAGCTCGGTCTCGAGGCGCTTCTTCGTGATCCCGCCGCCGGCGACGTCCATCACGCCCGCCTCGTCGTTGACGATGAGCGAGCACAGCGCCAGGCCGCTCCAGGGCCCCTCGAACAGCACCCAGACCGCGCGCGAGCCGCTGCCGTCCACCCCGCTGAGCCACGCGCGGGCGGCGCGCTCGGCGCGGCGCTCGACGACGGGCCGGGGCGCGGGACCAGGCGGCGGCTGCACGCCGCGCTGGGCGAGACGGTAGAGCGCCCGGCGCGCGGCGCGGCGCACCACGCGGTCGGTGCGGCCGGCCGTCAGCGATTGCAGCACGGGCAGCGCGGCGGCGCCATGGGCGTCCGCGAACGCGCGGAGCGTATCGTCGAGGGCCTCGGGCGCGGCGGTCGCGAGCGCCGCGAGCGGCGCGGGGTCGAGCCGGGCGGGCGCGGCGACGGCGGCGTCGAGGGCGCGGCGACAGGCGGCGGCGTCGGCGTCCACGCGGGGCGCCGTGACTAGCGCCAGCCGCCCGGCAGGAGCGGCGCGTCGTGAAAGTGCACGCGCCGCGTGTAATCCAGCGCCCACGCGTAGTGCTCGAACCGCTCGGCGAGCCGCGCGTAGAGCGGTCCGGCGTCGCGCTCGCGCGGGCGGCTGGTGGCGCGGCCGTGCTCGGAGACGAACCGGTACGCGCGCTGGCCCTGGCTCACGTAGTAGCCCCTCGAGGCGATGCGCTCGACGCGCTCGCGGAAGACGCCGGTCATGAAGAGCGTGAAGTCGCCGATGTGCCGCCGCACGTTGACCTCGCGCCCGGGGCCGAAGTGGGGCGCGTCCGCGTCCCAGGCCGCCTGCGCCTCGAGCAGCAGGTCGACGACCGTCTCCAGTCGCGGCAGCGTCACGCCGGGGGGAAAGAGGGTCTCGGTCCGGGCGAAGCGGGTGAGGAGGTCGGCGAGATAGCCGGCCACCGGCGCGTCACCGAGCGACAGATCGCGGAAGCTCGCCTGGATCGCGCGCTCGAAGAACCGCCGAAGCTCCACGCCAGAAATCATAGCAAACTCGGGGCCGGACGGTTGCCCCGTCCGCCCGCCGCTCGTAGAATTCGCCCGTGACCGAAGCGCCGCGCGCCCGGCTGCCGTGGCTCCTCGTCGTGGCGGGCGTCCTGCTCGCCGCGCTCCTGGCCTACACGCTGTTCGCCGGCTACCTGCCTGCCAAGCGGCGCCTGGCCAACCTCGAGCGAGAGCTGCGCACGCTCTACGCGCGCGAGGCCGAGCTGCAGACGAAGGTCGCCCAGAACGAGCAACGCCACGCCGTGCGCGAGCAGCAGCTGATCGCCGTGAGCGCCGAGCGCGACGCCCTCGCCCGCCGCCTGGTCAATCTCGAGCGCGAGCTGGCTGCCGCGCGGGGCCAGAAGCGCTGAAGCAGTCACACTCGGAGGGCCGGTGCCCCGGGGACCGTAGAGCGCAGATCGTCCGAGCCACCAGGCCGGTGGACTCCGTGACCACAGGTGACTACTATCGAGTGGCATGAAGTGCGTCGGCGTGAAGCGACTCAAGGCTCGTCTCTCCGAATACATCCGCCTGGTCAGGACGGGTGAGACCGTGTTGATCACGGACCGTGACGAAGTCGTCGCCGAGCTGCGTCCCGCCCACCGCCAGGGTACCGGCGTGCTGTCCGTCGAGCATCGACTCCAGGCTTTGGCCGAGGCGGGGGAACTCACTCGCCCGAGCGAGCCCAAGGGGCGTTGGACCTGGAAGGTCAAAGGGCTCGGACTCCCCGCGGGCACGGCTGCCCGGTTGCTTGACGAGGCCCGCGCCGATCGGACTTGACGGGATTCGAACCCGTGTTTTCAGTCCGCCACGCGCTTTCGTAATGGTCGACTGGAATTAGGTCAAGTTGACTAAACGCCACAACCTCGGGGACTTAAGTTCGCTTGTGATTTGAGTCCCCTCGTCCCCTGAATCCGACGAGTTCTTATCCAGCGAACCCAGCGGTAAGAGGTTTGGGACCAAACTGGGAGCCGAGGCTGTAATGTCCTAGGAGACTGGGAATCGGAGTCGACATTCCCGACGGCCCGCGCTGTCGGTCATCTTGGTGCCACCAGCTCGATTTGCTTGTCGGAAAAAGGCCGCGCCGTCACCTACCTCTGGACGGCAATCGGACCGATCGCGATCCCCTCCCGAACCACGGACGGCACCCTCGAGCTGCTAGGGCTGGACTCGCAGCCGCCACGCTCCGCGGCGGCGCTCGTTCTGTGGACAGGGGTCAGCTAGGACCGGTACGCCTCCGGCCAGGTCGTACCCGGAGAATTGTTACGTTCAGGTTACGCTCCCGCCGGTCTGTGATCTCCCCGGTTCAGTTCAGCACCAGCGCTTGACCGACTACGGAGACCGACCGATGATGCAGACGACGGAGAAGACTATGTCCCATGCACTACGCGGGCAAGAACATCCGCAGGATCGGCAAGGACACATTGAACTTGCTGCAGTCATATGAGTGGCCGGGCAACATTCGCGAGCTGCAAAACGTCGTTGAGCGAGCGGTGATCGTCTCTGACTCGGAGACGCTCTCCATTGATGAGCGCTGGCTCTCTGGTCGGCCGGTGAGGCCGCGAATGATCGCCACGCTGCCCGCCGGCACACTCACAACTCATCAGAAAGACGCCATCGAGGCGGCGCTCATGCAAAGCCGAGGGCGAGTGGCAGGACCGTTCGGTGCGGCTTCGCGGCTGGGCGTGCCCTCATCGACGCTGGAGTCGAAGATCAAGGCGCCTTGCTTCCCGAACGCGCGCGAGCGCACGAGATTGACCGAGCTGGTGCGATGATGACGGACTCCTTCGCGATCAGGACCCGGATGCGCGACCCCGGCCTGCTGGCCGCGCCGTCCGTCGACCCAGCCACCGTGCGCGTGACGTTCGAATACGTGGCGTGGGCGACGGCCTGGCTGCTCGTGGGCACCACCGCCGGGCTCACCGCATCGATCAAGCTGCACTGGCCGGAGTTCCTGCCGTACGCCTGGCTCTCGTTCGGCCGGGTGCGGCCCGCTCACACGAACCTTGTGCTGTTCGGCTGGAGCTCGCTCGCGCTGGTGGGCCTTGCCCTTTACGTCGTGTCCCGCACCTCGCGTGTGCCCCTGTGGAGTCCGCGCCTCGCCAGGATCGCACTCTGGCTCTGGAACCTGGCCCTCCTCGGCGGTCTGGTGACACTGCTGGCCGGCGTGAACCGCGGCCCCCAGGAATATCGCGAGTGGGTGTGGCCGCTGGCGGTCGTCCTGGCCGCGGCCGTCGTCATCGACGGGTACGTGGCGTATCGCACGGTGGCCGCCCGAACGCTGCCCGAGGTCTACGTGTCCAACTGGTACATCCTCGGCGGGTTCTGCTATCTCCCGATCCTGTACGTCACCAGCTACCTGCCGTTCTACCAGGCGGGGCTCGGCAACACGGTCGTCCAGGGCTACTACATGCACAACGCGATGGGCATGTGGTTCACCCAGCTCGCGCTCGGCGTTAGTTACTACGCGATCCCACGGCTGCTCGGGCGGCCCGTCTACTCCTATGCCCTCGGCGTTCTCGGTTTCTGGACCAATCTCCTTTTCTACCCGCTGATCGGCGCGCATCACTTCATCTTCAGCCCGGTGCCGTGGTGGCTCCAGACCACGGCCATCCTCTTCAGCGTGGGCATGATGGTGCCGGTGTGGGCGGGAACGGGCAACCTGCTCCTGACCTTCAAGGGTGGAAGCGGCGCGGTGCGCCGAAGCTATGCGCTGCCCTTCCTCGTGACCGGGCTGATCGGGTACGGCCTCTCCTCGACCCAGGGCACAATCGAGGCCTTCCGCAGCGCGAACATCTACTGGCACTTCACGAACTTCACCGTGGGGCACTCTCACGCGGCGATGTACGGATTCATCGCATTCATCGCCTGGGGCGCCGTCTACGGGCTGGTGCCGCGCCTCACCGGACGAGAGCCGAATCCGCTGGTAGTGGGCGTCCACTTCTGGCTCGCGCTGGTCGGGGTGCTGACGTACGTGATCTCGATCTCGGTGGCCGGGGTTCTCCAGGGCTTCGCCTGGGTGGCGGGACAATCGTTCATCGTGTCGGTGATCGAGGCCGAGCCGATGTGGCTCTGGCGAACGATCGGCGGTCTCTTGATGGTCGGCAGTCACGTCATCTTCGCAGCCAACGTCTGGGCTATGTGGCCCCAGCGCGTCGTCGCGCCCGCGCCGGACGCGGCCAGGATCCCCGCGTGAGCTTCGGTGGGCTGCATACGGACCATCGCGCCATCGTCGCGGCGGCCATCATCGTATTCTTCGTGCTCACCCTCGTGATGGCGGTGCTGCCCGCGCTCCGAGAACAGGCCCTCTCGGCCCCGGCCGGACTGACGCCGCGCGGGAGCGAGGCAGAGCGCGGACGACAGATCTTCATGCGGGAGGGCTGCGGATTCTGTCACACGCAGTTCGTGCGCGACTTGCCGATGGACCGTCCGTATGGCCGCCCCTCGCGGGCCGGTGACTATGCACTCGAGGATCCGCCGATGCTCGGCACCCAGCGCACCGGACCCGATCTCGCCGCCGTCGGGTCGCGGCAGCCGAGCGAGACCTGGCATCTGATCCACCTCTACGATCCGCGCGCGGTCGTGCCGCAGTCGGTGATGCCGGCCTACCGCTGGTACTTCGTGGAGAAAGACCAGGCCGGACCGGGCGATGTCGTCGTGCCGGTGCCGGCGGGCAGTGCCCCGAGCGGCAAGGTCATCGTCGCGGGCCCGGACGCCAAGGCCCTGGTCCGCTACCTGCTGTCGCTCCAGCAGGCCAAGGTGTCTCCGTGACGATGGATCACGCGGCTGGCGCGTCCCACGCATCTCTCCTGGAATTGGTGCTCGTGTGCGTGGCCGCGGTCGTGCTCGTGTGGGCGCTCGGTCTCGCGCTTCGCCACACGGTGCGTCCGGGAGAGACCGATCCCGGCCACATCAAGCGCCGCATTCTCATCGAGGAGACCGACGAGTCGGAGGAGGCTTGACATCGGTGAGGATCGAGGTCTTCGTCGACGACGAGTCAGTTCCCCGGCACACGCTCGAGCCGCCGGCGACGCTCGAGCTCGACACCGAGGGACTGGCGGACGGACCGCATCGCCTCCGCGTGCGGGCCATCGACGACTCCGGAACGGTCGGCGTCGAGGAGATCCCGTTCGCCGTTCGCAACGGGCCGGGCATCGCGGTGGTCGGCTTGTCGGACGGAGACACGGTGCGGGGGCGCATTCCGCTTCTCGTCAATGCGTTCGCCAGCCGTCCAGGTGACACCTTCGAGCCCGTGCGCGCCGAGACGCCGGCGCCGATCCCGACGTGGGCCTGGGTGCTCTTTCTCCTCGTGGTGGCCTGGGGCATGTGGTACGTGGCCACCGAGTTGAGGTCAAATCAGGCGTCGACGGTGGCCACGGCGATACCGTCGAGCCAGGCGCCGTCCGGTCCCGGCGCCCCGCGGATCGTCAGTCAGCCGGCGGACGCCGCGCTGGGCAAGCAGGTGTACGAGAACAAGTGCGCGGCGTGCCATCAGCTCACCGGGCAGGGCCTGCCCGGGGTGTTCCCTCCGCTCAAGGGCAGCACGGTCGTGACCTCGCCCGATCCGACCGAGCACATCCGCACCGTACTGCGTGGACTGGCCGGCAAGCCCATCGGCGGGGTGACCTATGCGTCCGCCATGCCTGCGTTCGCCGATCAGCTCACCGACGAGGAGGTGGCGGCGGTCCTCAACCACGAGCGCGCCAGCTGGGGTCACCAGGCACCACCGGTGAAGCCAGAGGACGTGATCGCCCGGCGGTGACCGCATGAGAATCATGCGTAGGTCTGATTCCACACAGTCACCGCCGCTGGTCGAGGCCGACGTCCCCCGCCCACAACCGTGGCCAGGCGAACTGCTGGTCCGCGTCTACGCGGCCGGAGTGACGTCAAAGGAACTGCTCTGGTATCCGACCACGCATGAAAGGAACGGCGGAAGGCGCCGTGGCGCCGTGCCCGGGCATGAGTTCTCCGGCGTCGTTGCGGCCGTCGGTGACGATACAACTGGCTTCGACATCGGCCAGGCCGTATACGGCATGAACGACTGGTTTTCGGACGGCGCCATGGCGGAGTACTGCATCACGCAACCGGCCAGTGTTGCCGCGAAGCCGGGCCGGTTGACGCACGTCGAGGCCGCCTCGGTTCCGATCGGCGCATTGACGGCATGGCAGGAGTTGTTCGAGCGGGCGAGACTTCACGCGGGGGAGCGCGTACTGGTGCACGGCGCGGCTGGGGCCGTGGGCATCTTCGCAGTACAACTGGCCCGGTCGGTTGGTGCCTCCGTGACGGCCACCGTCTCCTCCCGCAACCTCGCGTTCGTATCGCGGCTCGGGGCCGAGCACGTCGTTGACTACAAGGCAGGACGCTTTGAAGACAGCGTCAGGGACATGGACGTCGTCTTCGACACGGTCGGCGGTGAGACTCTGCAACGATCCTGGGGTCTGCTCAGGGCGGGCGGAAGGATGGTCACGATCGCCGCGGACAGCGAGAACACGACCCAGTTGACTCGCATTGGCGACCTGCTGGAGGCGGGCGATCTCGAGCCAGTCGTGGACGCTGTACTGCCGCTCACTCAGGCGTCGGCAGCGTACCGGGTCGCAGACCCGGACGTGGGAAGTTGGTCGTTGCCGTCGCCGCACCGAACCTCGACTGATGCAGATGCCCTCAGGGTTTTTCGCGTCCACGCGGGCCCACGGAGCGCGCGATTGACCTTCAGAATCCTCCGTTCGATCCGACCCGACGCGAACGTCTTCGTCCTGAGCGGAGTCCTGGACACCGAGCGTGCGACGCGGTTGCAGGAGTTGCTCGCCACCGAGGCGGACCGTCGCATCGTTCTCGATCTGAAGGATGTCACCCTCGTCGATCGGGCCGCGGTCCGGTTTCTTGCCCGGGTCGAGATGACGGGAACCGAGATCGTCAACTGCCCCGAATACGTGGGCAGTTGGATTGCGGCGGAGGACGACAACCGTGATTCGTGAATCCGTCCGCGGCACGACGCATCGTTGAGGAGAGCGGCGATGAGCAGCGGAGGATTGCCGATGCGGCCGGTAGGCGATCGCCATGGTCAGCTCGTGGAAGCGCTGCGACGCCGCGAGGCCGGCGCCGCCGAGCTTCTCGTCACGAAGTACCAGGGCCGGGTGTATCGTCTGGCCATCGGCATCACCGGCAACGCCCCGGACGCCGAGGTGAAGACGCAAGTGCATCGCGCCAGGTCGCTCATCCGGACGCGGTCGGCGGAGTCCCTGTCAGTGGCGGAGTTTCCCGGGCCCTCCGTCAAATCGCCTGACCAACGAACCAGATGATGACGACGCGGGCCGCGGCGAAGGACAGTTCCACCATGGACGCCGACGCCTCGCTCACCACCCAGCAAAAGGCCCTGGCGCTCAATCTCGATCCGGCGACGTACGGCGGATTCGCCGAGATCGGCGGCGGTCAGGAAGTGGCCCGCTGGTTCTTCTCGGTCGGATCTGCCGCCACCGGGGTCGCCAAGGCCATCTCGGCGTACGACATGGCGGTCAGCGATGCTCTCTACGGTCCCGCGCAACGCTATGTCAGCCGCCAGCGCCTCGAGGCGATGCTCGAGCACGAGCTCACCCAGCTGATCCAGCAGCTCGGACCCCGGCGCGGCGACACGACCACGTTCTTCGTCTTCGCCAACACCGTGGCGACCCGGAGCCACGGACGCGTCGAGAACGGTCATGGCTGGATGGGTGTTCGCTTCCAGGCCCGTCCCCATGATTCGCCATCAGAGATCGTCCTCCACGTCCACCTGCTCGACGAGAGCGCGCTGCACGAGAAGGAGGCGCTCGGGATCCTCGGCGTGAACCTGCTCTACGGCGCCTTCTACCAGCGCGCCACGCCCGGGGTCTTGATCGGCGCCCTGGTGGACGACCTGTCCCGGCGGGTCGAGATCGACATGATCAGCTTTGCGGGCCCCGCCTTCGCGGGGATCGACAACCGCCTCATGGCCCTGCAGCTGGTCCAGCACGGGCTGACCGACGCCGCCATGTTCCGGGCGACGGGCGACGTCGTGCAGCCCTCCGACGTGCTCCATCGAAAGCCGATCCTGATCGAGAGAGGCAGCTTCCGACCCGCCACCAAGCTCACGCTCGATCTGCTCGAGCAGGCGCGCCAGCAGTTCGTCGACGAGCCCACAGTCCGCGGCCAGGAGCCGGTGGTACTCGCCGAGATGACGCTGCGGAGCCTGAGCGACAGCCCCGACGTGGGACATCTCGACTTTCTGGCCCGAGCCGACATCCTGGGCGCGCTTGGCCTGGATGTCCTGATCTCGCGGTTCGAGCCGTACTACCAGGTGGCCGAGTACCTAGCCCGCTACACGGATCGGCCCATCGGGATGGCGGTCGGCCTCCCCAGCGTGCGACAGATCGCCGACGAGAAGTACTTCACCGACCTGCCGGGCGGCGTGCTGGAGTCGGCGGGGCGCCTGTTCAGGCGCTCGGTGAAGATGTACGTGTACCCGACCCGAGATCCCGCCACACGGCAGATCCATTCGGTGGACCGCGCGCCGCTGTCCCCACCCTGGCCGCACCTGCGGGACCTTCTGATCGAGATCGGCCGGATCGAGCCGATTCGCCACTACGACGAGACCTATCTCTCCATTCACACGCCCGATGTCCGCCACCGGATCGAAACGGGGGACCCGTCATGGGAAGAGATGGTGTCGCCCGTCGTGGCCGACATGATCAAGACCAAGAAGCTCTTCGGCTACCGAACGACTGACGGCCGGCAGCAGGTCGCGCGATGATCACGACCCGACCGAGCTCCGCGGGACAGGAGGACAACCCGTGACCACACAGATCCCGCACCGCCACCTCATGATCGCCGCCTTTGGCGTGGCGCTGCTCGCGCTCACGCCCGGGTGCAAACGGGCCACCAGTGAGACGGCGCCACCACCGCCGACGGTCGGCGTCGCCGAGGTGGTCGCGCGGAGCGTCCCGATCGTTCGCGAGTACATCGGCCGGACGGAGGCCGTTCCCACGGTCGAGCTGCGCGCGCGCGTCCCGGGGGTCCTCGAGCAGGTGCTGGTCGACGAGGGGCGCGGCGTCACGCGGGGACAGACGCTCTTCGTGATCCAGCGCGAAGAGTACGCGGCCGCGCTGGACTCGGCGCGCGCCCAGCTCGCGAAGACCCAGGCCGACCTCACGAGAGCCCTGGACACCTCCGTGGTCGATCGCGCCCGCGCGCAGCTCGAGCAGCGGAAAGCCGATCGCGTGAAGTCCCTACAAGATGTGAATCGCTACCGGCCGCTCGCCGAGGCCCGGGCGATTCCGAGAGAGAATCTCGACACGGCCGTCGCGCTGGACAAGGTCGCGGTGGCCGCGGTGGACGAGGCGGCGGCCGCGCTGAAGGACACCGAGCTCGTCCAGCGTACGCAGGTGCAGCTCGCCGAGGCCGCGCTCCAGGCCGCGCGGGCGGCCCTGGTCCAGGCCCAGCTGAACCTCGGCTACACGACCGTCCAGTCACCCATCGACGGCATCGTCGGCCGGGTTCAGGTCGACCGCGGCAACCTCGTCGGCAAGAGCGAGCCCACCTTGCTCGCCACGGTGTCGGCCGTGAACCCGATCTACGTCGACTTCCCCATCGCGGAAGCGGACTATCTACGCTTGGCACCGCGCATCCGGCTCGAGCACGTGAGCCGGGTCCCGGACCCGCGCCCGTGGTTCGACCTCCTCCTCGCGGACGGCACCACGTTTCCCCACCAAGGGCGGGCGACCTTCGTCGAGCGCTCCGTCGACCTCAAGACCGGCACGATCACGGTTCGCGCCGCCTTCCCGAATCCGGACCGGATCCTCCGGCCCGGTCAGTTCGGTCGCGTGCGAGGCGTGATCGAGACGCGCGCGAACGCGGTGCTGGTGCCGCACCGCGCCGTGCAGGAGCAGCAGGGAACCCGGGCGGTGCTCGTGGTCGATGCCGCCGGCAAGGTCGCGCTCAAGCCGGTGAAGCTGGACGAGCGGGTCGACGACTCCTACGTCGTCACAGAAGGCCTCACGCCGGGTGAACGGGTCATCGTGGACGGCGTGCAGAAGGTTCGTCCCGGCATGCAGGTCAAGGCCGAGCTGAAACCAGCCGCGCCGCCGGCGGCCAAGGTCGGAGGCTAGTCATGGCCGAGTTCTTCATCCGGCGCCCCATCGTCGCCATCGTCATCGCGGTCCTGATCGTGCTGCTCGGCATCGCCTCGCTCACCGGGCTCAGCTTCGAGCAGTACCCGTTCCTCGCGCCGCCCATCATCCGGGTCATCACGACCTATCCCGGCGCCTCGGCGGTGGCGGTGGAGCAGTCGGTGGCGACGCCGATCGAGCAGGAGGTGAACGGTGTCGACAAGATGATCTACATGCAGTCGTCGAACACGAGCGACGGCCGCATGCTGCTCGACGTCAACTTCCAGGTCGGCGTCGATCAGGACACGGCGAACGTCCTGACCCAGAACCGCGTCGCCTCGGCCCAGGCCCGTCTGCCCGCGGAAGTGACGGCCCAGGGCGTCACGATCAAGAAGCAGAGCCCGAGCATCCTGCTGGTCGTCTCGGTGTACTCGCCCGAGTCCACCTACGACGGCAACTACCTGATCAACTACGCCGGCATCAACATCCGTGACCAGCTCGCCCGCATTCCCGGCGTCGGCCAGGTCGACCTGCTCGGCGGCGCCGACTACAGTATGCGCATCTGGCTTCGGCCGGACCGGCTGGCCAAGCTCGGGCTGACGCCTGGCGACGTCATGGCCTCGATCAGGGAGCAGAATCTCCAGGCCCCGTCGGGGCGGATCGGCGCCGCTCCCTCGCCCCGCGGGCAGGACTTCACCTACACCGTCGCCGCACCCGGCCGACTCGTCACGACCGAGGAGTTCGAGAACATCATCATCCGGGGCACCGAGCGGGCGTCGCAGGTTCGCATCAAGGACATCGGCCGGGCCGAGCTCGGGGCCCAGGACTACAACTCGTTCAGCCGGATGAATGGCAAGCCCTCCGGAGCCATGGTGGTCTACCTGCTGCCGGGCGCCAACCAGCTCCAGGCCGCCCGGGCGATCTACCGGACGATGGAAGAGGCCAAGACACTGTTTCCGCCCGACGTCGACTACAACATCGTCTACGACACGACGCCGTCCGTGGAGGCCTCGCTCCACGAGATCGTGAAGACGTTCGTCGAGGCCCTCATCCTCGTGACGCTCGTGGTGTTCGTGTTCCTCCAGAGCGTCCGGGCGACGATCATTCCGATCCTGACCGTGCCGGTCTCCATCATCGGGACGTTCATCTTCTTTCCGCTGCTCGGCTTCTCGGTGAATACTCTGTCGATGTTCGGCCTGGTGCTCGCGATCGGCATCGTGGTCGACGACGCGATCGTCGTGGTGGAAGCGGTCACGCACCACATCGAGCGCGGCCTCAGCCCCCGGGATGCGACCGTGCAGGCCATGAAGGAGGTGGCGGGGCCGGTCGTGGGCATCGCGCTCATCCTGTCCGCCGTGTTCGTCCCCGTCGCGTTCCTGGGCGGACTCACCGGGCGGCTCTACCAGCAGTTCGCGCTGACCATCGCGATCTCCGTCCTGCTCTCCGCGTTCAGCGCCCTGTCACTCTCGCCCGCGCTCTGCGCGATGCTCCTCCGCCCGGCCGGCCACGGGCCGCGTCGCGGTCTCCTCGGCGCGCCCTTCCGGGCCTTCAACCGGCTGTTCGAGCGAGCCACGAATGCGTACGTCGACGTCGCCCAGCTCCTGGTGCGGCGCGCGGTGATCACGATCGTGCTGGTCGCGGGCGTCGCCGTCGGGGCCGGCCTGCTCGGCCGCGCCCTGCCGGCGGGGTTCATCCCCGAAGAGGATCAGGGCGTCTTCGGCATCAACGTGCAGCTCCCGCCCGGCGCGTCGCTCGAGCGGACCGCGGCCGTGCTGACCAAGGTCGAGCAGATCGTCGCGACGCTTCCCGGCATCGAGGCCACGAATACCTTCGGGGGCCTCGGCATCGTCACGAACACGTACCAGCCGAACTTCGGCACGGTCTTCGCCCGCCTCAAGCCATGGGAGGAGCGACGCGAGGCCGGGCTGCACGTGAAAGGGCTCATGGCCCGGCTCCAGCCCCAGGTCGCCGCGATCTCCGAGGCCGTCGTGTTCCCGTTCAACCTGCCGACCCTCGCCGGCTTCGGGGCGTCGAACGCGGCCCGGTTCATGCTGCAGGACCGCACCGGGACGCTCACCGTCGAGCAGCTCGGGGCCGAGGCCGGCCGCTTCATGGCGGCCGCCCGGCAGCGTCCGGAGCTGGCCAACCTGTTCACCTCGTTCGATCCGAACTACCCGCAGGTGAAGGTCGATCTCGACCGCCAGAAGGCGCGCAGCCTCGGGGTGCCGATCGACGAGGTGTTCAAGGCGATGTCGGCGGTCCTGGGCGGCGCCTACGTCAACGACTTCAATCGCTTCGGGCGGCTCTACCGCGTCTACGTCCAGGCCGATGCGGACTACCGCCGCAGTCCCCAGGACATCGGCCAGATCTACGTCCGCGGCCAGGCCACCGACACGATGGTCCCCCTCTCGACCCTCGTGACCATCACCTCCGTCCCGAGCACCGAGCTCACCACGCGGTTCAACCTGTACCGCTCGGTCGAGATCCTGGGCGTGCCCGCGCCCGGCTATACCTCGGGACAGGCTCTCGCCGCGCTCGAGGAGGTCTTCGCCGCCACCATGCCCAAGGAGATGGGCTTCGCCTACTCGGGCCTCTCCTACCAGGAGAAGGTGGCGCCGCCGGCGGGCCCGACGTTCGCCCTCGCGATCGTGTTCGTGTTCCTCCTGCTCGCCGCGCTCTACGAGAGCTGGCGCCTGCCCTGGGCCGTCCTGCTCGGCACGCCGGCGGTGGTGCTGGGGGCGTCGTTCGGCGTGTGGCTCATGGGCTTCGACAACAACGTCTACGTCCAGGTCGGCAACATCATGCTGATCGGCCTCGCGGCCAAGAACGCCATCCTCATCGTCGAGTTCGCGAAGGCGAGGCACGACGAGGGCCGCTCGATCGAAGACGCGGCCCTCGACGCGGCGCGGCTGCGGTTCCGCCCGATCCTCATGACCGCCTTCGCCTTCATCCTCGGGGTGGTGCCCCTCATGCTCGCCGCCGGCGCCGGTGCCGCCGCCCAGAACGTCATGGGCACGACCGTGTTCTGGGGGATGCTCGCCGCCACCGCGCTCGGCGTCTTCCTCACGCCCGGCAACTTCGCCTTCGTCGAACGCTTGCGCTTCTCGCGCGCGGCCCCGCGCCCCGTCGCGGCGGTGCCCTCCGGCGCGCTGCCCAGCGTGCCGCAGGAGGGGCACCCATGAGACGGTTCGCCCTCGTCGCGACGGCCGTCATGCTGGCCGGATGCACGGTCGGCCCCGACTACCGGCGCCCCGCCGTGCAGACCCCGTCGGATTTCCGCGGGGCCATGGCTTCGGCGACGGAGCCATCACTCGGTGATCTGCCGTGGTGGCGGGTCTTTCCCGACAAGACGCTGCAGCAGCTGATCCGGGAGGCGCTCGCCCAGAACTACGACGTGCGGATCGCGGCGGCCCGGATCCTCGAGGCCCGAGCGCAGGTGACGATTGCCCGCTCGTTCCAGTTCCCCACCGTGAACGCGTCGGCGAGCGCCCCCTACTCGCGTACGGAGGGCACGCTCTTGCCGTTCCAGTTCCGGGAGACCCTCGAGCCAGCGGGCGGGCTCGACTTCTCCTTCGAGGTCGATCTGTGGGGCCGCTTCCGGCGGAACTCCGAGGCGGCGCGCGCGGAGATGCTCGGGGCGGAGTACGTCGCGCGCTTCGTCGTCACGACCCTGGTCTCCGACCTCGGCTCGGCCTACATCCGGCTCCGCGCGCTCGACGAAGAGCTGCAGATCGCCCGCCGGACCCTCGACTCCCGCCGGGGATCGCTGGACCTGGTCAACCTGCGCGAGCGCGGCGGGGTGGCGGGTCTGATCGACGTGCGGCAGTCCGAGATTCTCGTTGCCGGCGCCGCCCAGACCGTCCCCGACATCGAGCGTCAGATCGAGCAGACGGAGAACGTGATCAGCATCCTCCTCGGACGGCCGCCCGCCGCGGTCCCACGCGGACGTCCACTCGGCGCGCAGATCGTCGCGACCGTGGTGCCGGCCGGTCTGCCCGCGCGTCTGCTCGAGCAGCGACCGGACGTGCGCCAGGCCGAGACGCAGCTGGCGGCAGCCACCGCCCGTATCGGCGTGGCCAAGGCCGACTATTTCCCGCGCGTCTTCCTGATGGGCGCGATGAGCGCGGGCGGGCTCGTGGTGAACGGGCAGACGTTCGGTCCGCAGGGCCTCTTCTCCCTCCTGCCGTCCGTGACACTGCCCATCTTCACTGCCGGTCGGGTCAGCGCCGGTGTCGCGGCTGCCCGAGCCCGGACCGAGGCTGCCGGGCTGCAGTATCAGCAGACGATGCTGACGGCCCTCCAGGACGTCTCCGACGCGCTCGTCGAGTACAGCAAGCGGCGCGAGGCCCGGGCCCAGCAGGAGGCGCTGACCGTGGCCGCGCGTGAGACGACACAGCTCGCGAACGTACGCTACACCGGCGGCGTGACGCCGTATCTTGAGGTCCTCGATTCCGAGCGCCAGCTCTTCGACGCGGAGCTGGGGCTGGTCCGCCTCCAGCGCGACGAGCTGCTGGCGGTGGTTCGGCTCTACAAGGCGCTCGGCGGTGGCTGGCAGCCGTGACGCCCCGCGAGCTGGGCGGCGGACATCGAGCTCACCAAGTGCGAGTGCGATGCCCTGGCGCGTATTCCGCCCGGCGCTCTGGCGGCGTTCCGGCGGTATCTCGGCGGGAAGTGGACATGGGGCCAGACCGACGACATCTCCGCGTGACGACGCCGTGTTCCCGATCCCCGGGGCGAACATGATCGACGGCACGCAGTGGCTCGAACGGTACGCCGTGATCATCGTGCCAGCCCTGGCGGTATTCGAGCAGTTGGGGATCCCGTTGCCGGCGGTGCCGGCCCTGCTCGCAACGGGGGCTCTTGCTGCCACCGGCCGCGTCAACCTCTGGCTCGTCATGGGTGCGATCGTCATCGTCACATTGCCCGTGGATCTCGTCTGGCATGAGGTGGGTCGCCGGCGCGGAGCCCAGGTCCTTTCCGGCCTGTGCCGGATGACGCTGGAGCCCGATGTGTGCGTGCGGCGGACCCAGAACCTCTTCATGCGCCACGGTGTTCGGACGCTCCTCGTGGCGAAGTTCCTGCCAGGTCTGACGACGGTCGTACCGCCCCTGGCGGGAGTGTTCGGCGTGTCGCGTCTCCAATTCGCCGTCTACGACGTTGCCGGAAGCATCCTATGGGCCGGGTTCTGGACAGGCGTCGGCTACATCTTCAGTGACGCCATCGAGCGGGTGCTCATCTGGGTCGCGAGTCTCGGACGCGCGGCGGCTGTGCTGGTCGGCGCGGCGCTGATCGGCTACGTCCTGCTCAAGTATCTGCGCCGCTGGCTCTTCCTCCGCCGTCTCCGGATCGCCCGGATCTCCCCCGAGGACCTCAGGCGTAAGCTCGAGGCTGGGGAGGACATCGCGATCCTCGACCTTCGCACCGCACTCGACGTCGCCGCTGTGCCCTATGCCATCCCCGGCAGTCGCTGGATCGCGGCCGAGCATCTCGACGATCGCCTGTCGGACATTCCGCTGGACCGTGAGCTGGTCCTTTACTGTTCCTGACCCAACGAAGCCACGAGCGCCCGTGTGGCGCTTTTGCTCAAACGCCGGGGCGTCACCCGGGTCCGGCCGCTCGACGGAGGGATGACGCGCTGGATGGCCCTGAGCTTTCCCGTCAGCAACCTCGCCGTACCGACGACGCCGGCTCTCGAACCGTCATGACGGGGCCGGACGTCGACCGCCGTGAGCAGATGTTTCCCCGGCTGAACGCAGCTCAGATCGGCCGGATCTCCAATGTGGGCGAGCGTCGCCGGGTCCGGGCGGGCGAGGTCCTGTTCGAGGTCGGTGAGCAGCACACGCGTTTCTTCGTGGTCATCGACGGCGCCATCGAGATCGTGCAGCCGATCGATGGCCGCGAGGAACCGATCACGGTGCACGGCCCCGGCGAATTCACAGGCGAGATCAACATGCTGTCGGCTCGCCGGGCCCTGGTGCGCGCTCGGGCTGTCGGTGATGGGTCGATCGTCGTCGTCGATCGCGACCATCTGCGCGCCCTCGTGCAGAGAGACGCCGAGCTCAGCGAGATCCTGATGCGCGCCTTCATCTTGCGTCGCGTGGCACTCATTTCCCACCGCATCGGCGGGCTGGTCCTCATTGGTTCTCGGCACTCGGCGAGCACGCTCCGGATTCGCGAATTCCTGAATCGCAACGGCCAGCCCTTCACCTATCACGAGCTGGAGAGCGATCCCGACGGGCAGGGCCTGCTGGATCGGTTCCAGTTCAAGGTCGGCGACGTGCCGGTGGTCGTGTGCGAGGGGGGCCAGGTGCTCCGGAACCCCTCCGTCGAGGCCCTGGCCAAAGGCCTGGGGCTGAGTTCCGAGTTCGACGTTCACGCCACCAGAGACGTCGTCATCGTCGGCGGCGGGCCGGCGGGCCTGGCAGCCGCGGTGTACGCCGCATCGGAGGGGCTCGACGTGCTGGTGCTCGAGCCCAGCGCACCCGGCGGCCAGGCTGGGTCGAGCTCTCGTATCGAGAACTATCTCGGCTTTCCCACCGGCGTCTCGGGCCAGGATCTCGCCGGGCGGGCGCTCATGCAGGCGGAGAAGTTCGGTGCCGAGGTGGCGATCGGCCGAGGGGCGAGCGGTCTGGACTGTGGGTTGAGACCCTACCGCGTGCACCTCGCCACCGGCGAGGTCGTACGAACGAGAACCGTCGTCATCGCCAGTGGCGCTCGATATCGCAAGCCCACGCTGGCCGAGCTGCCGCGTTTCGAGGGCGCCGGCGTCATGTACAGCGCCACCCACGTGGAAGCCCAGCTCTGCCGAGAGGAGGAAATAGCCATTGTCGGAGGCGGCAACTCCGCTGGACAGGCGGCGGTCTTTCTCTCGCAAAGCTCGGCCGGCGTGCACGTGATCGTGCGAGGCCCCGGACTCGCGCAGAGCATGTCGCGCTACCTCATCCAGCGCATCGAGGACAGCCCGCAGATCGTTCTACGCGCGCGCACGCAGATCGAAGCGCTGGAAGGAGCCGACCGGCTCGAAGGCGTCAGGTGGCGTCGGCTCGACACCGGCGCTTCGGAGACACGCCCGATCCGTCACCTGTTCCTGATGACCGGCGCCGACCCAAACACCGCCTGGCTCAAGGCATGCGTGGCGCTCGACGACAAGAAGTTCGTCAAGACGGGGGCAGACCTTCGACCCGATGAGCTCGAAGCCGCGCGATGGCCTCTCTCCCGGCGACCCGATCTCCTGGAGACCAGCCGGCCGGGAGTGTTCGCGGTCGGCGATGTCAGATCCGGCAGCGTCAAACGCGTGGCCTCGGCGGTAGGCGAGGGCTCGGTGTGCGTCCAGCTCATCCACCGCGCGCTTCGCGAACCCTGAGGGTCGGCGCCAGCGACGATCGTTTCAATCCACACGGACACATCCTGTGATCCCTGCACGAACTTTCGGAGCTGCTCGACCTCGGAGATCCGCCCAAGGTCGCCACCCCCAGAGTCCCGACGTGCGCGGCCCGTTCTCTCTCGGAACACCTTCGCAGGATGAACACCGCCAGCACGACGAGCTGCGTGAACAGGAACGGCGGGCTCGGTGTCTGCTGAGGCGTCACGGCTCTCCGCACCGATACCTTCAGGAATCTACTACTTGACAGCGGAACGATTCCACGAGCGGAATCACTCGGGCTTCATCCTGAGATTCCGTGCGAAGGTCGTCTCACCAAGCGGTCACTTCAGATGCACCACAGGAGGAACCACCGATGATCTTCGAGACGACCAGCGGTTGCATCGAGATGGAGTACCAGCGCGGGAGCGTGTTCTTCGTTCGCCTGCCGCTTCTCGGGGAGCTTCTGTGGACGCACGTGGAGGGCTGGAAGTACTGGCCCGCCGCACGGACGGCGTAGTCCAGCCGAAACGGGCCGGTGCTCGTCCAGGCCGGCCCTGTAGTGCTGCCGACCACAGCCAACGTACACGTGATAACTTGGCGCCGCCTGCACCGTGGCCTCTTCGGGTTGACGCTGTAAGAGTGTTGAGACCCCGGCGGCAAACAAAGGGGAGGGCGGAGACGAAGAGCAAGAGTATCCCGGCGGTTGCGACCATCGCGCTCGTACTCGCCGTCGTGAGCGGCAGGGCCGTCACCGCGCAGGACAAGTACGCCGTGCAAGTGCCGGGTGGGCTCGCGTTCTCTGAGTTCAGGGGATACGAAACCTGGGAGGTTGTTTCCGTCAGTCATCCCGCAGGGGGTGAGGGGATGAGCGCCAACGAACTGCTCAACGTGATCGTCGCCAATCAAGTGATGATCAAGGCGTACCAGTCCGGTGTTCCCGGCAACGGGAAACCGTTCCCCGACGGCTCCAAGAGCGCGAAGATCCAATGGAGACCGAAGAAGAGTGCGGAGGCCCCCGTTCCGACGATGGTGCCGGACACTCTGAAAGACATCGCTTTCATGGCGAAGGATGGCAAGAGATTCGCGGACAGCGGCGGATGGGGATACGGCATGTTCAACTATGACCCTGCGTCCAACAGGTTCACGCCCGAAGGGACAGGCGCCAAGTGCGGGGCCGCGTGCCACACGATAGCGAAGGCAAAAGATTACGTCTTCACGGCGTACGAGAAGAAGTGAACGGGAACAGTCCACAACCAGAATAGGTGAATCGTAGAGCGGTAGCGCGCAGCAACGGCGGAACCGGGGCCGGTGCTCGTCCAGGCCGGCCCTCGTTTAATTCCCCTGCAAAGAAATCTGGGTCTTCGTGGAAGTGAGTGGGTGAAAAGAGGCCCCCGAGGATGAGGGAAGCCGCTCAAACCATCACGGTCTACACACGGCTGACGCAGGCGGATCTGCAGAAGATCGTCAGCACCTTCGATGTGACAGGGAGCTGAGGGTGATTTTGATCCCGACACGGCGGGATCAAAATCCGAGCGGGGAAACCACCTAGGAAATTCAAGTGGTGGCCCCAACGGGATTCGAACCCGTGTTTCAAGCAGGCCCTGGCCCCCGGCCTATCTGACTCGCTCGTCGGCGGGCTTCAGGCTTGGCGGCGCGCCGGCCAGGCGGGCCAGGACGTCGAAGACGATCGCGAAGTCGTAGTCGCCCAGTCCCAGGCCGCGCGCGGCCGTCATCCACTCCTGAGTGACCGCCGTCAGCGGCAGAGGCACGCCGGCGGCCCGCGCCGCATCAAGCGCGAGCTGCAGGTCCTTCTGGATCATCGCGACCTTGAACCAGGCGTCGGTGGGCATCTGGCCGAGGACGAACGGGCCGCGGTACTTGACCATCGGCGAAGCCACCACGGACTTCAGCAGCGCCTCGACTGCCCGCTCGCGGGGGACGCCGGCCTTCTCGGCCAGCAGGACGGCCTCGCTGAAGGCTAGCATCTGCACGGCGAGCCCGAGGTTGGTCGCGACCTTCATGATCTTGGCGAGCCCGAGCGGCCCGACGTGAGTGACGGCGGTGCCCATCGCGAGAAGCCAGGGGCGCGCGCGCTCCACGGCCGCCGCGTCGCCGCCCGCGATGAACGAGGCCTGGCCCTGCTCGACGGTGATGGTGCTGCCGGAGACGGGGACGTCGAGCAGCGCGGCGCCGCGAGCGGCGACCGGATCGGCCAGCTCGCTCACGACGGCGGCGCTCACCGTGCTCATCTCGACGAGGATCGCGCCCGCTCCAAGCCCGGCGACGAGACCGTCGGGACCCAGGGCGACGGCGCGCAGCGCGGCGTCGTCGGTGACCATCGTGAAGACGCCTTCCGCCCCCTCCGCCGCCGCCCGCGGGGACTTCGCGAGCGTCAGGCCGGCGGCGACGAGGGCGCGCGCCTTGTCGGGCGTGCGGTTCCAGCCGGTTACCTGGTGGCCGGCGACGAGGAGCCGGCGGGCCAGCCGGCTGCCCATCGCGCCGAGGCCGATGAACGCCAGACGCGCCACTTACTCGTCCGCCACCGCGATGGCGGTGATCTCGAGCTTGCAGCGCGCGTGGGTGGCCAGCCGCGAGACCTCGACCGTCGTGGTGGTCGGCAGGTGGCCGCCCAGGTACTCGGCCCACACGCGGTTGAGGTCGTCCTGCTCGCTCACGTCGGTGAGGAAGCGCGTGGCCGAGACGAGATCCGCCAGCGTGCACCCGGCCGCCTGCAGCGTCTTCTTGAGGTTCTCCATGGCCAGGATCGCCTGCTCGCGCATCGTGCGCGGCAGGTCGAACTCCTCGTCGCGGTGCGGGTGGCTGTGGTAGACGGCGGCGGCGGTGACCCCCGAGAGGAAGACGAGCCGGCCGCGCCGCACCACGATGCCGGGCGCGTAGGGCATGACCACGTCGGTGCGGCGGTCAGGGTGGTGGACGGGCGCGATCTCCTTGCTCACGGGGTCTCCTTCAGGCGCTGTCCAGCGCGCGCAGCAGCCGCTCGTTGGCCGCGCGCGTGCCGATCGAGATCCGCAGATGGTCGGGGAAGCCCACCGCGGCGCCGTCGCGGACCAGAAGGCCCGCCCGCAGCAACCGCTCGCGCACGGCGGCCGCCCTGGCAACCTTGACGAGGAAGAAGTTGGCCTGCGAGGGCGGGAAGGTGAACCCGCGGCGGGCCAGCTCGCGCGACAGGAACGCGCGCTCCTCCAGCACCAGCCGCCGCGTGGCCTCCCGGTGCTCGGGGTCGTCGAGCGCCGCCAGCGCGGCGACCTGGCCCAGGCGGTTGACGTTGTAGGGTGCCCGCACGCGATTGAGCCGGTCGATCGACTCCAGGCTGCCCACCGCGTAGCCGACGCGCAGCCCGGCCAGCGCTGCGATCTTCGAGAACGTGCGCAGGATGAGCAGGCGCGGGAAGCGGGCCAGCAGCTCCACGCCGTCGGGGTAGTCGGGATCGTCGCAGAAGTCGCGATATGCCTCGTCGAGGACCACCAGCGGCGGGTCGTCGCCGAGCGCCTCCAGCAGCCGGACGAGGGGTGCCCGGCGCACGATCGTCGCCGCCGGGTTGTGCGGAGAGCACAGGATGACCGCCTTGGTGCGCGGTGTGACGCGGCGGAGGACGTCGTCGAGGTCGGTCTCGTAGCCGGCCAGCGGGCTGGCCACCACCTGGGCGCCGGCCAGGATCGCGCTCGTCGCGTACGCCTCGAAGGAGGGCGTTGGCACCACGACCTCATCACCCGGGTCGAAGGCGGCCAGCCCCACGACGCCGATCAGCTCGTCGGCACCGTTGCCGATCATGATCTGGACGGGCGAGACGCCCAGCCGCCGGCCCAGCGCGTCGCGCAGCGCCCCCGCGGCCCCGTCGGGATAGAGGTGCACGCGCTCGGCCTCGTGCCGGATCGCCTCCACCACGCGCGGCGAGGGGCCGAGCGGGTTCTCGTTGGCAGAGAGCCGGATCAGCTCGGTCACGCCCAGCTCGCCCATCAGCGTCTCCAAGGGCTTGCCGGCGTCGTAGGGGGTGATCGTCTCGACCACCGGGCGCCACAGCCGTCGCACCGTCTTGGATTCCTCCGTTCGCGGTCCCCGCGGCGGGACCGACCCCTGACTCTATTCCGGAGATCGGGATCGTTCAAGCATGCCAGGCATCCTTGACCCTGTCCGGGGGCGCGGCTACGCTCGCACCGACCCGTCCCGTCGTGGGAGGTGGCATGGAGGCTTGGTCGTGAGTCCCCGAGGTGCCGGCCGCCGGCCGAGCGGGCTGGAGTCCGTCCTCGGCGCCATCGCCCGGACCGCGGCCCGGCTGTGCGAGGCGACCGATGCGCTCATCTACCTCCTGGAGGGTGATCGGCACCGGCTGGTCGCCAAGCACGGACGAGTGCCCCAGCCCCAGTCGGTGGGCGGCACGCACGCGGTCGCGCGGAATACCCCCCTGGGGCGCGCGGTGCTCGACCGGCGTCCTGTCCACGTCCGCGACATCAGGCGTGCCATCCGTGGACCGTTCACCGGGCTCCAGGTGTTGGGATTGCGGGTTTCCAGCGTACGGACCGTGCTCGCCCTGCCGCTGCTGCGGGACGGTGCGGCCGTCGGCGGCATCGTCATTCGCCGGACCCGTGTCGCCCCGTTCACGCCCAAGCAGATCGCGCTCCTCAGAGCGTTCGCCGACCAGGCAGCCATCGCGATCGACAACGCGCGGCTGTCGGAGACGCTCCAAACGCGCAACCGCGAGCTGACCGAGGCGCTCGAGCAGCAGACGGCGACCGGCGAGATCCTGCGCGTGATATCGTCCTCACCGACCGAGGTACAGCCCGTTTTCGACGCCATCGTGCGAAGCGCGAGCACGCTGTGTGGAGGGCAGTGGGCGATCGCCGTGCGCTTCGATGGGGAGCGTCTGCATCTTGCCGCCCATCACAATGCTCGCCCCGGCGTGGAAGAGGCGGTCGAGCATCTGTTCCCCCGCCGCCCCGGCCGGGAGCTTTCCACCGGCCGGGCCGTTCTCGACAAGGCGACGGTCCACATTCCGGATGCTCATGAAGATCCCGACTTCGACCGGCGCGCTGCGACCGCTCAGCTCGCGCGCAGCTTCCTCGCCGTACCCCTCATTCGCGCCGGCACCGTTCTCGGCGCCATCGGGGTGTCGCGGGCCGTCCCCGGACGATTTTCGGAGACACACGTCGAGCTCCTCCAGACCTTTGCCGACCAGGCCGTGATCGCGATCGAGAACGTCCGCCTGTTCACCGAGCTGCAGGCCCGCAACCGCGAGCTGACGGAGACCCTCGAGCAACAGACGGCCACCAGTGAGATTCTGCGCGTCATCTCCAGCTCACCTGGAGACCTCGCTCCCGTCTTCGAGACGATCCTCGCCAGCGGGATTCGTCTCTGCGAGGCCCAGCGTGGGATTCTCATGACCTACGACGGCGACGTGTTCCGGACTGTCGCGCACCGCGGCCTGACCCCCGAGGCGCTCGCGTACTTCCTGATACCGGGCCGGCCCGGCCCCCTCACCGGGCTCGGCCGGATGCAGCGTGAGCGCCAGCCGGTCCACATCCCCGACATCCTCGACGACCCCGCCTACGCCACCGGCGATCCCGAGCGCCTGACCACCGCCCGGCTCCTCGGCGCGCGGACCGTCTTGTGGGTCCCCATCATCCAGGGGACGACCCTCGTGGGCGCCCTCGTCATCTACCGCGAGGAAGTCCGACCGTTCGCAGGCGGCCAGGTCGCCCTGCTGCAGACCTTCGCCGACCAGGCGGTCATCGCCATCGAGAACGTGCGCCTGTTCACCGAGCTGCAGGCGCGCAACCGGGCCTTGAGCGAGGCGCTCGAGCAGCAGACCGCGACGAGCGCGATCCTGCGGGCCATCAGCGGGTCGCCGACGGACGTCGAGCCGGTGCTCGACGAGATCGCCGAGCATGCCGCCCGACTCTGCGACGCCCTGTTCGCCGCGGTCTACCGGTTCGACGGCCGGCTGATTCACGCGGGGGCGTACCACAACTATCCGCCCGCGGCGCTGGAGCGATCCCGGCAGTTCTTCCCGACCCCGCCCACCCGCCGTTTCTTCACCGGGCGCGCCATCCTGGACCGCGCCGTCGTCCACGTCCCCGACACCGCTCAGGACAACGAGTTCATCCAGGACTTCCTGCGCGACGCCGACTTTCGCAGCGTGCTCAGCGTCCCGATGCTGCGCGACGGCGAGCCGGCCGGCGCCATCACGGTCTGGCGGGCGACGGCGGGCCCCTTCTCGGACCGACAGGTCGCGCTGCTCCAGACCTTCGCCGACCAGGGGGTCATCGCGCTCGAGAACGTCCGGCTGTTCACCGAGCTGCAGGAGCGCAACCGCGCGCTCGGCGAGACGCTGGAGCAGCAGACTGCGACCGCCGAGATCCTGCGGGCGATCAGCGGCAACCCCACCGAGCTTCAGCCGGTGCTGGACACGATCGCCCGCAATGCGGCCCGCGTGTGCGAGGCTGCCGATGCCAGCGTCGGGATCGTCCAGGGCGCGTCGCTGCGGGTCGCCGCGCGGTTCGGCCCCCTCGAGGTTCCGCTGGGCTTCGAACAGCCGCTCGACCGGCTGTCCGTCGTCGGCCGGTCGGTCCTGGACCGAGAGACCATCCACGTCGCCGATGCCAGCGAGGTCTCGGAGAGCGAGTTCCCGAGGACACGTGAGCTCGCGCGCCGCTTCGGGCACCGCACCGCGCTGGCGACGCCACTGCTGCGGGAAGGCGTGGCGATCGGTGAGCTGTACGTGCGCCGGACGGAGGTGCGCCCGTTCACCGACACGCAGATCGCGTTGCTCAAGACCTTCGCCGACCAGGCGGTCATCGCCATCGAGAACGTCCGGCTGTTCAAGGCGCTGGAGGCCCGCAACGCCGACCTCACGACGGCGCTCGAGCAGCAGACGGCGACGAGCGAGATCCTGCGCGTGATCAGCGCCGCGCAGCAGGACGCGCAGCCGGTGTTCGAGACGATCGTGCGGAGCGCGGTGCGACTCTGCGACGGGGCGACCGCCGCGGTGTTTCGGGTCGACGGCGGGATGCTCCACCAGCCGGCGAACTACGGCGGTGCTGCGGAGGTCATGGACGCGCTCCGCGCCCGGTATCCCCGGCCGCTGGACATGGAGACCACTCCGGGCATCGCGGTTCTCACGCGCTCGGTCGTGCAGGTGCCCGACAACGAGGATCCCTCGGCGCTCGAGTTCCTTCGGCTCACCGGACGACTGCTCGGAGTCCGGAGCTCCGTGACGGTGCCGATGCTACGAGAGGGTGATGCCGTCGGCGCCATCGTGGTCACCCGCCGGGAGCCCGGCCGGTTCTCGGACGCCGACGTGGAGCTGCTGAAGACGTTCGCCGACCAGGCGGTCATCGCCGTCGAGAACGTGCGCTTGTTCAAGGAGCTGCAGGCGCGCAACCAGGAGCTGACCGACGCGCTGGACCGGCAGACGGCGACGGCCGACATCCTCCAGGTGATCAGCCGCTCGCAGACGGACGTCCGGCCCGTGTTCGAGGCCATCGCCGACAGCGCGGTGCGGCTGTTCCGCGCGTGGTCGGTGGCGGTGTGCCGGTTCGACGGCGAGCAGCTCCATCTCGAGGCCGCCCGCGGAGGCCCGCCCGACAGCAATCAGGAGCTCCAGGGCCGCTACCCGAGGCCGGCGAATCCTGGCGGCAGCCTCGGCCGCAGCATCTTGACGCGTGCGGTGGATCACGTCGTCGACGCTCAAGCCGCCGACCAGGACCCGCGGTTCGGGGAGGTCGCGCGGATGCGCGGATTCCGCTCCGCGCTCAGCGCCCCGATGCTGCGTGACGGCGAGCCCGTCGGCGCCATCGGCGTCACCCGCGCCGAGGTGCGTCCCTTCTCCGAGGCGGAGATCGACCTGCTGCGGACGTTCGCCGACCAGGCGGTCATCGCCCTCGAGAACGCGCGCCTGTTCGGCGAGCTGCAGCAACGCACCGGCGAGCTGGGACGCTCCGTCGAGCAGCTCCGGGCGCTCGGCGAGGTGGGCCAGGCGGTCAGCTCCACGCTCGACCTCGACGCGGTCCTGCAGGCGATCGTGACGCGAGCGGCCCAGCTGGCCGGCACCCGGGGCTGCTCCATCTGGGAGTACGACGAGCGTGCCGAGGTCTTCAGCCTGCGCGCGACGACCATCCTCGACCCGGAGATCGAGAAGATCCTGCGCTCCGCGGGCCTCCGCAAGGGGGAGGGATCGATCGGGCGCGCCGCGTTCACCAGGGCTCCCGTCCAGATCCCCGACGTCAGCGCGGCCGGGGCGTACGAGGGGCCGCTCCGGGACGCGCTCGTCCGGGCGGGGGGTGGTTCCGTGCTGGCCCTGCCGCTCCTGCACGAGGACCGCCTGCTGGGCGGCCTCACCGTGAGCCGGCGCGCGACCGGCGAGTTCCCGTCCGACGCCGTCGCCCTGCTCACGGCCTTCGCCGCCCAGTCGGCCATCGCGCTGCAGAACGCGCGACTGTTCCGCGAGCTGGAGGCGAAGTCGCGGGAGCTGGAGGTCGCCAGCCGCCACAAGTCGCAATTCCTGGCCAACATGTCGCACGAGCTGCGGACGCCGCTCAACGCCATCCTCGGCTACGGCGAGATGATGGCCGACGGGATCTACGGCGAGCTGCCGCCGCCTGTGCGCGATGTCCTCGGCCGCGTGGACGCCAGCGGCCGCCACCTGCTCGGGCTCATCAACGACGTGCTGGACCTCTCCAAGATCGAGGCCGGCCAGCTCGTGCTCGCCATGGCCGAGTACTCGATGCAGGAGGTCGTGCAGACCGTCGTCGCCTCCGTCGAGGCGCTGGCCGCCGCCAAGGGCCTGGCGCTGGCGGTGGACCTGGCGCCCGACCTGCCGACCGGCCGAGGCGACCAGCGCCGACTCACGCAGGTGCTGCTGAACCTGGTCGGCAACGCGCTGAAGTTCACCGAGCAAGGCGGCGTCGGCGTGCAGGTCACCGCACCGGACGCCGTGTTCCAGGTCTCCGTCCGCGACACCGGGCCAGGGATCGCGCCGGCGGACCAGGAGCGGATCTTCGAGGAGTTCCAGCAGGCCGACACGGCCACCACGCGCCCCAAGGGCGGGACCGGTCTCGGCCTGGCGATCGCCCGGCGTATCGTCGCCATGCATGGCGGCCGGCTGTGGGTGGAGTCGGTCCCCGGGGAGGGCTCCACGTTCCGGTTCACGGTGCCCGTGCACGTCGAGCGCGCGGCGGCGCTCGGCGCGGGAGGCGCCGCCTGAGTCCCCGGCGGATCCTGGTCGTCGACGACCACGAGGACAACCGGCGCATCCTCCGCGACCTGCTCGGGAGCGCCGGCTACGAGGTCCTGGAGGCCACGACCGGAGAGGAGGCGGTGGCGCGCGCCGAGGCCGCCGTCCCCGACCTCATCCTCATGGATATCCAGCTGCCCGGCATCGATGGCTACGAGGCGACGCGGCGGATCAAGGCCAACGAGGCGCTGCGGCGCATCCCGCTGATCGTCGTCACCTCCTACGCGTTGAGCGGCGACGACGCGAAGGCCCTGGCGGCCGGCGCCGACGCCTACGTCGCCAAGCCCTTCAGTCCCCGGGCGCTGCTGGCCAAGGTGCGGCAGTCTTTGGCGTGAGGCTCGCTGCCCGCCGCGCGGCGGGCCACCGCATTTGACACTAATTGTTTCGGGCTGTTACGCTCTGGTGCACCATGTCGTCCGAGCTGTCTCGCCGGGCCCGGCGCGCCGAGGCGGGCGCCGCCCGCGTCGAGGATCGGCGACGCCTCCGCCTCGAGTTCTTCCGGGCCGTCCTCGCCGAGGGGCTGGAGTCCTTCAAGGCCCGGCATGCCGAGGGCGCGTCGGGCCAGGAGTCCGTGCGCGCGCACGCCCGTCTCATCGACGACCTCGTGCGCTCCCTCACCCGCCTCATCGTCGCCGACGCCCGCGGGGCGGGACTGACGCCGACCCCCTTCGTCGTGGCCGCCCTGGGCGGCTACGGGCGGGGTGAGCTGCACCCGTCCTCGGACATCGACCTCATGGTCGTCTACGACGGCGTGCTGTCGCCCTTCGTGCAGCGGGTGATGCAGGAGCTGCTCTACACGCTCTGGGACCTCGGCCTGCAGGTCGGCCACAGCCTGCGCTCGCTCGACGACTGCGTGGCGATGGCCCGCACCGACTTCCCCAGCCGCACGTCGATGCAGGAGGCGCGACTCGTCGAAGGCGATCGCCGGCTCTTCGCGCGCTTCGGCCGCGTGCTGCGCGACAACGTCTACCGCAAGGACTTCGGCGAGTTCCTGGCCATGACGCTGGCCGAGCGCGAGCAGCGCTACCGCAAGTTCGGGGCCTCCCCCTACATCGGCGAGCCCAACGTGAAGGAGTCGGCGGGCGGCCTGCGTGACATGCACACGGCCATGTGGCTGGGGGCGGCCAAGTTCGGCGCGCGCACGCTGCGCGAGCTGACCGACAAGGGGCTCATCACGGCCCGCGAGCAGGCGGCGGCCGACACCGCGCTCACGTTCCTGTGGCGCGTGCGCAACGAGCTGCACTTCTTCACCGGCCACAAGAACGACGTGCTCACCCGCGACCTGCAGCCGCGGATTGCCGAGAACCTGGGGGGCTACGCGACCGAAGGCGAGACGCTCGGGGTCGAGCGCTTCATGCGCGACTACTACCTGCACGCGCGCCGGATCCACCGCATGAGCCGGCGACTGATCGCGCGCTGCCAGGAGACGCTGTGGCGCCGGGGCTCGGCCGAGCGGCGCCAGCGGCAGCAGGCCCTGGCCGACGGGCTCGTGTTCTTCGACGGCCACCTGCACCTGGCCGACCGCGACGCCCAGGGGCTGCGGGCCGACCCCGTGCGGCTCATGAAGGTCTTCTGGCACCTGCACCGGCTGGGCTGCGACCTCTCGCCCGACCTCGAGCGCGCCGTCGAGGATGCCCTCGACGCAGTCGACGACGGGGTCCGGGCCTCGCCGGCGGTGCGCGATGTCTTCCTCGACATCTGCCGGTCCTGGGGCCGGGTGGCGCTGACGCTGTCGGAGATGCACGAGCTGGGGCTGCTGGGGCGTTACCTGCCGGAGTTCGGCGCGCTGACGTGCCTGGTGCAGTACGACGTCTACCATAAGTTCTCGGCCGATCAGCACTCGCTGCTCGCCGTGGAGCACCTGGAGGCGCTGGCGCCCGGCCAGTCGGCGGAATCCGAGGGCGCGGCCCAGGTGTTCAGCGAGGTGGAGAAGCCGGAGCTGTTGATGCTCGGCATGCTGCTGCACGACATCGGCAAGGCCAAGGGCCACGGCCACGTGGCCAAGGGGATCCCGCTCGCCCGGACCCTGACCCGGCGCATCGGGCTCCCGGAGGGGGACGCCGGGCTGGTGGAATTCCTCGTCGCCCACCACCTGACGATGTCGCACATCGCCCAGCGACGTGACATCGACGACCCCAAGACCATCGCCGACTTCGCGGCCACCGTCGGCGAGGCGCAGCGCCTGCAGATGCTCTATCTGCTGACGTACGCCGACATGCGCGCCGTCGGGCCCTACGTGCTCACGCCGTGGCAGGCGGCGATCTTGCACGAGCTGTACGCGCGCACGCTGGCTCGGCTGACCGGCGGCCGCGAGGCCCGGCCCAACCGCAGGCAGCTCGTGACGCGACTCGGCGCGCTCGTCAACGACGACGTGCCGCTGCAGGCGGTGAAGGCCCACGTGGCCATGGTGCCCGACCGCTACCTGACCAACACGAGCGCGCAGCGCATGGCCGAGCACCTGCGGCTGGTCGCCCGCCTCGAGGGCGCCCCGGTCGCCACCGAGCTGTTCCACCATCCCGACCTCGGCACTGCGGACCTGGTGGTGGTGACGCGTGACGTCCCCGGACTGTTCTCGCTGATCGCGGGCACCCTGGCCGCACACGCCGTGAACATCGTCTCGGCCCAGATCGCCACCCGGGCGGACGGCATCGCCATCGACACCTTCCAGGTCAACGACCCGGCCGGCGAGGCCCTCACCTCGGCCGCGCAGTGGGGCCGCGTGCTCGACGCCCTGCGTGCCGTGCTGGTGGGCGAGCAGACGGTGGAGGTGCTACTGGCGCGAAGGCAACGGGCCGGGCGGGCGCCCATC
>DASTOJ010000058.1:0-16801 GCA_035762565.1 Candidatus Methylomirabilota bacterium | reverse complement strand
GCCGCGCCGGCCGGCGCGCTGGAGCGCGTGCGCGGAGTCGTCCACGTCCACTCCGACCTCACCACCGGCGACTTCACCCTGGAGGGGCTGGTCGGGCTGGCCGAGCGGCAGGGGATCGGCGCGCTGCTGCTCGCCGAGAACTACGCGCTCCGCGTCGACTACGGGCTGCCGCCGTTCCGCGCGCTCACCCGCGTGTCGCGCCACGAGCGCTCGCTCGGTGCCGCGCCGGAGGCCTACCTGGCCCGCGTGGCCGAGGTGCAGCGCCAGCTGCCGCACGTGCTGCTCATCCCCGGCGTGGAGGTGATGCCGCACTACTACTGGACGGGCTCGCCGCTGGCTCTCGACCTCACGGTCCACAACCTCCAGAAGAACCTCCTCGTGTTCGGGATCACCGACCCGGCGGCGCTCCGTACGCTGCCGATGCCGGGCAACCGGGCGGCGGGCGTGTACACGCTGCAGTCGGCGCTCGACGCGCTGCCCGGGCTGCTCCTGATACCCGGCGTGGTGCTGCTGCGTCGCCGGCGGGCGGTGCGGAAACCCCTGGGGCGCGGCGCGGTCGTCGTGGTGCGGCGGCGGTCGTGGGCGACGGGCACGCTGCTGTGCCTGGTGGGCCTCGTCGCCCTCGTGCGCGGCTGGCCGTTCACGGTCGAGCGCCATCCGCCATCGCAGGACTTCGGCGTCGCCCCCTATCAGGCGCTCATCGACCGGGTCGACGCGCTGGGCGGTGCCACCGTGTGGTCCTTTCCGGAGGCGCGCGACGCCGGCGAGGAGCGCTACGGGCCGCTGCGGGTGGCGTGGCTGACCGAGCCCTACGCCGACGATCTGCTGCGGACGTTCCGCTACACGGCCTTCGGCGCCGTCTACGAGGACACGAGCACGTTCGAGCGGCCGGGAGGCGGCTGGGACCGCCTGCTCGGCGAGTACGCGCGGGGCGAGCGCAGCCGGCCGGCGTGGGCGCTGGCCGAGTCGGGCTTCCACGGCCTCGTCGCCGGCAAGCAGGTGGGGCCGCTGCAGACCGTGTTCCTCGTCGCGGAGAAGTCGCCGGCGGCCGTCCTCGACGCCCTCCGCCGGGGGCGGATGTACGCCGTGCAGCGCACGCGCGAGCTGGGCCTCGACCTGGCCGAGTTCGCGGTGCGCGCGGGCGGCCTCACCGCCGGCGCCGGCGAGACGCTGCGGGCGCCGCCCGGCACGCCGATCGAGGTTGCGGTCGCCGTGGAGGCCAGCGACGGCCGCCCCCACGACGTGCGGCTGGCGATCGTCCTCGACGGCCGCGTCGTCGCGCTGGACCGGGGCGGCGCACCGTTGCGCACGCTGTACCGGACGACCGCCGGCGTCGCGCCCCTCGTGGTCCGTGTCGAGGCGCGCGGCTCTCAGCAGCGCGTGGTCAGCAACCCGGTGTTCGTCAAGCCGTGACCGCCGTCGGGATCCACCAGCCGCACTATCTGCCCTGGCTCGGGTATCTCGCCAAGTGGGCCGCGGCCGACGTGTTCGTCTTGCTCGACACGGTGCAGTACGAGAAGAACGGCTGGCAGAACCGCAACCGCATCAAGACGCCGGCCGGGCCGCGCTGGCTGACGGTCCCCGTGCACGCCCCGCTCGGCGCCTCGATCGCCGAGGTGACGATCGATGCCCGGCAGGCATGGCCCATCCGCCATCTGCGCGCCATCGAGGAGGCTTACGCCCGAGCGCCGTACCTGGCGCAGCACCGCGAGGCGATCGGGCGGCTGTACGCGACCCCCTGGGAGCGGCTGGCCCCGCTGGCGGCGGCGAGCGCCGAGTGGCTCGCCCGCGCGGTCGGCGTGCGGACGCCGGCCCGCCTGGCCTCGTCGCTCGGGGTGACGGTCGCCGAGCCCACCGAGCGGCTGATCGCGCTGTGCCAGGCGGTCGGCGCCGACACCTACCTGGCCGGCCGCGACGGCGCCCGCTACATGGACCTCGCCCGGTTCGACGCCGCCGGCATCCAGGTCCTCTACCAGATCTACAAGCATCCCGAATACCCGCAGTTGCACGGGGAATTTGCTCCGAATCTCTCGGGCCTTGACCTACTATTGACCCACGGCGATGAGGCCCTGGCCATCCTCCGCACGGGCGACCACTGGTCCCCCCATCCCCCAGACACCAATGCCGTCACGCCCTAGACAGCCCGCCCTTCGAGCGCGGGCTTTGCCCGCGCCATCCTCTTCGGGGGGGAGGTTTCGGAAGGGGGGCGAAGCCCCCCTCCGAGGGTAATGAACGTCCTGGGGATCGGCGCGCATCCCGACGACATCGAGTACGGGTGCGCGGGCATGCTGACGAAGTACGCCGAGCGGGGGCACGACGTCTACCTGTGGGTGGCCTCCGACGGCGCCCTGGGTGGCGAGGGGGACATGAGGCGGCGGGAGCAGGAGGAGTCGGCCCTGATCATCGGCGCCCGCAACGTGTTCTGGGGGGACTACCCGGACACCGAGATTCCGCTCACCCGCGAGCTCATCGTCCGCCTGGAGTCAGTCATCCACGACGTGAAGCCGCGGATGATCTTCGTGCACTATCCCGACGACACCCACCAGGACCATCGCAACCTGGCCCAGGGGACGCTGTCGGCCACCCGCTACGTGCCGAACTTCCTCTTCTACGAGGGCCCGACCACCCAGAACTTCACGCCCAACTGCTTCACCGACATCGAGAAGGTGCTCGACCGCAAGCTGGCCTGCCTGGAAGCCCACCGCTCGCAGGTCGCCAAGACCAACATCGAGGACCTGACCATCCTCGAGCTGGCGCGGTCGTGCGCGACGTTCCGGGGCATCCAGGCGCGGGTGAAGCACGCGGAAGCATTCCAGTCGGTGCGGCTGCTGCTCAACCTCTGATCCCGCATTCCCGGCCGACCCTCGACGAGACGGACGCCGAGCGCGTCGCGGCCGTCGTGCGCCGCGGCTGGGTGGCGCCGGGTCCGGAGGTGGCGGCGTTCGAGCGCGAGCTGGCCACCCGGCTCGGGGTGGAGGCGGTGGCCGCCGTCAGCTCGGGCAGCGCCGCGCTCGAGCTGGCGCTCCGCGCGCTCGGCGTGGGCACCGGCGACGAGGTCCTGATCCCAACCTATGTGTGCGATGCGCTCCACCACGCGGTGCGCCGCGTCGGCGGCGTGCCGGTGCTGGCCGACGCCGACCCCGGCACGCACTCGCTGTCGGCGAAGGACGCGCGCGCCCGGCTCACGGCGCGCACGCGCTGCGTGATCGTGCCGCACGCCTTCGGCCTCGCCGCCGACCCCGGCCCGTTCCGGGCGCTCGGCGTGCCCGTGATCGAGGACTGCGCCCAGGCGCTCGGCGCGCGCTTCGAGGGGCGCCCCGTCGGCTCCTTCGGTGTGCTGGCGGTGTGCTCGTTCTACGCGACCAAGCTGCTCACCACCGGCGAGGGCGGTGCGGTGGCGGGCCCGCCGGCGCTGGTCGAGCGCGTGCGCGACGCCCGCGACTACGACGAGCGCGAGGACCTGACCCCCCGCGTCAACGCCAAGCTCAGCGACCTGGCCGCCGCGCTGGGCCGCAGCCAGCTGGCACGCCTCGACGTTTTCCTGGCGCGGCGGCGCGCGATCGCCGCCCGCTATCGCGAGCGCCTGCGCGGCACGCCGTGCGCCACCCCGGGCGACGCGGGCCCGCGCCACGTGTATCACCGCTTCGTGGTGGAGCTGGAACGCCCGCCGGAGGCCGTCCGCGCCGCGCTGGCCGCCCGGGGGGTGGCCGCCCGGCGGCCGGTGTTCCGTCCGGCCCATCACGCCCTGGGGCTGGGCGGGTTCCCGGCCGCCGACCGGCTGTGGCAGCGCTCGCTGTCGATCCCGTGCTACCCGACGCTCACGGACGCGGAAGTCGACGCCGTCGCGTCGGCGCTGAGCGAGGCGCTGGCGTGAGCGTCGCCGCCGGCCAGCAGGTGGCGCCGCAGCCGCTCGGCGTCGGCGAGCTCGTCCGCGGGGCCGGCCGGCTGACGCTGGTCGGCGTCCTCTGTCTACCCTGGGTGCGCGGCTGGTTCGCCGCCGCCAGCCTCGACTGGGCCTACCTGGCCGCGCTGGCGTGGGCGCTGGCGTTCTTCGGGGTGCCGGTGGTGCGCCGTGCCGCGCTCGCGCTGGGCGTGCTCGACGCGCCGTCGGCGCGCAAGGTGCATCGAACGCCCACGCCGTTGCTCGGCGGAGCCGCCGTCTACGCGGCCTTCGCGGTCACGATCCTGTTCAACTTCAGCTTCTCGCGCGACCTCAAGGGGGTGGCCGTCGGCGCGAGCATCGTGGTGGCGCTCGGTCTCCTCGACGACGTGTGGGACCTGCCGGCGCCCGTGAAGCTGGCCGGCCAGATGGCCGGGGTCGGCGCCGCGATGGCCTACGGCATCATGCTGAGCGTGGTGCCGTACTGGTGGCCCGGGGCCGGCTGGCTCAACCTCGCGCTCACGCTCGTCTGGTTCCTCACGGTCACCAACGCCGTCCAGTTCCTCGACGGCATGGACGGCCTCGCCGCCGGCCTGGGCGTGGTCGCCGGGCTCTTCTTCAGCGTGACGGCGTGGCAGACCGGCCAGCCCTATCTGTTCATCCTCGCCGCCCCGCTGGTGGGCGCCTGCCTGGGCTTCCTGCCCTACAACTTCCGTCCGGGCGGGGCCCGGATCTTCCTCGGTGACTCCGGCGCCAGCTTCATCGGCTTCACGCTGGCCGGCTTGGCCGTCATGGGAGAATGGGCTCACGACGATCCGCTCGTCGCGCTGCTGACGCCGATCTTGATCCTGGCGGTCCCGCTGTTCGACATCGCGTTCGTCGGCGTCGTGCGGGTGGTGACGGGCAAGGTGCACTCCCTGCGCGAATGGCTGGCCTACACGGGCAAGGACCACATCCACCATCGCTTCGAGGCGGTCGGGCTCAGCCGCGCCCAGAGCGTGTTGCTGATCCTGTTCATCGCCTGCACCCTCGGTCTGTCGGCCATCCTGCTGAAGTTCGCCACGCCCCGCGAGGCCGCCCTGCTCCTGATCCAGGCCGGCTGCGTGCTGGCGATCATCGCCATTCTCGAGGGCGTCGGACGGGGCCGGCCCGACCGGTCATGAGCGGGCGGCGGTGGAGGGCGCGGCTGGCCGCGCTCTTCGAGCTCGACGACGCGCCCTGGCGCACGGCGCTGGCCCTGGCGCTGGGCGTCTTCATCAGCTTCACGCCCTTCTGGGGCTTCCAGACGCTGCTGGCGCTGCTGGTGGCGACGGTCGGCCGGCTGAACCGCGCCGTCACGGTGCTCGGCACCTGGCTCAACCTGCCGTGGTTCGCGCCGTTCGTCTACGCGGGGGCCGTCAAGCTCGGAGCGCGGCTGCTGCCGGATCTCTCTGGCGTGGCGGGCTGGTCGGCCTGGCTCCTCGTCGGCAGCACGACCATTGGACTGGCCGCCGCCACGCTCACCTGGGTCGTGGCCTTCGGCGTGATGCGCGCGCGCCGCCGCCGCCGGAGCCGCGATCCCGACGCCTCGCGGCACGCCGCCTGACCGTGGCCACGGCCCTCGCGGAATTCCTGGCCCGCTGGACGCCGCTGGAGCCGTCCGCCGCCTACCTGACGGCCCGGCTGCTGGCGATGCTGATCACCGCGGCGCTGCTGCTGCTCGCCTACCGCCTGCTGACGGCCGGTCTCCAGCGTGCGTTGCGCCGCCGACCGGTGCACGAGACCGCCCGGCTCCGCACGCTGGCCTCGCTGGTCACCAGCCTGGCCCGCTGGGGGCTGGGCTTCGTCGCCGTCGTCGTCGTCCTGCGCGAGCTCGGCGTCGACGTCCTGCCGCTCGTCGTCTCCGCCGGCGTCCTCGGCCTCGCCGTCGGCTTCGGCTCCCAGAGCCTGATCCGTGACGTCATCACCGGATTCTTCCTGCTCTTCGAGGGGCTGATCCACGTCGGCGACGTCGTGCAGATCGGCGCCGCCACCGGGACGGTGGAGTCGATCGGCCTGCGCGTCACCACCGTCAGGATGGAGGACGAGGCGCTGCGGATCGTGCCCAACGGGCAGATCACGGAGTTCGCCAACCTCAGCGCGGGCGGCGTGCAGGCGGCCGTGGACGTGCCGGTGTCGCGCGACGTCCCCGTGGCCCGGGCGCTGGAGGTGCTGCGGGAGGTCGGAGAGGCCTGGGCCCGCGAGTCGGGCGCCGCGCTGGATCGGCCGCGCGCGCACGGTATCATGGGATGGAGCGGCGGCGACGCGGTCCTCCGGCTCACCGTCCGGGTCGCGCCGGAGCGGCGCCTGGCGGCCGAGACCGAGCTGCGGCGCCGGATCAAGGAGGCGTTCGACCATCAGCACTGGCCTCCCATCGGCGCCGCCGGATAGGAGCCCATCGATGAACGTACGCAAGGCGGTCTTTCCCGCCGCCGGCCTCGGCACGCGCTTTCTCCCCGCCACCAAGGCGCAGCCCAAGGAGATGCTGCCGCTGGTGGACAAGCCCACCATCCAGTACGTGGTCGAGGAGGCGGTGGCCTCGGGGCTGGCGGAGATCATCATCGTCACCGGCCGCAACAAGCGGGCGATCGAGGACCACTTCGACGCCGCGTTCGAGCTCGAGTACTACCTCGCCGACCGGGGCAAGGTCGACGAGCTGGCCCAGATCAAGACGATCTCCGAGCTGGCCTCGGTGTGCTACGTGCGCCAGAAGGAGCCGCTCGGCCTCGGCCACGCGATCCTCGTCGCGCGCGCGCTGGTCGGCGACGAGCCGTTCGGCGTCTTCCTCGGCGACGATATCATCGGCGGCGCCCCCACGCCCTGCATGCGCCAGCTCCTGGACGTCTTCGAGAAGTACGGCGGCCCCGTCATCGCCGTCGAGCGGGTGCCGCGCGACCGCATCCAGCAGTACGGCGTGATCGCCGGCCGCAACATCGCCGGCAACGTGTGGGAGATCAGCGACCTGGTCGAGAAGCCCCGGGCCGAGGACGCGCCGTCCGACCTGGCGATCATCGGCCGCTACGTGCTCACACCCGACGTCTTCGACATCCTGGCCGGCACGCGGGCCGACAAACGGGGCGAGATCCAGCTGACGGACGGCCTGCGCGCGCTGCGCCGCCAGCGCCCGATGTACGCCGTGGAGTTCGTGGGCAAGCGCTACGACACCGGCGACAAGCTGGGGTTTCTCAAGGCGACCGTGGAGTTCGCCCTGGCCCGTCCCGACCTCGCCGACGCCTTCCAGGCGTACCTGAAGGGCCTGCGCCTGTAGGGCGCTCCGGGCCGGCCGCCTCGACCAGGCGCCGGAGGGTGGCCGCGCCGTCGGCGCCCAGCGCGTGACGCAGTTCCGTGGCGCACACGTCGAAGACCGTCAGCGGCCCGCCGGGGGTGTCGCCACAGCATCGGGCCGGCCGGCCGGTGCCCAGGCCGTCCACGCTCAGAACGCCCGCCGCCAGCGTGAGCGGGAACACCCGGCAGAAGAGCGGCTTGAGGTCGAGCCCGCCGCCGGCGGCCTGCGAAGCCTTCTGCAGGACGCAGCGCCGCTCGGCGTCGAGGAACACGCAGCCGTCGGGGCCGGCGCGGGTGTGGCTCGCCCGACCCGACGGGAAGTCGGGATCGTGGCGCTCCTCCCGCGCGAACCAGCGCGCGGGATCGTGCTCCTGCTCCGGGGTCATGAGCCGGCCGACGAGGTCGGCGTGCGCCAGTACCCGGTCCCGCTCGCCCACGTCCACGAGCACGCCGAGGACGCAGCACGCCGCCTCGCAGCGTCCCGTGGCGCAGCCGGCCGCGAAGCGCCGCGTGAACATCGAACGATGGATGGTCAGCCGGCCGAGGTGGGCCAGCCGTCCGGTGGCGGGCACCGTGGTGCTCACGGCCGTGCTCGCGGCGTCGGGGGCATGACCGGGCCATCCTATCCCACCGCCTCGGACCGCCCTCCGGCTAAATTGACTTGCCGGGCGGGGTCTGTAAGAATTCACGGCACTTTCCGGGGACTCGTCAGGCGCCCATGACACCGACACCGAAGCGGCCGTTCCATACCGCCTCCGACGCAGACATCAAGGCGGGGGAGGTCTCGGACGTCTACTTCCAGCGCACGGTCGAGATCCTGGCCGCGCGCGGCGACCGCAAGCGGGTCAAGGCCGAGGTCTACCTCAAGTCGCTGCCCGAGGACTGGGACTGGGGCGTCCTGGCCGGGATCGAGGAGGCGGCGGGCCTGCTGGACGGCGTGGCGGTCACCGTCAACGCCATGGACGAGGGGACCGTGTTCGCCCCCTACCAGCCGGTCCTCACCCTGGAGGGCGTGTACGCCGAGTGGGCGAAGTACGAGACCGCGCTGCTCGGCCTGCTCTGCCAGGCCTCCGGTATCGCCACCAAGGCGGCGCGCTGCAAGAAGGCGGCGGGCGAGCGGCAGGTGATCTCGTTCGGCGCCCGCCGCATGCACCCGGTGCTGGCGCCGATGATCGAGCGCAACGCGTTCATCGGCGGCTGCGACGGCGTGGCCGTCACCAAGTCGGCCGAGCTGATCGACGCCGATCCGATGGGCACGATTCCCCACTCGCTGGTTCTCATGGTGGGTGACACGGTGGAGGCGCTCAAGGCCTTCCACGAGGTGATCGAGCCCAAGGTGCGCCGGGTGGCGCTGATCGACACGCTGCAGGACGAGAAGTTCGAGGCGTTGCGGGTGGCCGAGGCGCTGGGCAAGGAGCTGTACGCGGTGCGCCTGGACACGCCGTCCTCGCGGCGCGGCGACCTCTACCGGATCCTCGAGGAGGTGCGCTGGGAGCTGAATCTGCGCGGCTTCGGCCACGTCAAGCTCGTGGCCTCGGGCGGGGTGGACGAGTACGAAATCTTGAGGCTGAACCCGGTCGCCGACGCCTACGGGGTGGGGACGTCGATCGCCAACGCGCCGGTCCTGAACTTCGCCCTCGACATCATGGAGATCGAGGGCCGGCCGATGGCCAAGCGCGGTAAATGGTCGGGCGCCAAGGACGTGCTGCGGCGGCGCGGCACGCTGGAGACCGTGGTGGTCCCGGCCGGGTCGCCGGCGCCGGCGGGCGGGCCGTGGGACCCGGTGCTCAAGCCGCTCGTGCAGGACGGCCGGGTCGTCCGCGACCTGCCACCGCCCCGCACGATCCGCGACTTCGTCCTCGACCAGCTGGGCCGCGTGCCGCTCGACACCATCCGCCGGCAGGGGCTGCGCCGCGACTACTGAGCGGCGCCCGATGTCCACCATCCTCGAGCGTATCGTCGTGGACAAGCGCGCCGAGGTGGCGGCCGGCAAGCGCGCCGCCTCGCGGGCCGAGCTGGAGCGCCGCTGCGCAGGCCTGCCGCTGCCCCGCGACCTCGAGGCCGCGCTGCGGCCGGCCGGCGCGCCGGTGGCGCTCATCGCGGAGGTCAAGAAGGCCTCGCCGTCGCGCGGGGTGCTGGCCGCGGGTCTCGACCCGGTGGCGCTGGCCGAGACCTACGGCCGGCACGGCGTCCACGCCATCTCGGTGCTCACCGACGAGAAGTACTTCCAGGGTCGCCTCGACCTGCTGGCGGCCATCCGGCCGCGGGTGGCGGTACCGCTGCTGCGCAAGGATTTCACGATCGACGAGTGGCAGCTCTGGGAGTCGCGGGCGGCGGGCGCCGACGCAGTGCTCCTGATCGTGTCGATCCTGCCGGACCCGTTGCTCGGCGATCTGATGGCCGCCGCCAAGGGGCTGGGGCTGGCCGCGCTCGTCGAGTGCCACACGGCGGCGGAGGTGGACCGGGCGCTCGCCGCCGGCTGCCGGATCCTGGGCATCAACAACCGGGACCTCGGCACCTTCGAGACGCGCATCGAGACGACGCTCGAGTTGCTGCCGCTCGTCCCCCCGGGCCCCCTCGTCGTCAGCGAGAGCGGCTTCGTCACCGGCGACCAGGTCCGCCGGGTGGTAAACGCCGGCGCCCGCGCGGTGCTCGTCGGCGAAGGCCTCGTGCGCGCGTCCAACGTCGCAGCCAAGATCCAAGAGCTGAAGCTGGCGGACAAGGCGTAACGAGTTGAGACTGGCGGAGCGAATGACCACACGCGAGCCGGGGGGGACATGGGGGGGGCGTCTCGCCCCCCCCATGCTGCAAGGATGACCCGGGTCAAGATTTGCGGCATCACCAATCTTCACGACGCGCTCGTTGCCGTCGACGCCGGCGCCGACGCGCTCGGCTTCATCTTCGTGGAGAACACGCCGCGGTTCGTGACGCCGGGCACGGTCTCGCCGATCGTGCGCGCGCTGCCGCCGTTCGTCACCCCGGTCGGCGTCTTCTGGAATCATCCGGCCGGCCACGTCAAGGAGGTGGCGGAGGCGTGCGGGCTGCGCGCGCTCCAGTTCCACGGCGACGAGCCGGCGGAGGACCTCGCCGGCTACGCGCCGCTGCCGGTGATCAAGACGGTCAAGCTGCCGCCGGCGGGAACGCTGGCCGGCTTTCCCGAAGGGGGCACCGACGACTTCCAGCGGGTGGCGCCGTACGTCGGTCACGTGGCCGCGGTCCTGCTCGACAGCGCCGCTCGCTGGAGCGAGGGGGAGGCCCGGCACCCGATCGAGTGGCATCTCGCCCGCCGGCTGCGGGCTGCGCGCTGTCGGCTCATCCTCTCCGGTGGGCTGACGCCCGACAATGTCGCCGCCGCGATCGAGACGGTCGGCCCTTACGCCGTCGACGTCAACTCCGGCGTGGAGGCCGCCCCCGGCACGAAGGACCCGGACCGCGTGCGCCGCTTCGTGGCCGAGGCTCGGCGGGCGGTGTTCCTGTGAGCCGGTGGCCCGACGCGAACGGCCGTTTCGGCCGCTTCGGCGGGCGGTTCGTGCCCGAGGTGCTGATGGCGCCGCTCATCGAGCTCGAGAAGGCCTATGCCGCGGCAAAGCGCGACCGGAAGTTCCAGACCCGCCTGGCGGGGCTGCTGGCCGACTACGCCGGCCGTCCCACGCCGCTCTATCCGGCCCGGCGTCTGAGCGAGCAGGCCGGCGGCGCGCGCATCTGGCTCAAGCGCGAGGACCTGTGCCACACCGGCGCCCACAAGGTCAACAACGTGCTGGGCCAGGCGCTGCTCGCCGAGCGGATGGGCAAGCGCCGCCTCATCGCCGAGACCGGCGCCGGCCAGCACGGCGTGGCCACGGCCACGGCCGCCGCCTTGCTCGGGCTGGAGTGCGAGGTCTACATGGGCGCCGAGGACGTCGAGCGCCAGGCGCTCAACGTGTTCCGCATGCGGCTGCTCGGCGCCCGGGTCATCCCGGTCGAGGCCGGCAGCCGGACGCTGAAGGACGCGATCAACGAGGCGTTGCGCGACTGGGTCACCAACATCCGCACGACGTACTACCTGCTCGGCTCCGCCCTCGGCCCTCATCCGTATCCGATGATGGTGCGCGACTTCCACGTCGTCATCGGCCTGGAGGCCCGGCGCCAGGCGCGGCGGGCGCTCGGGCGGCTGCCCGACGTGCTGGTCGCCTGCGTGGGCGGCGGCTCCAACGCCATCGGCCTGTTCCATCCGTTCATCGGCGATCGGCGCGTGCGGATCGTCGGCGTGGAGCCGGGCGGAGCCGGGATCGCCACGGGCAAGCACGGCGCCTCGATGACGGCGGGCCACGTCGGTGTGCTCCACGGCTGCATGAGCTATCTGCTGCAGAACGACGACGGGCAGATCGCCGTCGCCCACTCGATCTCCGCGGGCCTCGACTATCCCGGCGTGGGTCCCGAGCACGCCTACTACCGGGACGCCGGGCGCTTCGAGTTCGTCTCGATCACCGACGAGGAGGCGCTGGAGGGCTTCCAGGCCCTCACGCGGCTGGAGGGCATCATGCCCGCCCTCGAATCGGCGCACGCGGTCGCGTACGCGATGCGGCTGGCCAAGGCCCTGCCCCACACAAAGACGATCGTCGTCGGTCTGTCGGGCCGGGGCGACAAGGACGTCCACGTCGTGGCCGGGGCGCTGGGGATGCAGATCTCGTGAGCCGGCTGGAGGCGACGTTCGAGCGGCTGCGGGCGCGGGGCGAGCGCGCGCTGGTCGTCTATGTCATGGCCGGCGACCCCTCCCTGGCCGAGACGGAGCGGCTCGTGGTCGAAGCCGAGCGCCGGGGCGCCGACGTGGTCGAGCTGGGCGTGCCGTTCTCCGATCCGCTCGCCGACGGCCCCGTGATCCAGCGGGCGGGCGTCCGGGCGCTGGCCCGCGGCACCAGCCTGGCCCGCGTGCTCGAGACGGTCGCCACCCTGCGCGCGCGGGTGCGCGTGCCCCTCGTGCTGTTCACCTACTACAACCCCGTGCTGGCGTTCGGCCTCAAGGCCTTCGCGCAGACCGCGGTGGACGCCGGCGCCGACGGCGTGATCGTGCCAGACCTGCCGCACGAGGAGGCCGAACCGCTGCGCGCCGAGGCGGCGCCCGCCGGCCTCGACCTGATCCACCTGGTGGCGCCGACCTCGACGCCGGCGCGGGTGAAGGCGATCGCGCGGCACAGCCGCGGATTCATCTACGTCGTCTCCCTCACCGGCGTCACCGGCGAGCGGCGCGAGCTGCCGCCTGACCTGGACGCGCAGGTCCGCACGCTCCGCCTGGTCACCACCAAGCCGATCTGCGTCGGCTTCGGCGTCTCGACCCCCGACCAGGTCGCCGCCGTCGGCCGGATCGCCGACGGCGTCGTCGTCGGCTCCGCCATCGTCCGCGCCGTCGAAACTCACACCGGCACGCCGGCGCTCGTGGAGGAAGTCGGCACCCTCATCGCCGCGTTGAAGGAACCGCTGCGCGGTGGATTGACCGCGGTACCGCGCGGAAAGTGCGGCGGGGAGGTCCGGAGGGGGTCCCCCCCTCCGGCAAAATAAATGGCTTGGTTTCGCCGCAGCCCGGAAGAGAGCCAGGGCACCCCGAAGCGCGTGGTGATCGCCGAGGGGCTGTGGGTCAAGTGCGAGTCGTGCAAGGAGATCACGTACCGGGCGGAGGTCGAGCGGGCCGGGCGCGTGTGCCCCAAGTGCAACTACCCGTTTCGCATCACCGCCCGCGAGCGAGTCGGCCTGCTGGCCGACGCCGGCAGCTTCGAGGAGCACCAGGCGGCGCTGACCAGCGTCGACCCGCTCGGCTTCAAGGACACCAAGCGGTACCGTGACCGCCTCCGCACCGCCCGGCAGAAGACGTCGATGGAGGAGGCCGTGATGACCGGCCTGGCCCGCATCGGCGGCCATCCCGCCATGCTGTGCGTGTTCGAGTTCGGCTTCCTCGGCGGTAGCATGGGCTCGGTGGTGGGCGAGAAGCTCGCGCGCGCGATCGAGCTGGCCATCGACAAGCACGTGCCGGTGATCATCGTCTCCGCCTCCGGCGGCGCCCGCATGCAGGAGGGCATCCTGTCGCTGATGCAGATGGCCAAGACCTCGGCCGCGCTGCAGCGCCTGGCCGAGGCGCGCCTGCCCTACCTCTCGGTGCTGACGGATCCGACCACCGGCGGCGTCACCGCCAGCTTCGCCATGCTGGGCGACGTCATCCTGGCCGAGCCGCGGGCGCTCATCGGCTTCGCCGGCCCCCGCGTCATCGCCGAGACGATCCGCCAGCCACTGCCCGAGGGCTTCCAGCGCGCCGAGTTCCTGCTGGAGCACGGCCAGCTCGATCTGATCGTCGAGCGCCGCGAGCTCAAGGACACGATTCGCCGGATTCTCGCCTTCTTCGCCGACCAGCCGACCGCTCCGGCATGACGTACGCCGAGGCGGTCGCCCGGCTGCTCGCCCTGCGCGGCGGCGAGTACACCGGGATGCGGCCGGGCCTCGAGCGCATCGAGACCCTGCTGGAGGTCCTCGGCCATCCCGAGCGCGCGTACACGCTGGCCCAGGTCGGCGGCACCAACGGCAAGGGATCGATCGCCGCGATGCTGGCGGCGATGCTGCACGCGGGGGGCCGGCGGGTCGGCCTCTACACCTCGCCCCATCTCGTCAACTTCCGCGAGCGCATCCGCGTGGACGGACAGCCGATCGACGAGGACGCCGTGGTGGACGGTGTCGAGGCCCTCGGCACCCAGATCGCCCGGCTGGACGCGACGGTGTTCGAGGCCACGACCGCGCTGGCGCTCGACCATTTCGCGCGCGAACGCGTGGACGTCGCCGTGCTCGAGGTCGGCCTCGGGGGCCGCTTCGACTCCACCACGGTCGGCCGGCCGGCCGTGGCCGTGCTCGGTCCCATCGACTTCGACCACCGGGAGTTCCTCGGCGACACGCTCACCGCCATCGCCACCGAGAAGGCGGGGATCCTGCGCTCGGGCACGGCGATCTCCGCGGCACAGCCGCCCGAGGCCGAGGCCGTCGTCCGGGACCACGCCGCGCGCGCCGGGGTGCCGCTGCTGCTGGAGGGCCGCGAGCTGTCGGTGCGGCTCCGGGCGCGGGATCTCGACGGCCAGCGCGTCGACTGCGCGGGACCGGACTGGCGGCTCGACGACCTGCGCCTGGGCCTGCTCGGCGCCTACCAACCGGGCAACGCGCTGCTGGCCGTGGCCGCCGCGCGCGTGCTGGCGGTCGGCGAGGGCGCCATCCGGGAGGGGTTGGCGCGGGCGCACTGGCCCGGACGCTTCGAGGTGCGGCGGCGGGCGGAGGGCTGGCTCGTGCTCGACGGCGCCCACAACCCGGCGGGCGCGCGGGCGCTGGCGGCCTCGCTGGAGGCGTACTTCGGGAAGGCCCCGACGACGTTCGTGCTCGGCGCGTTGCGCGACAAGGACGTGGCGGGAATCCTGCACCCGCTGCTGACCCGGGCGCATCGGGTCGTGCTCACGGCCTTCGACAACCCCCGGGCGGCCTCGCCCGACGACCTCCGCGCGCTCGTACCGCCCGCGCTGCCGTGCGCCGTCGCGCGCTCGCTGAGCGAGGCACTAGCCGTCGCCGAGGCCCCGCCGCGCCACCCTATCCTTTGTGTGGCCGGCTCACTGGCCCTCATCGGCGAGGCGCTGCGCCACCTCGGCGGCGGAGAGGATAAACCTTGCCCCGTCGAAAAGCCGGCTGATAGCATTGGGTCTCTTTTGTGACGAGGGTTTTCGAGACACTTGAGAACGTCACTCCGCTGCGCGTTGCTGCTCGTGGCCGTCGTGGTCGGGCCGGCCGTGGCGCCTCGGGTCGCGAGCGCGCAGCCTTCCCAGGCGCCGGTCGTCGTTCCCACCCCGGGCGGCGACGTCACGATCCTCGCTGACCGGCTCGAGGAGATCGGGCCCGAGCGCCTGCTCGTGGCCACCGGCAACGTGGAGATCACCCGGGGCCGCACGCGGCTGATCGCCGACCGCGTCGAGATCAACCGCGCGAGCGGCGATGCCGTCGCCCAGGGCCGCGTGGTGTTCTACGACGGCGAGGACCAACTCACCGGCCGCCGCATCGACTACAACCTCCGCACCGGCACCGGCGTGGTGTACGAGGCCGAGGGGCGCGTGGCGCCGTACTACCGCATCGGCGGCGAGCGCATGGACCGGCTGGGCGAGAGCGTCTACCACATCCGGCGTGGGGTGTTCACCACCTGCGAGGACGACCCCCCGAGCTGGTCGTTCAAGTTCGGCTCGGCCACCGCCGATCTCGAGGACTTCGTCTACGGCACCAACGCCTCGTTCTGGGTCAAGAACATCCCCCTGATCCCGTTCGTGCCGTTCTTCGCGGCGGCCATCCGGCGTGAGCGCCAGACCGGCTTCCTGTTCCCCAAGGTCGGGACCTCCAGCGACAAGGGTTTTCACGCCGAGATCCCGTTCTTCTGGGCGATCTCCGACAGCGCCGACGCCACGATCGCGCCGATCGTGTACACCGAGCGCGGCTTCGGCCTCACCGCCGAGCACCGCTACGTGCTGTCGGCCGACCAGCGGGGCAGCACCAGCGGGTTCCTGGTGCAGGAGACGGAGCGGAACGACAACACCACCGGGCTGGGCAGCATCAAGCACGACTGGCAGATCGGCCCCGGGCTCTCGCTGAAGGTCGACGTCAACGCGGTCACCGGCGACCGCGTCCTGAGCGAGTACGGCGACCGGCTCCAGCAGCGCAGCTCCCAGCGCGTGGAGTCCAACGTGTTCCTCACGCGCTCGTGGGAATCCTGGAACGCCGTCGGCAACGCCTTCAGCTACCAGGACCTCACCACGCGCCGTCCGGTCGAGCTGCACCGGCTGCCCGACCTCAGCGTCACCGGCGTGCGCCAGCCGATCCCGGGCCTGCCGGGGTTCCTGTGGGAGCTGGACGCGGGCTACGTCAACTTCGTGCGCGACGTCGGCTCCCACGGCCAGCGGCTCGATCTCCTGTCGCGTGTCTCGCGACCGGTCCCGGTCGGCGGGCTCTTCACCGTCACGCCGTTCGCGGGCGGCCGGCTCACCGGCTACGACAAGACCGTCGTCGGCATGACCACGACGCGGACCGTCACCGGCCCGGTCGAGGTCACCGAGGACGAACCGCGGTTGCGGCGGCTCCTGCTGGCCGGCGCCGACGTCGAGACACAACTCTCGCGAGTGTACTCCGCGGGCGGGACCTGGGGTATCGATGCCCTGCTGCACAGCATCGAGCCGCGGCTGACCTACACGTGGATCACCGGCCGCAACCAGGACCGCCTGCCGGTGTGGACGGAGGGCGTGGACCGCATCCCCGACGGCAGCCGGATCGAGTACTCGCTGACCAACCGCGTGCGGGCCCGCACGACGCGGCCGACCGCCGCCGAGCCCGTGCGGTGGGAGGCGTTCCGGTTCGCGGTCGGCCACAGCTATGACCTTCGCAAGGACACGGCCGGCGACCTCACCGGCACGCTCATCGTGCAGCCGTCGGCCCGGCTCCGCGTCCGGGGCGACGTCGTCCACAGCGTGCACGGCCAGGGGGTGCAGGTCGCCACCGGCGACGTGTCCGTCCGGGTGGACCGCCTGTCGGTGTCGGTGGGCTCGCGGTACAGCGATCCGGGCAACATCAACTTCCTCACCACCG
>DASTOJ010000057.1:0-10746 GCA_035762565.1 Candidatus Methylomirabilota bacterium | reverse complement strand
CGAGCGAGGTGCTGCCGGTCTTCCGCGAGTTCGAGCGCTCGATGGGCACGGTGCTCAACGCCTACGTGCAGCCGCTCGTCGGGCGGTACGTGGCCCGGCTGGCCGAGCGCCTCCGCGCCCGCGGCGTCGGCGCCCCGCTGTCGATCATGAAGTCCAACGGCGGCGTCATCGGCGCCGACGTCGTGCGCACGCAGGCGATCCACACCGCGCTGTCGGGGCCGGCGGCCGGCGTGATCGGCGCGCGCCGGATCGGCGAGGCGGCCGGGTTCGACGATCTGATCTCCATCGACGTCGGCGGCACCAGCGCCGACGTGTGTCTCGTCCGCGCCGGCGAGGCGGAGGTGACCGTGGAAGGCCGCGTCGGCGGCTGGCCGCTCCACGTGCCGATGATCGACATCCACACGATCGGCGCCGGCGGCGGCTCCATCGCCCGCGTCACGGACGACGGCACGCTGACGGTCGGCCCCGAGAGCGCGGGGGCCCAGCCGGGTCCCGTGTGCTACGGGGCCGGCGGCGAGGAGCCCACCGTCACCGACGCCCACCTCGTGCTGGGACGAATCCCGTCCCACCTGCTGGGCGGCGAGATCCCCCTCGACGCGGAGCGTGCGCGCCGCGCCGTCGAGGAGCGGGTGGCCCGCCCGCTGGGCCTGCCCCTGGCGGCGGCCGCGCAGGGCATCCTCGACATCGTGAACAACAACATGGTCGGCGCTCTCCGTCTCGTCTCGGTCGAGCGGGGCTACGACCCCCGCGACTTCGTACTGGTGCCCTTCGGCGGCGCCGGCCCGCTGCACGGCGCCGAGCTGGCCGCGCTGCTCGCCATGGGGACGGTCGTCGTCCCGCGCCACCCGGGTGTGCTGTCGACGTTCGGCCTGCTCGGCACCGAGGTGCGCAACGACTACGCCCGCACGAGCCTCCAGAAGCCGCCCGACTACGACCTCGGCGCCGTCGCCGGGGTGTACGCCGAGCTCGAGGGCCAGGCGCGGGCGTGGCTCGCCGCCGAGGGCGTGGCGCCCGGCGGACGCCGGGTCATCCGCCTGGCCGACCTCCGCTACCGTCACCAGGGCTTCGAGCTGACGGTGCCGTGGCCGGAGCCCGATCTGGCCGTGGACCCGCTCCTCGCGCGCTTCCACGCGCGCCACCGCCAGCTCTACACGTATGCGCTGGCCGACGCGCCGGTCGAGATCGTCACGCTGCGGGTGGCCGCCGCCGGTCGCGTCCGGCGCTTCACGCTTCCCTCCCTCGACCGCCGCGGCGCCGCCCGGGCCCGGCCCTCCCGGCGGCGCGTGTACTTTCCGGGCGTGGGCTGGACGGCCTGCCCCTGCCTCGAGCGCGAGCGGCTGGGCGCGGGCGCGGTGGTCACGGGCCCCGCGATCGTCGAGCAGCTCGACGCGACCACGGTCGTGCCGCCCCGGCGGCGCGCCACGGTGGACCGTGTCGGCAACCTGGTGATCCGGGCGGGCGGGCGGGCGCGATGAGCCGGCCGCGCCGCCCGCGTCACGCGCCCGCCCCCGACCCGGTGACGCGCGAGATCATCCGCGGCGCCCTCCGCGCGGCGCAGGCGCAGATGGAAGCGGTCATCGAGCGCACCGCGATGTCGCCCTTCATCCGGGAGAAGAACGACTACTTCGCCGGCATCCTGGACGCGCGCGGCCGCGTGGTGTGCGGCACGATGGTGCCGCTCTTCGGCAATCTCACCCAGATCATCTTCGACCAGTACCCGCCGGGGACGATGCGGCCGGGCGACCTCTACTGGTACAACGACTGCCACGGCTCGGGCGGCGGCGTCTCCCACTCGCCCGACATGGTGTTCGCGGCGCCGGTGTTCCACCGCGGCCGGCTGGTCGCCTTCTCGCAGACCTGGGGCCACTTCTGGGACATCGGCGGGATGCGGGCGGGCAGCATCTCGCCCGACGCCACGGAGATCTTCCACGAGGGGATCATCGTCCCCGCCGTGCGCATCTACCGCGAGGGCGTGCTGAACGACGAGGCGTTCCGCATCTTCCTGCGCAACTCGCGCTTCCCCGAGATCCTCCAGGGCGACATCCGCGCCGTGCTGGCCGGCTGCCGCCTCGGCGAGCGCCGGGTGCTGGAGCTGTTCGAACGCTTCGGCGCCCAGGCCGTGCTGGCGGCGTGGGTGCTCTTCGAGCAGCAGTGCCGGGACACCATCCGCAAGACGCTGGAGTCGCGGATCCCCGACGGCACCTACGAGAGCGACGACGCGGTGGACGGCGACGGGATGAGCGACCGGTCCTTCCACGTGCGGATGCGCCTCACCAAGGAGGGCGGCCGCATCACCCTCGACACGCGGGCGAGCGACGACCAGGCCCGGGGGCCGATCAACTTCATCATGCACCCGAGCGTGCCCAAGCTGATCGTGGGCATCTATCTGCTCTCCGGGCACCCGACCGTCCTGCTCAACGACGGCGCCCAGGACGCCATCGACGAGGTGCTGGTGCGCCCCGGCAGCATCCTGCAGCCCCACTGGCCGGCCGCGCTCGGCAACCGGGCCCACACGCTCGCCCGCGTGCAGTCCGGCGTCCTGGCGCTGCTGGCGCTCGCCACCGGCGGCGATGTCGCCGCGCCGAACTCCGTGTACAACATCTACTTCCTGCGCGGCTTCGACCGGGCCCGGAACGAGTTCTTCCTGTGCAGCGACGGCGTGGCGGTGGGCTACGGCGCCCGGCCCTTCGCGGACGGCCTCGACGCGATCTACTACGTGGCGCAGAAGAACTACCCGGCCGAGTTCATGGAGATGGTCTTCCCCCTGCGCCTCCGCCGCTACGCGCTCCACCAGGACTCCGGCGGCCCGGGGCGTTTCCGCGGGGGCACCGGCGTGATCCGCGAGCTGGAGCTGACCGCCGACGAGGCGATCGTGGCCCTCCGCCAGGACAACATCCTGTTCCCGCCCGCCGGCGTGAACGGCGGCCACGCCGGCCGACCGGGCCACTGCGTCGTGAACCCCGGCCGGCCCGCCGAGCGGGGCCTGGCGCCGATGTCCGACGGCAACGTCCTGCGCAAGGGCGACGTGCTCCGCCTGGCCACGAGCGGCGGTGGCGGCTGGGGCCATCCCTTCGACCGGCCGCTCGAGCGCGTGCGCCGCGACGTGGTGGGCGGCGTCGTGTCGGTGGAGGCGGCGCGGACGGACTACGGCGTGGTCGTCGACCACGAGGGGACGATCGACGCGGCGGCCACGGCGGCGCTGCGGGCGGCCCCACGGAGGCCGGTGCGCATGTTCCACCGCGACGGCTACTTCGGCCCGCTGGTGGAGCCGGCGCGGTAAGCGCGCGAACGGCAGCGTCGCCTGCCGACCTCGCCGGCGGTGGCGGGCAATCGGTCGGCTTGCCGAGCCCGTCAGCGGTGCCGTACAATCCCGGCCACATCGCTGGCCCCTGAATTCCGGGACACCTGGAGGCCGCTCATGATCGATCGCCGTTCCTGGCTCGTCGCCGTCCTCGCCCTCGTCCTCGTGGCGGCCGTCCCGCCGGCGCCGGCCGCGCAGACGCGGTTCGTGTTCGCCAACGAGAGCCCCTACGACACGCTGGACCCGCACGCGGCCTTCGATGTCGGCCGGGTGGCGGTGCGCCTCAACCTGTACGACGGGCTCTACCGCTGGGTCGACAACCCGCCCAAGCTCGAGCCGTGGCTGGCCGAGAGCCACACCGTCTCCCCCGACGGGCTCACCTACACCTTCAAGCTGCGGCGGGGGGCCAAGTTCCACGACGGCGCCGAGATCACGGCCGAGGACGTGCGCTACAGCGCCGAGCGCATCCTGGCCCTGAAGAAGGGCGCCGCCGCGCTGCTGGGCACGATGATCGCGCCCGGCGCCACCAAGGCGCTCGATCGGCACACCGTCCAGGTCACGCTCACCAAGCCGGCGGCGATCTTCCTGGCCGTCGTGCCCGAGGTGCACGTGGTGAACATGGCCCTGCTCAAGAAGCACGAGAAGGACGGCGACTGGGGCGCGGCGTGGCTGACCGGCAACGAGGCGGGCTCCGGCTCCTATCAGCTCACGCGCTACGACCCCGCCGTCGGCTTCATCGCCAAGCGCTTCGCCGGCCACTTCATGCCGTGGGGGCCGAAGTGGATCGACGAGATCGAGTTCCGGACCGTCAAGGAAGACAACACGCGCGTGCTCGGCATGATCAAGGGAGACTACCAGGGCACCGGCGGCTACCTGCCCAACGACCAGGTCAAGCGCCTGCGCGAGGCGGCGAACGTGAAGATCGTCGAGCAGGAGTCGATGCGGATCAAGATGTTCCAGATCAACAACCAGCGGCCCCCGCTCACCGACGTGCACGTGCGGCGCGCCATCAGCTACGCGTTCGACTACGACGGCTTCAACAAGGACATCCTCGGGGGCTCCGTCGAGCGCAACCCGGTGCCGATCCCCAACAACATGTGGGGCGTGCCCCGCGACGTGAAGGGCTACACCTACAACCTCGACAAGGCCAAGGCCGAGCTGGCGCTGGCCAAGGCCAAGGTCGACCGCCCGATCACCATCGGCTACCTCCAGGGCTTCAGCCAGACCGAGCAGGCGGCCACCGTCATGGCCAACGGGCTGCGCAAGCTCGGCCTCGACACCAAGCTCACCAGCGAGGTGTGGCCGACGATGGTCGAGCGCATGAAGAAGCCGGAGACCTCACCCGACCTCGTCGTGTACTGGATCAGCACGTACTACGCGGACCCCAACAACTGGATCGGCGAGATGTTCCACTCCGGCCAGTGGGGCACCTTCAAGGCCTCGAGCTTCTACAAGAACCCCAAGGTCGACGAGCTGCTCGACGCCGCCCTCAAGTCCACCGACCGCAAGGTGCGCGAGAAGGCCTACCAGGACGCCGCCCGCATCGTGGTGGACGACGCCGCGGGCATCTGGATCTACAACACCAAGTACTTCGGGCCGTGGGCCAAGAACCTCGAGGGCATCCGCTTCAGCCCCATCGGCAACGGGCAGGAGATCCGCTGGGTCTATTACAAGTAGCACGCCTGACGGCGCGCTCCCCCTGCCTCCCCCCAGTCCAGGGATTGCGCCGGCGAAGGCGGCGCTCGAAAACTGCTTTAGATTAGGTCGGCGATGAGATTGGCAGCGCTCGCGCTGCGTCGGCTCGCGTGGTTCGTGCCCACGTTGCTGGGGCTGCTCGTCCTCACCTTCGTGATCTCGCGGGTCATCCCGGCCGACCCGGTGGCGCTGGTGGCGGGAGAGACAGCCACCCCCGCCCAGGTCGAGGCGCTCCGGCGCCAGCTCGGCTACGATCGGCCGCTCCCGGTCCAGTTCGTCGGCTATGTCGCGCGGCTGGCGCAAGGGGACATGGGCACCAGCATCTTCACCCGTCGTCCGATCGTGCAAGACCTCGCCCACCGCCTGCCGGCGACGATCGAGCTGACCGTGGTAGCCATGGTCGTCTCGGTGCTGGCCGGCGTCCCGCTCGGCGTCGTCTCCGCCCTCTGGCGCAACTCGGCACTGGACCACGCCGTCCGAGTGGTGACCGTGTCCGGCCTCGCCATCGCCAGCTTCTGGCTCGGCATCATGCTGCAGCTCCTCTTCGCGATGCGGCTGGGCTGGACGCCGCTCAACGGCCGCCTGCAGGGGTTCCCGCCCGAGGCCATCACCGGCTTCTACCTCGTGGACGCCGCCCTCACCGGCGACTGGCCGGCGTTCGGCACCGCGCTGCGCCACCTGGCGCTGCCCGCCGCCACGCTCGCCTTCCCGGCGCTGGCCACCCTCGTGCGGTTCACGCGGGCGGGCGTCCTCGACGTGATGCAGTCGAACTTCGTCCTCTACGAGCGGGCCATGGGGCTGCCCCGGCCCGTCATCGTCTGGAAGTACACGCTCCGGTCCGCGCTCACCTCGACGGTGACCCAGATCGGTCTCCTGTTCGGCATCCTGCTGGCGGGCGCCGTGGTGACGGAGGCCGTGTTCGACTGGCCCGGGATCGGCACCTACGCGGTGAGCTCGATCCTCCAGTCCGACTACAACGCCGTCATGGGGTTCACGATCTGGGCCGGGACGATCTTCATCGTCGTCAACCTGCTCGTCGACGTCGTGCAGACGCTGGTCGACCCGCGCGAGCGCGCCACGTGAGTCCCTCGAAGGGGGCCTCGGCGGCCCGCGCCGGCAAAGCCGGCGCTCGAACGGAGGTTGCGTGAGCGCGGCGTGGTTCGTGGTGAGGCGGCTGACGCGTGATCGGTCGGCGCTGGTGGGGCTGATTCTCATCGGGGTGCTGCTGCTGGCGGCGCTGCTGGCGCCGGTGCTGGCCACGCACCCCGACGACGTGTTCGAGCTGCACCCGGCCCGGCGCCTGCAGGCGCCGGGCGCGAGCCACTGGCTCGGCACCGACCGGATGGGGGCCGACGTCTACAGCCGCCTGCTGTTCGGCGCCCGCATCACGCTCCTCATCGGCGTGATCGCGGTGGGCACCTCGCTGCTGGTCGGCGTGCCGATCGGCCTGGTGGCCGGCCACTTCCACGGCTGGTTCAGCGACCTGCTCATGCGCGTCTCCGACATCTTCCTGGCCGTCCCCCAGGTGGTGCTGGCCATCGCGATCGCCCAGACGCTCGGCCCCTCGCTGCCCAACGTCATCCTGGCTCTGTCGGCCACCTACTGGCCGTGGTTCGCCCGGGTCGTCTACGCCGAGGCGCGCGTCGTGCAGAAGGAGATCTTCGTGGAGAGCACGGTGGCGCTCGGCGCCTCGCCCTGGCGGCTGACGGCGCTGCACGTCCTGCCGAACATTGCCTCCCCCATCATCGTGCGGGCGTCGATCGGCATGGGGTTCACGATCCTGACGGCCGCCGCGCTCGGCTTCCTGGGGCTGGGGCCGCCGCCGCCCACGCCGGAATGGGGGCGCACCATCGCCGAGTCGCGCGAATTCCTGCCCGACGCCTGGTGGTACGCCACGGCGCCGGGGCTCGCCATCTTCCTCACCGTCATGGGATTCAACCTGCTCGGCGACGGTCTCCGCGACGTCCTCGACCCCCGGCTGCGCCGGGGCCGTACCCCGCGTGATGGCTGAGCTGCTGTCCGTGCGGGGCCTGCGCGTGGACTTCGTCACCGACGGCGGCGTGGCCCAGGTGCTCGACGGCATCAACCTCGACGTGGGGCGCGGCGAGGTCGTCGGCCTGGTCGGCGAGAGCGGCTGCGGCAAGACGACGCTGGCCCGCGCGATCCTGGGCATCCTGCCGGCCGGGGCCGCCCGCGTCCGCGGGGGCGAGGTGCGCTTCCGGGGCGCCGACCTCCTGCGCCAGGACCCGGCCGTGCTCAACGCGCGGGTGCGAGGCAAGGCCATCACGTTCATTCCCCAGGACCCGTCCACGTCGTTAAGCCCGTTGTTCCCCGTCCAGACGCAGATCATGGACCTGATGAAGTGGAAGTCCCCCCGCGCGGGGAACGGCGCCGGCGCCCGCTGGCCGCTGTGGCGCTATCCCCGCGGGCGCTACCATGCCGACCGCGAGGCCGTGCTGGAGGCGCTGCGGGCGGTTCAGATCCCCGAGCCGGCCCGCGCGCTGCGCCGGCTGCCGCACGAGTTCTCGGGCGGCCAGCGCCAGCGGCTCATGATCGCGATGGCGCTGCTCCCGCAGCCCGACCTGATCATCGCCGACGAGCCGACCACCGCGCTGGACGTCACCATCCAGGCCCAGATCCTCCGGCTCCTGCGCGAGCTGGTGAAGGCGCGCGGCGTCTCCGTGTTGTTCACCACGCACGACCTCGGCACCGCCCACGAGATCTGCGACCGCGTCGTCGTCATGTACGCGGGCCAGGAGATGGAGGCCGCACCCACCGAGGCCTTCTTCGCGCGGCCGGCCCACCCCTACACGCGCCGACTGCTGGCGAGCGTGCCGACCGCAACCGGCGAGCTCCGCGATATCCCGGGCGACGTCCCCAGCCTGGTGGCCCCGCCCCCGGGCTGTCGCTTCCACCCGCGCTGTGAGTACGCCACCCCCGAGTGCCAGGCGCGGCCGGCCCTGCGCGCGCTCGCCCCTGATCACGGCGTGCGCTGTCACCATCCGGTCGACGGGCCCGTCGGGATCGGCGCGTGAGCGGCCAACCCCCGCTCCTCGAGCTCGTGGAGCTCGTCCGCCACTTCCCCGTCCGCAACGCCTTCGGCCGTCGCACCGGCTGGATCCGCGCCGTCGACGGTGTGTCGCTGGCGGTGTACCCGGGCGAGACCATCGGCCTCGTCGGCGAGAGCGGCTGCGGAAAGTCCACGCTCGGCAAGACGGTGATGGGCATCCACGCGCCGACGGCCGGCGACATCCGCTTCGCGGGCCGCGAGATCGGGCGCCTGCCGCCGCGGGAACGGCGGGCCATCGCCCGGGATCTTCAGTACGTCTACCAGGACCCCGGCGCCTCGCTCGATCCGCGCTGGAAGGTGCTCCACTCGCTGCACGAGCCGCTCAAGATCCACACGCGGCTGTCGCACGCCGAGCGCGAGCAGCAGGTGCGCGCGATCCTGGCCGCGGTGGGGCTGCCCGACGCCCACCTGGACCACTACCCGCACGAGTTGAGCGGCGGCCAGCAGCGCCGAGTGGGACTGGCCCGCATCCTGACGCTGCGGCCGCGGATGGTGATCCTCGACGAGCCGACCTCCGGGCTCGACGTGTCGGTGCAGGCCAGCGTGCTGAAGCTCGTCCGGGCCCTGCAACAAGCCTTCGCGCTGACCTACGTCTTCATCTCGCACGATCTGGCCGTGGTGCGGGCCATGTGCGCGCGCATCGCGGTGATGTACCTCGGAAAGCTCGTGGAAGTCGGCGACACGGCCGCCGTGTTCGAGGAGCCCCGCCATCCGTACACGCGCTCGCTGCTGGCGGCGGTGCCGCGCATCGGGGGCCGCCGCGTCACGCTGGACTTCGCCCTGGAGGGCGAGCCCCCCAACCCGCGCGACGTCCCCAGCGGCTGCCGGTTCCGGACGCGCTGCCCGCTCGTGCAGGATCGCTGCGCGGTGGAGGAGCCGCCGCTCCGCGAGGTCGACGGCCGCCGCGTCGCCTGCCACTTCGCCTGAGGCGCCGATTGCCGTATTGCCTTACGGCAAGCGCGCTGGTAGATTGCGCCCATGGCCACCCAGAAAATCACCGTGCACGTGGACCAGGGGCTGCTCCAGCGGGCGCGGAAGCGTACCGGCAAGGGCGTCAGCGACACGATCCGTCAGGGCCTCACCCTGGTCGCTGCCGGCGCCGCCTACCAGAAGCTGCGCGCACTCCGGGGCCGCGTCAAGTTCTCGGTCGATCTCCGCGCGCTCCGTGAGGACCGCTCCTGATCGCGATCGACACCAGCTCGTTCGTCGCCTATCTGGCCGGCGCCGCGGGCCCCGACGTCGAAGCGGTCGCGATCGCCCTCGAGCATGCACAGGCCGCTCTTCCCCCGGTCGTGTTGACGGAGTTGCTGAGTGACCCGAAGGTCGCCATGCCGGTGAAGGACCTGTTCCTGCAGCTTCCAGTGCTCGAGATCACCGAGGGCTACTGGCACCGGGCAGGCCTGCTGCGGGCGCGGCTGCTGGCGCGCGGCCGCCGCGCCCGCCTGGCGGACAGTCTCATCGCCCAGTCGTGCCTGGACCATGACCTGTCGCTGGTGACGCGCGACTCCGACTTCCGTCATTTCGTCAGGCTGGCCGGGATCCGCATCGTTCCAGCGCGCTGACGTCGCGTCACGTCCCGTGAAGGTGCCACTCGGCCGCCCAACGGTCGAGGAAGAGCGCCAGCATCTTGGTGCGCTCGAGCAGCGTGGCCACCTCGATGAACTCTTCGGCGCTGTGAGCCCGGCTGCCCCGCGGGCCCATGCCGTCCAGCGTGGGGGCGATGGCGGAGGTGTGGTTGCCGTCCGAGCCACCCCCGGTCTTGATGGCGCGGACGTCCACGCCGAGGTCGCGGCCGGCGGCGCGCATGATCTCGAGCAGCCGCGCGGTCCCGGGCAGGCCGGGCGGCCAGGGCGGGAAGCTGATCTCGCCCCAGAAGCGCGCGGACGTCCCCCGGACGTGCGGCCGGGCGCAGATCTCGCGCATCGTCGCGATCGCCGCGTCGGCCTCCTCGCGGCTCCAGGCGCGCAGGTCGATCTCGGCGAACGCCCGGTCGGCGACCACGTTGGGCCGCTCGCCGCCCCGCACGGTGCCGACGTTGAGCGTCGTGCCCGCCTCTAGATTCGTGAGGGCGTGCAGCGCAACCACTTTCTGGGCGAGGTCCCAGATGGCGCTGGCCCCCAGCTCGGGCTGCAGCCCCGCGTGGGCGGCGGTGCCGGTCACCTCCAGGTAGAAGGTCCCCGCCCCCCAGCCGCTCCTCGTCGGCGTTGAACACGACGCTCACGCTCGTCTCCGCCCACGCGCGCGTGCGCGCCTCCTGGTGGGCGCGCAGCGCGTAGAGCAGGGCGACCAGCCCGCCCTTCATGTCGTAGACGCCGGGGCCCCAGGCGCGGCCCTTGTCGTCGATGCGGAACGGGCGGGCCTTGGCCGTGCCCGAGGGGAACACGGTGTCGTAGTGGCCGACGAAGAGGAAGCGCTTGGGACCGGTGCCCGGCTTGTCGCCGACCAGGTGGTCGCCGAAGCGGTCGTTGACGACGCGGCGCACGGTGAAGCCGAGGCGCTCGAGCCGCTCGGCCAGGATCGCCCCGACCCGGTTGACGTCCAGCACGTCGTCGCTACCGCTGTCGTGATTCACCAGGCGCGCCAGGAACTCGATCTGCTCGTCGCGCCAGCCGTCGAGGCGGTCCAGGAGGTCGCGCATCGCGCTATGGTACCCTGAGCCCCGCCAAGGAGGTCCGCGGTG
>DASTOJ010000056.1:0-3559 GCA_035762565.1 Candidatus Methylomirabilota bacterium | reverse complement strand
GGAGGCGAGGGCCAGCCCGGTGCTAGACTCGGCGCGGATCGGGACCCTCGGCTTCCCCGACAAAGGAGACTCGTCATGGCCCGCATTCCGATCGCCCCGCCCGGCATGAAGGATCAGCGGCCGCGCTACACGCTCGGCTGGCGCGTGGGCAACCACATCTACGTCGCGGGCCAGCTGCCGTTCGACAAGGATGGCAACCTCCTCGGCAAGGGCGACATCAAGGCGCAGACGCGCCGCATCTTCGAGCAGATCAAGATGATCGTCGAGGCGGGCGGCGGCAAGATGGACGACGTGGTGAAGGTCACCGTCTTCGTCACCGACGTCCGGTATCGCGAGCCGTACGGCGAGGTGCGCTCGGAGTTCTTCGGGCCCAATCCGCCCGCCAGCACGCTGGTGCAGATCGGAAACCTCGCGATCCCCGACGCGCTCATCGAGATCGAGGCCGTCGCGGCGCTCGACGGCTGAGGGCCCCCACCATGCCCAAGATTCTGGTGATCCACGGCGCCGGCATGAACATGCGCGGCAAGGTCCAGCTGGACGTCTTCGGCCCCATGACGCTGCCCGAGTACGACGAGCGCATCCGGGGCTACGCGAAGGAGCTCGGCGTCGAGGTCGAGATCTTCCACTCGAACGTCGAGGGGGAGATCGTCAACAAGCTCTACGCCGCGAACGACGCGGGCGTCGATGCCGCGATCTTCAACCCGGCGGCGTTCGGCAGCGGCTACCCGGCGCTGGTCGCGGCCCTCTCCCAGGTCAAGTTCCCCACGACCGAGGTGCACATCTCGAACCCGATCCGCCGCGGGCCGGCCTCACAGACCGCCGCGGTGAGCCAGAGCGTCGTGGCCGGCTTCGGGATCGCCGGCTACGCGCTCGCGCTGCGCGGCATCCGGGACCAGCTCGCGGCGAAGAAGTAGCGGGGAGGGCGAGATGAACGACAGTCGGATCGCGCCGGTGTTCCAGATCCTGGCCGAGGACATCCACGCCCTCGGCGTCCGCACCGTGTTCGGGCTCATGAGCGACGACACGGCGGTCTTCGCGGTCACGCTCGACGGGCTCGGCGTCAAGTTCGTCGGCGCGCGGCACGAGAACAATGCCATCGCCATGGCCGAGGGCTATGCCTACGCCACCGGCGAGCTGGGCGTGGCCGTCATCGGTCGTGGGCCGGCGACCGCCAACGGGCTCCACGCCGCCGTGGCGGCCAGCCGCATGGGCTCGCGCGTGCTGGTGATCTACGGCGACGCCGCCGTCGGGGGCGGCGCCGTCAACGGCATCGGCCCCGACTACAAGGGCTTCAACGCGCAGGCCGTCCTGGGGGCCGCGGGACTCACCTGCTTCACGGCCGCCAGCGCGGCGACCGCGCGCCAGACCCTGGCCGACGCTGTGGCCGCCGCCAGTCATGGAGCGCTGGCGGCGCTGCTCCTGCCCACCAACGTCCAGATGGCGAACGTGGAGGTCTGGGGGCCGGCCGCCGCGCGGCTCATCCCGGCCGGCGAGCCGGCGGCTGCGCGCCAGCAGTCCATCGACTCCGCCGCGACGCTCCTGACCAAGAGCCGGCGTCCCATCATCGTGGCTGGCCTCGGCGCTCATCGAGCGGGGGGCGAAGGAGGCGTTGCAGGCCTTGGCGGAGAAGATCGGCGCCCTGCTGATGACCTCGGCCCGCGGCAAGGACATGTTCCACGGCCATCCGTACAACCTGGGCATTCTGGGGTCGTTCTCCCACACGATGGGGCGGCGCATGATGGACCAGGCCGATTGCGTGCTGGTGTTCGGCGCCGGGCTCAACTTCCTCACCATGAGCTTCGGGGCCTCCGTGCCTGCGGTCCCCATCATCCAGGTCGACACCGTGCGCGCCCACATCGGGCGATGGACCACGGCGGACGTGGCGGTGGTGGGCGACGCCCGGCGGGTGGCCGAGCAGTTGCTGGCCGCGCTGCCCGGGCGGCGCAGCTCCGAGAAGCCCTTTCACACCGCCGAGAGCCTGGCCACCATCGCCGGCTTCGACGTCACCCGGGACTTCGAGGCGGCGCACACCCCCCGCACCGTGGATCCCCGGGCGCTGGGCGTCGAGCTCGACGGGCTGCTGCCCCGGGAGCGCAACGTCGTCTACGACGCGGGGAACTTCCTCGGCATCCTGCCCTACCTCACCGTGCCCACGCCCGACCATCTGAAGATGACGAGCGAGTTCGCGTCCATCGGGCTCGGCTTCGGCACGGCGCTGGGGGTGGCGAAGGGGCGCCCGCGTGTCCCCACCGTGCTGGTGATCGGGGACGGCGGCTTCCTCATGACGATGAGCGAGCTGGAGACGGTGAGCCGGGAAGACATCCCGCTGATCATCGTGCTGATGAACGACTGCGCGTACGGGGCCGAGCTGCACTTTCTGGCCCTGCGCAAGCTCCCCGTCGGCAAGTCGGTGTTTCCGGACGTGGAGTTCGCGGCGGTGGCGGAGGCGTTCGGGTTTCAGGCGTACACGATCCGCAGCCTGGACGACCTGCGCGCGCTCGGACCGGTGCTGGGCAAGCCGGACGGCCCCATCCTTCTGGACTGCAAGGTCAACGCGGACATCGCCGCGCCCTTCATGGGCGAGTTCGCCGAATTCGAAGCGCGACAGCACGGCTGATCAAGAGGGCCGGGCGGGCGACTCGGTCATCGTGGCCGCGGCGATCTCGTAGGACCGCAGGCGGGCCGACTGATCGTAGATGTGCGACACGACCATCAGCTCGTCGGCCTGCGTGCGCTCCACGAACTCGCGCATCTCCGCGGCCACGGTGCCCGGCGCGCCGACGAACGAGACGCGCGACCGCCGAAGCGGATCGCCGGCATCGCGCAGGTCGCGCTCCCACTCCTTCGACGGCGGCGGCAGCTGGATCGGCCGACCGGAGCGCAGGCTGGCGAACGACTGGCGCCCCGACGAGGCCAGGAATCGCGCCTCGTCGTCGGTGTCCGCCGCCACCACGTTCACCCCCAGCATCACGTACGGAGCGGCCAGCTGGGCCGATGGCCGGAAGCGCTCCCGATAGATGCCGATCGCGTCGAAGAGCATCGCGGGCGCGAAGTGTGAGGCGAACGCGAACGGCAGGCCCAGCGCCGCGGCCACCTCGGCGCCGAACGTGCTGGACCCGAGAATCCAAATGGGCACCCGCAGGCCGGCGCCGGGCACCGCGTGCACGGCCTGCCCCGGTCGCGGGTCGGCCAGGAACTCCATCACCTCGAGCACGTCGTTGGGGAAGTTGTTGGGATCGACGTGCAGTGTGCGCCGCAAGGCGAACGCAGCGGCCTGGTCCGTGCCCGGGGCGCGCCCCAGGCCGAGATCGATGCGCCCGGGGAACAGCGCCTCCAGCGTGCCAAACTGCTCGGCCACCTGCAGCGGCGCGTGGTTCGGCAGCATGATGCCCCCGGCGCCGATCCGGATGCGCGAGGTGCCCGCCCCCACGTGGCCGATGAGCACGGAGGTGGCCGCGCTGCCGATCCCGGGCATGTTGTGATGCTCGGCCAGCCAGAACCGCCGGTAGCCCAGCTGCTCCGCGTGCTGCGCCAGCTGCAGCGAGTGCCGGAAGGCCTC
>DASTOJ010000055.1:0-3408 GCA_035762565.1 Candidatus Methylomirabilota bacterium | reverse complement strand
CTGCTGCGCAGCGGGATCGTCGCCAGTCTGGCCCGGCCCGGCGGGAACATCACGGGAATATCCAAGCTCGCCCCGCAACTCGCGCAGAAGCGTCTCGAGCTCCTCAAGGAGGTGGTCCCGAAGGCGTCTCGGGTGGCCGTCCTGTGGAATCCGAGTTTCGCGGAGTTCGTGACTGACTGGGAAGAGTTGCAGGCCGCAGCCCGGCAGCTGGACGTCAGGCTGCAGTCGGTGGAGTTTCGCACGCCCGACGACTTCGGCCGAGCGTTCGCGTCGATGACCAAGAATCACGCCGAGGCGGTCACCATGTTTTCGGACCCTGCGATCTTTTTCAGTCCGGGCCGGGTCGTGAGCCTCGCAGCCAAGAATCGGCTGCCGGCGATCTATCCCTTCAAGGAGGGGCCGGAAGCCGGGGGGTTGATATCCTACGGAGCGGACATCCTAGACTTGGTCCGGCGCTCCGCTCACCACGTCGCTAGGATTCTCGGGGGCGCCAAACCGGCTGACCTCCCCATCGAGCAGCCCACCAAGTTCGAGCTGGTCATCAACCTCAGAACCGCCAAGGAGCTCGGCCTCACGATCCCACAGTCGCTGCTGCTGCGGGCGGGGCAGGTGATCGAGTAGCGCCATCGCGCCCGGTCTCAAGGCGCGAGGGCGACGCGTTCCAGCAGCGGGATGTCTTCCAGCAGCTTGCCGATCCCGAGGGCCACGCACAGGAGGGGGTTGGAGGCGATCCTGACCGGCAGGTAGGTTTCCTTGCGGATGATGTCGTCGAGGCCGGTGAGGAGAGCGCCGCCGCCGGTCAGCACGATGCCGTTGTCGACCATGTCGGCCGCGATCTCGGGCGGCGTCCGCTCCAGGCAGACCCGCACCGTCTCCACGATCGTGCCGAGGCAGTCGTAGAGCGCCTCGCGGACCTCGTCCTCGTTGATGTTGATCGTCTTCGGCACCCGGGCCACCAGGTCGCGGCCCTTGACCTCGATCGTCCGCGGCCCCTGGCCCGCCTCGCGGGGGGCACCCAGCATGAGCTTGATGTCCTCGACCCGCCGCTCGCCGACCAGCACGTTGTAATGTTTGCGAATGTACTGGGTGATCGCCTCGTTCATGTCGTCCCCGGCCGTCCGCACCGACTGGCAGAACACGATACCGGAGAGCGAGATGACCGCCACCTCCGTGGTCCCGCCGCCGATGTCGACCACCAGGTGCCCGCCGGGCTCGTGGATCGGCAGCCCCGCCCCGATGGCGGCGGCCATGGGCTCCTCCACCAGATAGACGGCGCGGGCGCCGGCCTGCATGGCCGCCTCGCGCACGGCGCGCTTCTCGACCTGGGTCACGCTCGAGCTGACGCCGACGACGATGCGGGGGCGGAACAGGCGGCCGCGCGGCTGGATGCGCGAGATCATCTCCTGCAGCATCGTCTGGGCGACGTCGAAGTCCGCGATCACCCCGTTGCTGAGCGGCCGGACGACCTCGATGTTGCTCGGCGTCCGTCCGAGCATGGCCCGGGCGGCATGTCCGACCGCCAGGACCTTCCGGCGGTCCTTCTCGAACGCGATGATGGACGGCTCGGAGAGCACGATTCCCTGGCCGCTGACGTACAGGATGGTGTTCGAGGTGCCCAGGTCGATGCCGATGTCGTTGGCGAGCCCGGCGGCCGACGGCAGACGAAACTTCATGAGAACTCCTCCCGGCCGACGGGGCCGGTCCGTGACATTGGTCGAGGTGGTGTCGCCGCTAGCAAGCCCCGAGCCGCCCCGCCGCGCGACACAAAGCACGGGTTTCCGGCGCTCGCATCCGGCGGCAATGTCGTGGACCAGACAGTGCCGCCGAACAGTGTCAGAAGTCAAGCGCTCAGCCAGTGCGCCAGCTCCGGTCCACGTAGCGACGGCCGTCGGCCAAGGAGACCTGCAGCGCGGCCCGATACGCCCCGGTCCCCGCGGTATACACGCGTGTGTCGGCAGCCGCTTGGGCCTCGTCCGGGCCCCCGGCGAGGGCCTCCGCCAGGACCCGGCCGTCCATCCCATCGCGCTCCTCGATCCCGAGCAGCGCGAGGATGGTCGGCGCCACGTCGACATTGCCCGCCGGCCCACGGACCGTGGCGCCCTTCTTGAAGTCAGGGCCCCAGGCCAGCAGGGTGTTGCGGACGTTCCACGGGCTCATCCCCCCGTGATCGCTGGCGAGCAGGGCGGCGCCGCCGCTGACGCAGGCGAGATCGGTCCCGGGCACCCCGAAGGCGTTGGGCTCCGACGTCCACGGGAACGTCACCAGCAGGTCGGGGCCGCGCTCGGCGTTGGCCGCGTGGATCAGCTCGAGCGAGAACGTGCCGTCCACGCCGCCCAGCGGGTCGCCCGGCGCCCGGCCGGCGGCGAAGAGCACCCCACCCCAGTCGCGCGACTGGACGAAGCGCGCCAGGCGTGCGATCCGCTCGCCGTCGTGGCCTGCCACGTGCAGCGCCACCGCCTGGCCGCTGCTGGCCAGCACCACGTCGCCGGAGTCAGCCGAGGCCTTGAGCCCGGTGCCGATCAGCTCCCGCACGACGTCCACGCCCGTCGTGTTCGTGGTGAACCCGTGGTCCGACACGACGACGACGTCGGTGGATGTTGCCAGGCCGAGGCCGTCGAGCGTGGCGAGCACCCGCGCGATCTCGTGGTCGTCGTGGCGGAGCGCCTCACGGGCGCCCGGCGAGCCCACGCCCAGGTGATGCTGCGTGTGATCGGGCTCGGTCAGCCAGTTGATCACGACGGCGGGCGCCAGCTCCGGCAGCACGTACTCGCGCAGCACCCGCTGCGTCCACGCCACCACCGCGTCGTAGCGGTCGGCCGCGCCGCCCTTGGCCGGCGCCGGCCCGAACCTGGCCAGGATGGCCGCGCTCACCTCGGGTGGCCAGGCGACGGCCGCGCCGGGGTCGAAGTAGCCGTTGACCAGCACGCCGGCGCCGGCCGGCGCGCGGGGATTGGTCAGCAGCGCGCTGCCCGTCGAGCCCGAGCTGACGGCGGCCAGCCGCAGGCCCCGCGCCTGCAGGCGCTCGCCCAGCGTGCGGGTGAGCACGAGACGCCCGCCGGTGACGCGATCGACCTCCTGGAGCCGGCGATACGCGTCGGTGCCGAAGGCCCGGGCCGGATCGAGCGCGGGTACGTACATCTGGTTGCCGACGATCCCGTGCGTGCCGGGCTGCGCGCCGGTGGCCAGCGTGGCCGCGTTCACGCGGGTCACCGTGGGGAACACCGCGTGGCTGTCGGTGAAGTCCACCCCCTCGGCGCGCAGCCGATAGAGCGTAGGCGTGTCCCCCGGAGTGATCGAGTCGGGCCGGAGCCCGTCGACGACGAACACGATGACCAGGCGTGTCACGGCTGATGACCTGCGCCGAACGACGTGCCGCCGTGGGCCGGGCGTGGGCACCTCCGGCGCGCC
>DASTOJ010000054.1:0-27244 GCA_035762565.1 Candidatus Methylomirabilota bacterium | reverse complement strand
GGGCGCGGACGGGTTGGTGGTGCCTGCTGGACAAGATCCTCAAGGGCGCCCGGCCGGCCGACCTGCCCATCGAGCGGGCCAGCAAGTTCGAGCTGGTCGTCAATCTCAAGACGGCCACGACTCTCGGCGTGACGATCCCGCCGTCGCTGCTCTTGCGGGCGGACCGGGTCGTCGAGTGATGGACCGGCGCACCTTCGTCGTCGGTAGTGTCGCCGCCCTCGCCGCGCCCCTCGTGGTCGCGGCACAGCAGGCAGGAAAGGTCTACCGCATCGGCATGCTGTGGAACACAGCCAACCCCGCAATGGAGGACGTGCTGCGGCAGGGCCTTCGCGAGCTCGGCTGGGTCGAGGGCCAGAACTTCGTTTTCGAGCGCCGCTACTCCGAGGGGCGGAACGATCGGCACCCCGGGCTCGCGGGCGAGCTGGTTCGCCTCCGACCCGACCTCATCATCACGGCGGGCACTCCCGCCGCGCTCGCCGCCAAGGCGGCGACGACGACGATTCCCGTTGTCTTCGCGACCGTGGGCGATCCCGTGGGGTCGGGTGTCGTCGAGAGCCTTGCCCGGCCGGGCAGAAATCTCACGGGGACGGGCAGTGCCGGCCCGGAGCTGTTTGGAAAGCAGCTGGCGCTCTTCAAGGAGGCCGTTCCCTCGCTGTCCCGCGTCGGCGTCTTCATCAACTCAGCCTTCTCTCTCCACGCCACGTCCCGCCCGCACGTCGAGGCGGCCGGACGGAGCCTCGGCCTGGCCCTGACATACGTGGAGGTCCGAACACCGGAGGATGTCGACGGCGCGTTCGCGACGCTCGCTCGCGAGAAGCTCGGGGCGATCCACGTGCTCGGTCAGCCGATGTGGTTCGTCCTCCGCGCCCGGCTCGCGAAGCTGGCACTCGACCAGCGCGTGGCCGCCATGGTTCCCTGGCGTGAGGCGGTCGAGGCGGGCGCGCTCATCTCGTACGCTGAAGCCGTCGTCGGGCACATGCGACGCGCTCCAGCCTACATCGACCGCATCCTGAAGGGCGCGAAGCCGGCGGACCTACCAGTCGAGCAACCCACCGAGTTCGAGCTCGCGATCAATCTCAGGACGGCCAAGGCCCTTGGCGTGACGATCCCGCCGTCGCTGCTCTTGCGGGCGGACCGGACGATCGATCAGTGAGCTTCGCGATCCCCGACGTCGGTGTCGCACCTTGACGCCGGCGGACGGGTGATGTTACCTGCCCGTGTGCTCGAAGGGGCCGGCATCAGCCAGCGGTTCGGGGGGCTCGCGGCGCTCACGGGAGTGAGCTTCCGCGTGGCCCCCGGCGAGATCGTCGGGCTCATCGGGCCGAACGGGGCGGGCAAGACCACGCTCTTCAACACGATCAGCGGGCTGATCCGACCCGCGACGGGGGTCGTGCGCCTGGACGGCCGCGACGTCACCGGGCTGGCCGCGCACCGCATCGCCCGCCTGGGGATCGGGCGGACGTTCCAGTCGCCGCGGCTCTTTCCCTCCCTGTCGATCCTCGACCACGTCGTCCTCAGCGCACGGTTCCGCCCACGCGCCGCGGCCTCGCTGCGCACCAGGGAGGGCGACGTCGGGGAGGCGCTGCGCGCGCTCGAGCTGGTGCGACTCGAGCACCGGGCGGGCGTCGAGGCCGTCCGCGAGCCCACCGGGCGGCGCAAGCTGGTCGAGCTGGCCATGGTGCTGGCCGCCCGCCCGCGCGTGCTCCTGCTGGACGAGCCGATGGCCGGGCTCAACCCGGGCGAGGTGCAGTTCGCCATGCGGCTGATCCGCCGCATCCGCGACGAGCGCGGGGCCGCGATCTTCTGGGTGGAGCACGTCATGGAAGCGATCATGGGGGTGGCCGACCGTGTGGTGGTGCTGCACCACGGCGAGAAGATCGCCGAGGGCCCGCCGGCCGCGGTGGCCGAGGATTCGCGCGTGCTCGACGCCTACCTGGGGGAGCGGGTCGCCTGAGCGGCGGGGGGAACGGCCGCCCGCTGCTGGAGGTCGACAGGGTCCAGGCCGAGTACCGGGACATCCCCGTGATCTGGGAGGTCTCGCTGGGGGTGGGCGCCGGCGAGATCGTGGCGCTGGTGGGTGGCAACGGCGCTGGCAAGACCACGCTCCTGAGGGTGCTCTCGGGCCTGCGCGAGGGGTTCCTGAAGGTGACGCGCGGCGCGGTGCGCTACCGTGGCGAGGCGCTGACCGGCCTCGACCCCGCCCAGATCGTCACCCGCGGCATCGCCCACGTGCCGGAAGGCCGCCACCTGTTCCCCGGCCTCGCCGTGCGCGACAATCTCCGGCTGGGCGGCTACCTGCTGCCCTCGCGGAGCCAGGCGCGCGAGTCGCTCGAGCGCGTGTTCGAGCTGCTGCCCTTCCTGCGCGAGCGCCGGCGGCAGCTGGCGGGGACGCTGTCGGGCGGCGAGCAGCAGCTGCTGGCGATCGGACGCGCGCTCATGCAGCGGCCGTCGCTGCTGATGCTCGACGAGCCGTCGGTGGGTCTCGCTCCGCGCATGGTGGCGGTTGTCTTCGAGCTGGTGGGCCGCATCCGCGCAGCGGGCCCGAGCGTGCTGCTGGTGGAGCAGAACGTGCGCCAGGCGCTGGCGCTCGCCGATCGCGGCTACGTGCTGGAGAACGGGCGGATCGTCCTGGCAGGCACGGGGGCCGAGCTGATCGAGCACCCCAAGGTGAAGCGCGCGTACCTCGGACTCTGAGGAGGGGACAGAGCATGGGCACACGGATGGGGCGCAGGAGCTTTCTGAGGATCGCCGGGGGCACGGCGGCGGCGAGTATGCTGCCGCGGCGCGCCGGCGCGCAGGGACCGATTCGCATCGGCTTCACACTGTCGGCCACCGGGCCGTACGCGGTCGGCGCCGGCATCACCCAGCGGCCCAACTACGACCTGTGGCTCGAGCAGGTCAACGCGAAGGGCGGGCTGGCGGTGGCGGGCGGCGGCCGGCGGCCGATCCAGTTCGTCGATCACGACGACCGCAGCGAGATCGAGACGATCGTGCGCCTCTACGAAAAGATGATCACCGACGACAAGGTCGATCTGGTGCTGCCGCCGTGGGGCACCGCCGCGAACTTCGCGGTCGCCCCCATCGCCAACAAGCACGGCTATCCGATGATCGGCCCCACCGTGGGCTCGCTGAAGCTCAAGGAGCTGAACCTGCCGTACTTCTACGCGATCCTGGCCCAGCCCGACGCGATGATGCTGTCGCTCGCCAACTTTCTCAAGGACGCCAAGCGCCAGCAGAAGGTCAACAAGGTCGCGGTCATCTACGTCAACGACCTCTTCGGCATCGAGCACCACGGCGCGCTGATGCCAGTGCTGAAGGAGGGTGACTTCGAGGTCGTGGACGTCAAGAGCTACCCGCTCGGCGTCAAGGACCTCAGCGACGTGCTCAAGGGCATCAAGGCCAAGGGGGCGGAGATCCTGATCGGGCTCAGCTATCCGCCCGACACGATCCTGGCCACCACGCAGGCCAAGGCCGTCGACTTCAACCCGGCCATCTTCTACACGGCGGTGGGTACGGCGTTCCCGTTCTTCCGCGACCGCTTCAAGGGCGGCGCCGAGGGCGTCATGGGCGTGGGCGCCTGGAACCCCAAGGTGCCGTTCCCCGGCGCCAAGGCCTACTTCGACGCGCACGTGGCCAAGCACAAGAAGGAGCCGGACCGCTGGGCCAGCGCCTTCGCCTACGCGACGCTGCAGATCCTCGAGGAGAGCATCGGCAAGGTCGGCCTCGACCGGGCGAAGCTCAAGGCGCACATCGACGCCACCGAGTTCACGACGGTGGTGGGCCCGGTCAAGTTCGCCCGGGGCGTCAACACGGCGACCCCCGGCATGGTGGGGCAGTGGCAGAAGGGCGAGTTCGAGGTGGTGTGGCCGCCGGAGCGGGCGACCGCGAAGGCCGCCGTGCCCAAGCCGAAGTGGGAGTGAGGGAGGCGGCGTGAACCTGGCGCTGCTCGCCGACGTGGCGGCGGGAGGCCTCCTGCTCGGGGGTCTCTACGCCCTGATCGCCGTGGGCCTGAATCTGCAGTACGGCCTCATGCGCGTGCTCAACGTGGCCCACGGTGAGTTCCTGATGCTGGGCGGCTACCTGACGTACTTGCTGCACGTCGGCCTGGGGATGGACCCGCTGCTGTCGCTCGTCGTGAGCGCGCCGGTGATCTTCGCCGCGGGCGTGGGCGTGCACGCGCTCGTCTACCGGCGGCTACTGCGCCAGGAGCGCACGCGCGAGGAACTGGAGGCCAACTCGCTGCTGATCTCCTTCGGCCTGCTGTTCATTCTTCAAAACGGGGCGTTGCTGATATTCAGCGCCGACATCCGCGGCTACCAGTATCTCGACCGGCCGCTGCGCATGCTGGGCACCGTCTTCCCGGCTAACCGGGTGGTCGCGTTCGTCACGGCGGCGGTCGTCACGGCGCTGCTGTTCGTGTTCCTGCGCCGCACGCTGACCGGCGCCGCCGTGCGGGCGCTGATGCAGGATCCCGTGGGGGCGCGGCTGATCGGCGTACGCGTGGCGCGCGTCCACGCGCTGTGCTTCGGGCTGGGCGCGGGGCTGGCCGCGGTCAGCGGCTCGCTGCTCAGCATGCTCTTCGAGCTGACGCCGTTCGTGGGCCTGCCCTACACGATCACCGCGCTGGTGGTGATCATCCTGGGCGGCCTCGGCAGCGTGGGGGGCAGCCTGCTCGGCGGCCTGATCCTCGGCGTGGTGGAGGCGCTGGGCGTCTACTTCACCGCGCCAGACCTCCGCATGGTGATCAGCTACGCGGTGCTCGCCCTCGTCCTGGTCCTGCGACCGTACGGCCTCTTCAACACCCTGGCCCATCGCCCCGGCCAGTCGGAGCGGGCGTAGCGCCCGATGGGCTTGCGGGGAGGGCCGGGCCGGCTCTGGCACCGGGGACGCCGGGCGCTTCGCGGCCGGCGCGCGTGGGTCTGGGCGGCAGCGCTCCTCGCGGCGCTACTCGTGTTCCCGCTCGTAGGGCGCGCCTACCAGGTCGCGCTCGGCCTGGCCCTGTTGGCCGACGTCGCGCTGGCCTCGGCGTGGGCGCTCTTCTCCGGCCCAACGCGCTACCTCTCGCTGGCCGCCGCCGCCTTCTACGGCGTCGGAGCCTACACGACGGCGCTCGTCGGTGCCGGCGTGGCGTGGCCGGCGCCGATCGTGGCCGGCGCTGCGGCCGGCGCCCTGCTGTCGCTGCCGGTGGGCCTGCTCGCGCTGCGCCTGCGGGGTCCGTACTTCGCGATCCTCACGTTCGGGCTGAGCGAGCTGGTCCGCCACACGGTGATCTGGTACGAGTCCAACGTGACCGGCACCGTGGGGAGGGTGCTGGTGCTCCCGCTCGAGCGGCGCACGCTCTACTGGAGCGTGCTCGTCATCGCGGCGCTCGCGGTGTCGTCGGCGATCCTCCTGCGACGGTCCCGCTGGGGGCTCGCGCTGGCGGCGATCGGGGGCGACGAGGAGCGGGCCGAGGTGCTCGGGGTCCGACCGGTCGGCGTCAAGGTCGCCGTCTTCGCACTGTCGGCCGCGCTGATGGGCGCCACCGGCGCGGCCATGGCGCCGCGCTGGACCTACATCGATCCCCAGGTCGCCTTCAATCCGCTGATCTCGTTCCAGGTCATCATCATGGCCTTGCTCGGCGGCGTGGGCCGGCCGGCCGGCCCCGTGGTCGGGGCGCTCGTGCTGGGACTGCTTTCGGAGTTGTTCCTTCTTCAGTTTCGCTACGCCTACATGATGGTTCTCGGCACTGTGCTGATCCTCGTGGTGCTCGGCCTGCCCCACGGCGTCGTTGGGTGGCGGGCGGAGGAGCGCACCGAGGATCTCGTCCGACGCCTGCGCTGGGCCATCGCCCGGCGGATTCCCCGGAGGTTTGCGATGCGGCGCCAGCACCAGCTCTTCATCGGCGGCGAGTGGCAGGACGGCCCCGGCGGGCGCACATTCCCCGACGTCAACCCGGCGACCGGCGAGACCTTCACGCGCATCGCCGCGGCCGACGCCGAGACGGCCCGGCGCGCGGTGGAGGCCGCCGAGCGTGCCCGCACGGAGTGGGGGGAGCTGCAGCCCGGGGTGCGCGCCGGCATCGTGCTCAAGGCCGCCCAGATCTGGGAACGCCGGCACGAGGACCTGGAACAGATGCTGACCACCGAGACGGGCGCCGTGCGGGCCAAGGCCGGCTTCGAGGTGGGGTACTGCACGGACCTGATCCGCCAGGCGGCCTCGCTCCCGTACCAGGCGACCGGCGAGGTCGCGCCGTCCAACGTCTCGGGCAAGATCAACTACTTCATGCGCAAGCCGGTCGGTGTCGTGTCCGTGATCTCGCCGTGGAACTTCCCCTACATCCTCACGCTGCGCGCGGTGGCGCCGGCGCTGGCTCTCGGCAACGCGGTCGTGCTCAAGCCCTCGGAGGAGACGCCGCTGGCCGGCGGCCTGCTGGTGGGCGAGGTCTTCGAGGAAGCCGGCGTGCCGCCCGGCGTGCTGAACGTGATCACCTGCGCGCGCAGCGAGGTGCAGGAGGTCGGCGACGTGCTGGTCACGCACCCGGCCGTGGGCGTGGTGAGCTTCACGGGCTCGACGGCGACCGGCCGCGCGCTCGCCGAGAAGGCCGGACGCCACCTCAAGCGCATCGTGCTGGAGCTGGGGGGCAAGAGCCCGCTCATCGTGCTGGAGGACGCCGACCTCGACCTGGCCGTGAACGCGGCGGCCTTCGGCGGCTTCTTCCACCAGGGCCAGATCTGCATGGCGGCCACGCGGATCCTGGTCGAGCACTCGCTGGCCGACACGTTCGCCTCCCAGCTCGTGGAAAAGCTCGGCACCCTCAGGATGGGCGACCCCAGCGATCCGCAGACGGCCATCGGCCCCATCACCAGCCCGACGCAGCTCGAGAAGATCCGCGCCCACGTGGACGACGCCGTCGCCAAGGGCGCCAAGGTCCTGATTGGCGGCCACGCCCGGGGCCCGTACTTCGAGCCGACGCTGCTCACCGGCGTGACGCCGGAGATGCGCTGCTATCACGAGGAGACGTTCGGGCCGGTGGTGGCGTTGACGTCGGTGAAGAACGCGGACGAGGCCGTGCGCCTGGCCAACGACACGAGCTATGGCCTGTCGGCCGCCATCATCACCGGCGATCCCAAGCGCGGGATGGCGCTGGCCGAGCGCATCCAGTCGGGCATCGTGCACGTCAACGACTCCACCGTGCACGACGAGCCCCACGCCCCGTTCGGGGGCATCAAGGGCTCGGGCCTGGGCCGCCACGGCGGGCGCGCCGCCATCGAGGCGTTCACCGAGATCCGCTGGATGAGCCTGCAGACCGAGCGTCGCCACTATCCGTTCGACCGCTGAGGCGGGTTGCTCTGGGAACGTGTTCGAGAGATCTCGGGAGATCGAGGACGGCGCGCGGGCGTCTCCCTACGCCTTCCCAGCCGGCGTCGCGATGACCGTCAAGCTCCGCGACCTCACCGGGCTGCCGGCGCTGCTGTAGCGCCGGCAGCTCGTAGGCGAGGGTCAGGCAGCCGGCTTGATGTTCTGGTTCGCCGTGAAGAAGTTGGTGGGGTCGTGTTTCTTCTTCAGGGCGGCCAGGCGATCGTAGTTGGCGCCGTATGCCTCGCGGACCCGCGCCTCGCCTTCCTCCAGGGCGTCCTCCAGCGCGTTGACGTACACCGCGGGCTCGACGAAGGGCTGCATCGCCGCCCAGCACTCCCGACCCCAGGCGGTGATCTTTTGACGATCGGCGGGGTCGTCCGTCGCCGGGTGGGCCAGGAAGGTGAAGTGATCGTACCGGTGCGGGAACGCCGTGTCGCCAGGCCGAACGCGGCTCGCCGCACCATGCGCCTGTTGCAGGGCGATCACGGAGAGGGGCGTGGGCAGGGTGCGCGCCCACTCCAGCATCGTCTCGATGGCGGGCTCGCTCAGACGACGCACGTTGCTCGACTTGTTGTTGTAGATCCGCCCGGGCGGCCAGGCCTCGTCGAAAAGGGTCTGCATCTGCGTGTAGGGCTGGGGCGCGATGAGGTCCGCCAGCGGTGAGGTGAACGTCCGGAGCGGCTTCAGGACCTTCTCGCCCTCGGCGAGCTGCCCGCTGTAGCACGCGGCCAGCCCGACGGCAGGGGAGCCGTCGGGAGCGGTCAGCAGTAGCGCCGCTGTGCTCACCGTGTCCGGACAGGTGCTCGCGAACCCATCGAGGACGGTCAGCGCTTCCTTGCCGCGCGCCAACGGGTACAGCACCAGGCCGCCGAGGACCGGGCCGACGGGATGCAGGCGATAGTCGAACGACGTCGCGATGCCCAGGTTGGCGCCGGCGCCGCGCATGCCCCAGAAGAGATCGGCGTTGTCGTCGGCGCTGGCCGTCACGAGCCGGGCGTCGGCGGTGACGACGTCCACCGAGAGGACGTTGTCGCAGGCGAGCCCGAGCTTGCCACAGAGCCAGCCGTAGCCGCCCCCCAGCGTCAGACCCGCGATGCCCGTGTCGGTGTTCACGCCGAGGGTGGTCGCCAGGCCGAACGCCTGCGTCTCGCGGTCGAACTCGCCGAGCCGCAGACCCGCCTGGGCCGACGCGATCCGCCGGGCCGGATCGACGCGGAGGCCCTTCATCGGCTGCAGGTCGATCACCAGCCCACCCTCGCACACCGATTTGCCGGCGTAGTTGTGGCCGCCTCCGCGGACGGACACCAGCAGGTCGTGCTCCCGCGCGAAGCGCACGCATTCCCCGACGTCGGCGGCGCCGGTGCATCGCGCGATCAGCGCCGGCCGCTTGTCGACCATGCCGTTCCATACCTTGCGGACGCGATCGTAGTCGGGGTCGCAGGGGCGGACGAGGGCGCCGCGCAGCCGGCCGCCGAGCTTGTCGAGCACGAGGTCGTCGAGGGCCTTCTCCGAGCCGGTCGTGGTCACGAAGCGTCGCTCGGCCATGGGGACTCCTTTCATCTCGCTCGAGCGCGGGTGACGCGCGGAAGATGGCCGTTGCCCGACTCGAGGCAGCGCACGCGGTAGGCCTGCGGGCTCATGCCGAGGACACGCTGGAACCCGCTGCGCATCGTCTCGGCGCTGCCGAAGCCGCAGCCGGCCGCGATCTCGTCGATGCTCCGCCGCGTGTCCTCGAGCATCCGGCGGGCCGCCTCCACCCGGGCGCGCTGAGCGAATTGGGCGGGGGTGATGCCGATCTGCTGCGTGAAGACACGGAAGAAGTTGCGTGGGCTCATGGCAACCCGCCGGGCCAGGGCGGGAACGCTGAGGTCGTCGCCCGGGTGCTCGATGATCCACGCCTGGAGGTCGCGGAGCGGTTGCCGCTCGGCCAGCTGGGTCGAGAGCTGGGTGCTGAACTGCGCCTGCCCGCCCGGACGCTTGAGGAACAGCACGAGGTTGGAGGCCACGGCCAGGGCGACTCGCGGGCCGAAATCCTCCTCGACGAGCGCCAGCACGAGGTCCATCGACGCCGCGGCGCCGGCCGACGTGTAGACGTTGCGGTCGCGGACGAAGATGGGTTCGGGATCGACGGAGGCCCGCGGATAGCGCCGGGCCAGCTCGCCGCAGCACGTCCAGTGCGTGGTGGCGCGACGGCCGTCGAGGAGCCCGGCCTCGGCCAGCAGGAACGAGCCGGTGCAGAGCGCGGCGATCCGGCGCGTCCGCGGAGCCATGCGGCGCAGCCAGGCCACGAGCCTCGCATCCCCGGTCAGGGTGTCCGGGTCGTCGGCCGCCCCGAGAATCAGCGTGTCGATGCGACCACGGACGTCCTGGTAGGCCCGGCGGGCCACCATGTCGAACCCCGACCACCTGGTGATGAGGCCGGGCCGCGTGGCCACGATCTCGACCGCGTACCCGGGCTCACGGCGGCCGCGGCTGCGAAGCGTGTTGTTGGCGTGCGTGAGGACGTCGAGCGCCCCGACGACGTCGAGGGCCTCGGTGGTGGGCACCGCGACCACCACGATGCGCAGCGGTTCCGGCCGCAGGGAAGGAGCGGGGAGCGGCCCCCGTACTGCCATGCCCGGGATTCTCGATCAGCCCCCGGCTGGCAGCAATGCCAATGATCGCAGAAATCGCGCCGGCCGAGGCCGCTCGGCCTCGGCCGGCAGCCCCGGGGTACGGCCTGGGCCGCCACGGCGGGCGCGCCGCCATCGAGGCCTTCACCGAGATCCGCTGGGTGAGCCTGCAGACCGAGCGCCGCCACTATCCGTTCGACCGGTGAGGCGGGGTCCGCGCCAGCTGCCGCAGGCGCCATTCACGGCCCGTTCCTTGATTTCGCTCGGTCGTTGGCTGACACTCCTGCCGTGGGAGTCCAGGCCAGGTTCGTGGCGGAGCGAGGAGAGGTGACGGTGGGCGCAAGTCGATCGCTGGACTGGCGCAGGATCGAAGTCGTCGACCCCGAGATCGCGGCGGTGCTCAGAGCCAAGTCGGGTGCCGAGCGCCTCCGCCTGGCCCACGAGGCATGGGAACTGGCCCGCGACCGGCTCCTCGTGTTCTTGGCCTGGCGACATCCGGAGTGGACGACCGACCGGGTTGCCAGGGAGGTCGCCAAGCGCCTGCTGAATGACAGCAGCTGAGCTCCTACGCTACGTGGTGGAGAGCTTCGAGGCGTTGGGAATCGACTACATGATCAGCGGGTCGCAGGCCTCGATGTACTACGGGGAACCCCGCTTCACGCAGGACATCGACGTCGTCGCCGACCTGAACGTCTCCCAGGTTCCAGGACTGCTGGCCCGCTTCCCGCTCCCTGAATTCTACGTGTCCGAGGACGCCGTCCGCGGGGCGGTGGCGGAGCGTGGCCAGTTCCGCCCCGAGGATGTCATCCTCTACAAGCTGATCTACTATCGTGACGGGGCGTCTGAGCGTCACCTGCGCGACGTCGCGGGCATCCTGAGGGTTTCCGGCTCCGAGATCGATCTCGAATACATCGACGCGTGGGCCGGGCGTCTCGACCTCGCCGACATCTGGAGCGCAGTCCGCCGACGGCTCGGCGAGCGATGATGAGAGCGAGCTGAGGGACAAGCTACACTCGCCGAGCGCGCCGGGATCGTGCACAATACCCGGCACCATGACGGACGCGCTCGCCACGATCCTCGAGAGCACGCCGGCCGAGCGGCTGGCCACCGGGTTCGAGTTCACCGAGGGGCCGCTCTGGCATCCCGATGGCTTCTACTACTTCGTCGACATCCGCCGGAGCCAGCTCTTTCGTGTCACGCCGGGCAAGCCGGCGGAGCGGGTCCGGGCGGACACCGGCGAGGGCAACGGCACCACGTTCGACCTCCAGGGACGGCTGGTCATCTGCGAGGGAGGCCACCGTCGCGTCACACGGTGGTCGGCGGACGGCCGCAGCGAGGTCCTGGTGGACCGCTACGAGGGCAAGCGCCTGAACCGTCCCAACGACGTCGCGTGCCGGTCCGACGGGAGCCTCTGGTTCACCGATCCCGGCCTGCGCGTGCCACTGCCGCAGCGTGAGGTGCCGTACGCGGGGGTCTATCGCATCGCGCCGGACGGGACGACCGCGCTGGTGGCGGACTGCGAGTATCCCAACGGCCTGGCGTTCTCGCCCGACGAGCGCACGCTCTACGTGGCCAACACGCGGTGGAGCCAGTACATCCACGCGTTCGAGCTGGACCCCGCCGGCGCCGTCGTACGCCGATGCATCTTCGCCGACATGTCCTCCGACGAGACGGACGGCGTGCCCGACGGTATGAAGGTCGACGTGGAGGGACGCGTCTACTGCACGGGCCCCGGCGGCACCTGGGTCTTCGCGCCGGACGGCGCCCGCCTGGGTATCATCCGCACCCCGGAGGTCCCGGCCAACGTCGCCTTCGGCGGGGCCGATCTCCGCACGCTGTTCCTCACCGCGCGTACCTCGATCTACACGCTGCGCGTCCGGGTTCCGGGCCAGCCGCATCCCTGGTATCGGGTGCGCGCCGGGTCCGGCCCGCGCTGACCGCCGGCGCGCCAGCTCACCGCCGAGAGGAGAACGCCCCATGCCGGGACGACGGATCGCGTCGCTGGGAGTGCTCGGGATCGCGCTGCTGCTGCTGGTGGCCACGCCGTGGGCGCAGTCGCAGCAGCCGCCGGTACGGGAGATCACGAAGATCGCCGGGGAGGTCTATCGCTTCCGCAACGCCAACCACTATTCGGTCTTCGCGGTGACGCCGGCCGGCGTGATCGCCACCGATCCGATCAACGCGGACGCGGCGCGCTGGCTCAAGGCGGAGATCGCGCAACGGTTCAAGCAGCCCGTCCGCTATCTGGTCTACAGCCACGACCACGCGGACCACATCGCGGGCGGTGAGGTCTTCGCCGACACCGCGACCGTGGTGGCGCACGACAACGCCCGGGCGACCATCGTGGGCGAGAAGCGCCCGACGGCGGTTCCCCAGGTGACCTTCTCCGACCGGCTGACGCTCGAGCTGGGCGGCACCGTTCTGGAGCTGGCGTACGTGGGCAAGAACCACTCGGACAACTCGATCGTCATGCGCTTTCCCCGCGAGCGCACCCTGTTCGCGGTGGACTTCATCCCGGTCAACTCGTACTCGTTCCGCGATTTCCCGGACGCCTACATGCCGGACTGGATCGAGTCGCTCAGGCGCGTCGAGGCCATGGACTTCGACGTGCTGGCCCCGGGGCACGGCCCCCTCGGCACCAAGGCCAACGTCACCATGTTCCGGGAATACCTCCAAGATTTGCGGGCCGAGGTCGTGCGCTACGCCCGGGAAGGCAAGTCCCTCGACGAGATGAAGCAGCTCATCACGCTGCCCAAGTACGCGGCGTGGGGACCCAAGGAGTGGTTCCCGCTGAACATCGAAGGGATGTACCGGCTGGTGCAGGCCAACCGCCGTGGCAACTGACGCCATGGCGGTGGCGGGCATCTGCTCCGCGTGCCGGCCACACCGGCCGGCGTCTCCGGCCATCACATCGAGCTGCTCGAGTACCGGCAGCCTCGCGGCGAGCGGGGCGATCCGCGGACCTGCAACCCCGGCAACGCCCACGTGGCCTTCGTCGTCGACGATCTCGACCGCGTCTACGCCGACCTCTCGGCGCGCGGCGTGCGCTTCAAGTCCGCGCCCGTCGAGGTCACCCACGGCCGCAACGCGGGCGCCAAGGCCGTGTACCTGCTGGATCCCGACGACGTCACGCTCGAGTTCATCCAGCCGGCCCCGCGGTCTTGACAGGAATCGGCAGTTGACAGGCCCGACGATCCGCGGGTAATCTCGCCCACCGCTCGGCGCTGACCGTTTCGATCGCTCGCTTCCCCGCTCGCGGGGCCGTGCTCGACCTTCTCGGTGAGGGAGGGAACGTCATGAGAGCGAACCGCCGGTGCTTCCTGGGCTGCGTCGTCCTGGCCCTCGTCCTGCTCGCGCCCGCGCGATCCCCGGCCGCCCCCCAGGGCACGGTGACCTACGCGGTGCACATCACGATCGCGCCGGCCTGGTTCGACCCCGCCGACAACCCGGGGCAGATCACGCCGTTCATCATCCAGTACGCGCTGCACGACGCGGTCATCAAGCCGATGCCGGCGGGGATGATGACGCCGAGCCTGGCGGAATCGTGGACGGCGTCCAAGGACGGCCGGGTCTACGAGTTCGTGCTGCGCAAGGGCGTGGTCTTCCACAACGGCGACCCCATGACCGCCGAGGACGTGAAGTTCAGCTTCGAGCGGTACCGGGGGGCCGGGGCCAAGACCATGAAGGAGAAGGTGGAGGCCGTGACGATCGTCGATCCCCACCGGGTGCGCTTCCACCTCAAGGAGCCGTGGCCGGACTTCATGGGCTTCTACGGCTCGCCGGCGACGGGGGCGGGCTGGATCGTTCCCAAGAAGTACGTCGAGAAGGTCGGCGAGGACGGGTTCAAGAAGGCGCCGATCGGCGCCGGGCCCTTCAAGCTCGCCAGCATGACGCCGGGCGTGGAGATCGTCCTGGAGGCTCACGAGAAGTACTGGCGCAAGACGCCCAAGGTCAAGCGGATCGTGATGAAGAGCGTCCCCGAGGGCTCGACCCGCCTGGCCATGCTCAAGCGCGGCGAGGTCCAGATCGCCTACAAGACCGACGGGCCGCTGGGCGAGGAAGTCAAGAAAGACCCCAACCTCAACCTCGTGTTCTCGGGCGGCATCGGCGTCTTCTGGGTCCAGTTCAGTGACCTGAACGACCCGAAGTCGCCCTGGCACCACCAGAAGGTGCGACTGGCCGCCAACTACGCGCTGGACCGCAAGGCGCTCAGCGAGGCCGAGACGCTCGGGGCCTCGCCGCCCACCGGCAGCATCATCCCGCGCGAGTTCGAGTGGGCGCTGCCGGTCGATCCCGTCCCCTACGATCCCAAGAAGGCCAAGCAGCTCATGGTCGAGGCCGGATATCCCAATGGCTTCGACGCCGGCACGATCACGCCGATCCCGCCGTACTACAGCCTGGCCGAGGCGATCGGCGGCTACCTGGGCGCGATCGGCATCAAGACCAAGGTCCAGAAGATGGAGCGCGCCGTCATGTTCGACAAGCGGCGCAAGAAGGAGCTGACCGGCCTGTGCCTCTGCGGGAACGGCGGCTTCGGCAACGCGGTCACCCGGGTCGACGCGGACATGATTTCCAGCGGCGTCCACTCGGTGCTCAAGGACGCGGAGATCGACCGGCTCTTCGAGGAGCAGTCGCGGGAGGCCGATCCCAAGAAGCGGGAAGCCCTGTTGAAACGGATCCAGCAGCGGGTGGTCGACCAGGCCTACTTCGCGCCCATCTACCAGCTGCAGTGGCCCAACGGCGTGAGCAAGGCCATGAAGGTCTCGGGCATGGGGCTGATCCCGACCTTCTACTACACGGGCCCGTTCGAGGAGATCGAGCTGCGGTAGGGGCCGCGGAGCCACGCCGGTGACGCGCTTCATCCTCAAACGCTGCCTGCTCGCGCTGGCGTCGCTGTTCATCCTCAGCCTGACGATCTTCGTCCTCATCCGGCTGACCGGCGACCCGGCGACCCTGCTGGCCGCCCCCGACGCCAAGGAGGAGGATCTGGCGGCAATCCGCGTCCAGCTCGGCCTGGATCGCTCGTGGCCGGTGCAGTACGTGCACTTCGTCGGGGGCGCGCTCCGGGGCGACTTCGGCACGTCGCTCTACTACCGTGTGCCCGCCGGGACGCTCTACTGGCAGCGGCTGCCCGCCTCCCTGCAGCTCGCCGCGGCCGCCATGGCCATCTCGCTCCTGGTCGGCCTCTCGGTCGGCATCCTGGCCGCCGTGCACGTCGGCCGCTGGTGGGACAGCGTCGGCAAGCTGATCGCGCTGCTGGGCCTGTCGATGCCGAGCTTCTGGCTGGGCCTGCTGCTCATCTACTTCTTCGCGGTGTACCTTCACTGGCTGCCGACCTCGGGCCGGGGGACGGCCGCCCACGTGGTGATGCCGGCCGTCGCGCTGAGCGGCTACTTCACCGCCGCCCACATGCGCCTCACCCGCTCGTCGATGCTGGACGTGCTCGGCAGCGACTACGTCAAGCTCGCCCGGCTCAAGGGCCTGCCCGAGTCGTGGGTGCTCGTCAAGCACGCGTTCAAGAACGCGCTCATCCCGGTCGTCACGCTGGCCGGCATCAACCTGGTCCTCATGATCAACGTGGCGGTCGTGGTGGAGACGGTCTTCGCCTGGCCCGGCATCGGCCGCCTCCTCTACGAGGGCATCGAGTTCCGCGACTTCCCGGTGGTGCAGACGGTGGTGCTGCTGGGTGGCGTCATGGTCATCCTCGCCAACCTCACGGTGGACATCCTCTATGCCTGCATCGATCCCCGCATCCGCCTCGAGCGCTGACACGCTCACCTCGCCGTGGAGCCCGGCGTGGCGCCGAGTGCGCGACGCGGCTCGCGACGTGCCCGTCGTCCCGGTCACGATCATCGGCGTGACGCTGGTCGCCGCGCTGTTCGCCGACGCGCTGGCGCCCCACGACCCGGTGCTGGGCAACCTGCGCCACCGCCACCGGCCGCCCGCGTGGCTGGCCGGCGGCGACTCCACCCACCTGCTGGGCACTGACCACCTGGGCCGTGACATCCTGAGCCGGCTGCTCTTCGGCGCGCGCATCTCGCTGCTCGTGGGCTTCACCGCCGCCGTGGTGGCGGGCGCGCTGGGCACGGCGGTGGGCATCGTCTCCGGCTACTGCGGGCGCTGGGTCGACCAGGTCATCATGCGGATCGTCGACGCCTGGATCGCCCTGCCGGCGATCAGCTTCGCGATCTTCCTGGCCGTCCTGCTCGGCCCCAGCGAGATGAACATCGTGATCATCCTGGCCGGCATCTTCTGGACGCGCTACGCCCGCGTCATCCGCGGCGAGGTGCTCTCGCTCAAGGAGCGCGACTACGTGCGCCTGGCGGTCGTGGCCAACTGCAGCAAGTGGACGATCATGCGCCGCCACATCCTGCCCAACGTGATCAACACCTCGATCGTGCTCTCCACGCTCATCGTCGGCGTCGTCATCGTGGCCGAGGCGGCGCTGTCCTTCCTGGGGGTTGGCGTGCCGCCGCCCAAGCCCGCCTGGGGCCTCATGCTGGCCGACGGCAAGGAGGGGCTGATGGCGGGCTACTGGTGGGTGACGCTGTTCCCGGGCCTGGCCATCATGCTCGTCGTGCTCGCCGCCAACCTGCTCGGCGACTGGCTACGCGTCAGGCTGGACCCCCAGCTCCGCCAGCTGTGAGCGGCAAGGAAGGAGGGGGATGATCCACCGGCGCGACTTCGTGAGGACCATCGCCGCGGCCGGGGCTGGCGGGGCGCTCGGGTGGCGAGCGGGACGGGTCGAGGCTGAGCCGCCTCCCGAGACACCGACGATCCGGGTTTCCGGCTCCATCGCCATCTGCACTGCCCCCCAGCTCGTGTCCGAGGATCTCCTGCGGGCCGAGGGCTTCTCGGTCGTGCAGGACAAGGCCGAGCGGCTCGGTCCCCTGGCCGAGGTCGCGGCGGGCACGGTCGACATCGGGATCACCTTCATCGGACCGACGATCATCCAGATCGACGGCGGCCAGCCGGTCACGGTCCTGGCTGGGGTCCACCCCGGATGCTTCGAGCTGTTCGGGACGGAGCGTGTGCGCTCGCTGAAAGACCTCAAGGGAAAGAAAATCGCCGTGATCGGGCTCGGATCGAGCCCACACGTGTTCCTCTCCAGCATGCTGGCCCATGTCGGCCTCGACCCGCGCAAGGACGTCGAGTGGGTCGTGAAGCCGCGCGCCGAGTCCGTCCAGCTGTTTCAGGAGGGCAAGGTCGACGCCTACATGGGGTTCCCGCCCGAACCCCAGGAGCTGCGCGCCCGGAGGATCGGTCACGTGGTGGTGAACAGCGCGGCCGACCGGCCCTGGTCGCAGTACTTCTGCTGCATGGTCGCGGCCAACCGCGAGTTCGTCCGAAAGAACCCGGTCGCCACCAAGCGTGCCCTGCGAGCCTTCATGAAGGCCACGGACATCTGCGCGGTCGACCCCGAGCGCATCGCCCGGAGCCTCGTGGACAAGAAGTTCACCGCTCGGCAGGACTACGCGCTGGCGACCCTCCGCGAGCTTCCCTACGGCCGCTGGCGGGAGTACAACCCTGAGGACTCCGTGCGGTTCTACGCGCTCCGTCTCCACGAGGCGGGGATGGTCAAGGCCAGTCCGCAGAAGATCATCGCCCAGGGCACCGACTGGCGCTTCCTCGACGAGCTCAGGAGGGAGCTCAAGGGATGAGGGTGGAGTCGATCGCGCTCCTCGTCGCGCTGGTGGCGACCGGCGGGCCCTTGCCCCTGTCTGGGCGAGGTGGTGGCCGACGAGCGCAAGGTCAGACAGAATCCTCCTCAACGTGCTCTCGAACGCGATCAAGTTCACCCCGGACGGCGGCGCAGTCCGGGTCCAGGCGACCCTGACCGCCGGCGCGGTCACCAGGAGCGGGTCTTCGAAGAGTTCCGCCGGGGTCGGCAGCGACAAGGCGCGGAAGCACGAGGGCACCGGGCTCGGCCTGGCCCTCACGCGCAAGTTCGTCGAACTGCACGGGGGCAAGGCCTGGATCGAGAGTCAGCTGAACCGAGGGACCTTCACCTTCACCTTGCCGCTGACCGTGACTGTTTCAGCTCCTTCTCCAGCTCGTTGAGGACGCGCCGGTCGATGCTGCTAAGATTCAGGCCGCCATGAGCGCAGCCCCGTTTCGGCCGCGCCCGAGCAGCTCACTCCAACGACGGAGGGTCCCATGACTGGCAGCAGGCGTGACTTCCTGAAGGGCCTCGGCGCGGCGGCCGCGGCGGTCGCGGGCGCGCCCGCGATCGTCGGCGCGCAGGCGAGGCAGGGCATTCCCTCCGACCCCGTCAAGATCGGCGTCCTCGCCATCCGCGCCGGCATCGCGGCGCCGGTGGGGACCGCCGGGCTGCGCGGCACCGAGTGGTGGGCGGAGCGGGTCAACAAGGCCGGCGGCATCCTCGGCCGCAAGGTCCAGCTGGTGGTCGAGGAAGAGTCGAACCCCAAGGACACCGTCGAGCGGTACCGCAAGCTGGTGCTCCAGGAAAAGGTCGACGTCGTCGTGGGCGGCATCTCGACGGGGGTCACCCTGGCGCTGGGTGTCGTCGCCGAGGACCTCGCCACGCCGTGGCTGTCGTGGGACGGCACCACCCAGAAGGGCGTGGAGGAGACCATGCCCAACCCCAAGTGGGCGTTCAAGAGCGTGGACAACGAGGTCGAGGCCATCGTGGCCGGTCTCCTGACCCCCAAGTACTTCAAGGGCATCAAGACCGTGGCCGGCATCGGCAACGACTACTCCTACGGGCACGACTGCTGGCAGTCCTACCAGGCGGTGCTCAAGCGGTACATCCCGGACGTGAAGTTCGTCCTCGAGCTGTTCCCCAAGCTCGGCGTGACCGACTTCACCTCCCACATCGCCGCCATCCAGCAGTCGAAGGCCGACCTCTTGATGTGCTCCTTCTGGTCGGGTGACGCCACCATCATCCTGAAGCAGGCGGCGGCGGTCGGACTCTTCAAGTCCATGAAGGGCGTGTTCACGACGGCGGGCGGCGTGCACGACTCCCTCAAGAAGGACTTCACGCCGGCGGGGCTGCTGCTCGGCTACAACACGATGTACTTCGACGACCACAAGGGCTCGCCGCTGCTCAAGCAGTTCGTGCGCGAGTACAAGGCCCGGCACAACGAGTACCCGCCCTACGAGTGCGACCACGCCTACTTCACCGCCGAGTCCTACAAGGTGGCCGTCGAGAAGGCGCACGCCGCGACCCGGGAGTGGCCGTCGAAGGCCCAGGTGGTCAAGGCGCTGGAGGGCATCGAGGTGGAGTCGCTCTCCGGCCGGCGGAGCTGGCGCGAGGACCACGTCCAGGTGTGCAACTTCTATCAGGGCATGACGACCCACAAGAACGCGTACGACTTCGTGACGATCGATCCGATCGAGACGGTCTCCACCCGGCAGGCCATGAAGCCGGCCGGCGCCAAGCTCTTCGACTGGATCAATTCCTGGAAGATCTGACCCGAAACGCCGTCAGCGTCCTGGCCAGCGGGATCTTCCACGCCTCGATCCTGTTTCTCGTGTCGGCGGGGCTGCAGGTGGTGTTCGGGGTGCAGAAGATCTTCAACCTCGCGTGCGGGTCGTTCTACGCGCTCGGGGCGTACGTTGGGGTCTCGGCCGTGCAGGCGTACGCCGCGGCGGGAGGGCCGCCGGGATTCTTCATCGTGCCGCTGGCGCTCGCCGGCCTCGCCGTCGGCCTCGTCGGGGTGGTCGTCGAGCGGGGGCTGCTGCGCTTCGTCTACGAGCGTGACGAGACGTTCCAGCTCCTGCTCACCTTCGCGCTCGTGCTGATGCTCGAGGACGCGATCCGCCTCACGTGGGGGACGTCGCCGCTCTCCACCGGCGGGATGTATCTCGTCTACGGCCAGGTGCGGATCCTGGGCGCCGCCGTGCCCGTTTACAACCTGGTCGTGATCGCGGCCAGCCTGGCGATCGCGATCGGCATCGGCGCCCTGCTCACCCGGACCGCCTTCGGCCGGATCATCCGCGCCGCCGCCGACAACCGCGAGATGGCCGAGGCGCTCGGGGTGGACATGCGGCGGCTCTACGCCCGGGTCTTCACGCTGGGCACGGCGCTGGGCACGCTCGGCGGCGCCCTCGTCATCCCCGCCACCGCCGCCATGAGCGAGATGGGGATCGAGCTGATCGTGGAGGCGTTCGCGGTGGTGGTCATCGGGGGGCTCGGCTCGATGCGGGGCGCCTTCGTGGGCGCGCTCGTCGTGGGGGTGCTCCGCTCGGTGGCGATCTCGATCTATCCCGAGCTCGAGATGCTGCTGATCTACCTGATCGTGATCGCCGTGCTGGTGCTGCGGCCCCGCGGCCTGTTCGGGACGGCGGCGACCGCGACGTGATGGGGCGGGTCGTGCTCGCCCTGGCGGGCGCGGGGGTCCTGGCGGTCCCCTTCGTCGCCCCGACCTACCACGTGCTCCTGATGCTGCCGTTCATGGCCTACGGCGTCGTCCTGCTGGGGCTCAACTTGCTGTTCGGCTACACCGGCCTCGTGTCCTTCGGCCACGCCCTCTTCATCGGCATCGGCGCCTACACGGGCGCGTTTCTCACGTCGAAGTTCGGCGTCCGATCGCTGGAGGCGATCCTGGTCGCCGCCGCGGTGCTGGGGGCGCTGGTGGCGGCGCCGGTGGCGGCGCTCTGCGTGCGCTACGTCAAGATCTACTTCGGCATGCTCACGCTCGCTTTCGGCATGGTGTTCTACACGTTCGTGCTCAAGTTCTACCGGGTGACGGGCGGCGACGAGGGAACGCCGTACCTGCGTCCCTCGCTCCTGGGCTTCGGCCTGGAGGGGATCCCCAAGACCGACTACCTGATCGGGCCCTACTACTACTACTCGCTGGTCGTGCTGGCGCTGGCGGCCGGCGTCATGTGGCGGGTGGTGCATTCCCCGTTCGGCCTCTGTCTGAAGACCATCCGCGACAACCCGGCCAAGGCCGAAACGCTCGGGATCGGCGTGGGACGCTATCGCTGGTACGCATTCATGATCTCGGCGGTGTACGCCTCGGTCGGGGGCGCCCTGCTGGGCGCGCCCATCGGCAACGTCGACCCCACGCTGGCCTACTGGACGCACTCGGGGAACATCGTGTTCATGACGCTGCTGGGCGGCTTCACCAACTTCTTCGGCCCGCTGGTGGGCGCGTTCGCCTTCATCTACCTGGAGGACGCCCTGAAGTCGCTGGCGCCCGCGTTCTGGCGGCTGATCTTCGGCGCCATCCTGGCCACGATCGTCATCTTCGCGCCGGGCGGGCTGATGGGGCTCGTCCGGCGGGCGCGCCCCCGGGACGTCTCCCGCGCATGATCCTGCGCGCCGCCGGGCTCCGGAAGTTCTACGGGGAGTTCTGCGCGCTCGACGGCGTGAGCCTCGCCGTCGAGGCAGGGGAGTTCGTCTCGATCATCGGGCCCAACGGCGCCGGCAAGTCGACGCTCATCAACCTGTTGACCGGGGTGCTGCGGCCGAGCGCCGGCACCGTGCACCTCAACGGCCGCGAGGTCACCGGGATCGGTCCCGTGCGGCTGGCGCGCCTGGGGATGGCGCGGAGCTTCCAGCTCGTGCAGATCTTCCCCGATCTCACCGTGCTGGAGACGCTGCAGGCCGCGGTTGTCTCGCGGCTCGGCCGGGGCAGGCGGCTGTTTGCCTCGCTCGCCCGCGACCGCGAGGTGGAGGCGGGCGCCCTCGAGGTGGCCGGGCTGTTCGGCCTCGACGACAAGCGTCACACGCCGTCCCGCCAGCTCCCGCAGGGCGACAAGAAGCTCCTCGACGTGGCCTCGGCCTTCGCGCTCCGCCCCGAGATCATCCTGCTCGACGAGCCCACGAGCGGGGTGAGCACCGCCGACAAGACGGCCATCATGGAGATCCTCGTCTCGGCCGGCCGCCGCATCGGGCTCAAGGCCATCATCCAGGTCGAGCACGACATGGACATCGTGTTCGGGTATTCCCACCGGATCATCGCGCTCCACCAGGGTCGAGTGCTGGCCGACGCCACGCCGGCGGCGATCCAGGCCGACGCCCGCGTGGTCGATACCGTCATCGGCCGCAAGACGTCCCTTCCGCCCGGCCCCCGCTGATGCTGAGCGTGCGCGGCATCGACGTCTTCATCCAGGCCAGCCACATCCTGCGATCGGTCTCGCTCGAGGTCGGCGAAGGCGAGGTCGTCTGCCTGGTGGGGCGCAATGGCGCTGGCAAGACGACCACGCTGCGCACGGTGATGGGCTTCCACCGACCGCACGCGGGTCGCGTCGAGTTCAAGGGCCGGCCGATCCACGGCCGCCGCCCGTACGAGATCGCCGGCCTCGGCCTGGGCTGGGCCCCCGAGGACAGCGCGATCTTCCCGGACCTGACCGTGGCGGAGAACATCGAGATCTCGACGTGGACCCGCCGGACCGGACGCCCCGCGGCAGGGCGGATCGAGCTGGCCTATCGCGTGTTTCCCGGACTCCGCGGCTACGCGAAGCGCAAGGGGCCGCAGATGAGCGGCGGCGAGCGCAAGATGCTCTCGATCGCGCGCGCCCTCGCCCTCGACCCCGAGATCCTCCTGCTCGACGAGCCCTTCGAGGGCCTCTCGCCCGCCATCATCCCCGCCGTGAGCGACGGGATCCGCGAGATCACCCAGCTCGGCCACGCGATCCTGATCGCCGAGTCGAACATCCACCACGTGCCGGCGTGGACGAGCCGCCTCTACGTCATCGAGCGGGGCGAGATCGTGTTCGCGGGCCCGCCGGACGACGCCCGGCGTGATTCGCGCCTGCTCCGCATCATCGGCGGCGCCCCCAGCCCGGTGTGAGCGCTCCCGCTTTAGGTGTGCATGAGCGCGCCCCCGCGCTATGAGCTCGTGGCAGCCTCGTCGCAGGAGAGAGTCCCAAGGCGCGTAGGGACTTTGTTGACGTTGCCGCCTGGCAGCCATACGCTCTGGTCGTGAGTACGCCCATGGGATCGAGTGACGAGAAGGTTCGCAGGCGCGAAGGACGGGAGCGTCGGACGCTTCGCGCGGCGATCTCCCGCTACGCGGCCCGGTGCGGTGGGACACTGGCTGATCTGGATCCTGAACTCCAGGAGGCATCCCTTGAGTTGCTCCGTGTCTGGCGACCTTGCCGGGAGAGGATGTAGCTGAGCACCGACTACCACGCCAAGTATTTCGCCCATCTGCTCCGCCGCCGCAGTCCCTCCGACAGCCTGGAGAAGCTGGGCTCCTCGCTGCTGAACGCCACGGTCGATCTCAACCCGCACCAGATCGACGCCGCGCTCTTCGCGTTCCGCTCGCCGCTATCACGCGGGGCGCTCCTGGAGGCGCCGTCGCATCCTGGCCATCGTGCCCACGACACTGCGCAATCAATGGATGCAGGAGCTGAGCGAGAAGTTCTTTCTCCCCGCGACTGTCCTCGACGCCAGGGCGTTCGGCACCGCCCAGAAGGCTGGGACAGGGAACCCTTTCGAGCAGGCGGGTGCCGTAGTCGTATGCTCCTACCATTTCGCGCGGGCTCGGGCGGACGCGGTCCGGGCCGTGCCCTGGGATCTGGTCGTCGTCGACGAGGCCCATCGCCTGCGTAACGTCTACAAGCCAGGCAACAAGATTGCCCGCTCCATCAAGGAGGCGATCACCGATCGTCCGAAGGTCCTGCTCACAGCCACGCCCCTGCAGAACACGCTGCTGGAGCTCTTCGGGCTGGTCGGCTTCCTCGACGAGCATCTCTTCGGCGACATCGCATCGTTCCGCGCGGCCTACCTCCGCGGACCGCTGGGCCGGACCGAGTTCGAGGATCTTCGCCGGCGCCTCGCGCCCCTGTGCCAGCGAACCCTGCGACGGCAGGTCACCGAGTACGTTCGATACACCCACCGGGTGCCCATCACGCAGGACTTCACACCGACCGACGAAGAGCAACGGCTCTACGACATCGTCAGCGCCTACCTCCAGCGCGACACGCTCCATGCCCTGCCGGCGAGCCAGCGGAAACTCATGACCCTGGTCCTCCGGCGGTTGCTGGCCTCTTCGACCTTCGCCATCGCCGGCACGCTCGCCTCGCTGGTGTCGCGGCTGGAGGGCCGACAGGCGGTGCTCGGCCCCGACGAGCCCGAGGCCGATTTCGAGACGTTCGGCCAGATGGAGGAGGAATGGGCCGACGCGGAGGATGAGGCCAGTGAGGCGCCGGCGTCGGATCCGACCCTGCTGGCCCGAGCCGAGATCGCACAGGAGATCGAGGAGCTGGTCCGCTCGCAGACGCTGGCGACCTCGATCGTCCGGAACGCGAAGGGCGAGGCGCTGCTGGTCGCCCTCCGCGAGGGATTCCAGAAGCTCGAGCAGCTTGGGGCCAACCGCAAGGCCGTGGTCTTTACCGAGTCGCGGCGGACCCAGGAATACCTCCGGGGGCTGCTCGAGGCCAGTGGCTATGCCGGCCAGGTGATGACGCTGAATGGCACGAACACCGACCCCCGATCGGCCGCGATCCACGAAGCGTGGAGGGACCACCACGCCGGAACCGACCGCGTCACGGGCAACAGGGCTGTCGATCTGCGGACCGCGCTGGTGGAGCACTTCCGCGACACGGCAACCATCCTGGTGGCGACGGAGGCCGCCGCGGAAGGGGTCAACCTCCAGTTCTGCGCCCTGGTCGTGAACTACGACCTGCCCTGGAACCCGCAGCGGATCGAGCAGCGCATCGGCCGGTGCCACCGCTATGGCCAGCGGCACGACGTGGTGGTGATCAACTTCCTCAACCGGAGGAACGAGGCTGATCAACGCGTGTTCCAGCTCCTCTCCGAGAAGTTTCGCCTATTCGACGGCGTTTTCGGCGTCTCCGACGAGGTGCTGGGCGCCCTCGAATCGGGAGTGGACTTCGAGCGGCGCGTTGCCCGGATCTACCAGTCGTGCCGGACACCGGAGCAGATCGACGCGGCCTTCGACGCCCTCCAGAAGGAGCTGGAGGACGAGATCGCTGCCGGATGTCGGCTACCCGTGCCCAGCTGCTGGAGAGCTTCGCTGGCGATGTTGGCCCGCCCGGTCGGTACCGGCTCCTTGCGTCCGCCGACGGCGGGCAGGCGGACCACATCTACCGCCTGGGCCACCCGCTCGCCCAGGCCCTGGTCGAGCGTGCTGCGGCCCGTGATCTCCAGGCGGGCGGGGTGGTCTTCGACTACGCCGCCCACCCCGTGCGCGTGTCCGTGGTGGAGGCGCTTCGCGGCAACGCCGGCTATCTCACCCTTACCCGTGTGACGATCGAGTCGCTGGAACAGGAGGATCACTTGCTCTGGGCGGCCGTCCGCGACTCGGGCGAGCCCCTGGATGCCGAGGCGTGCGACAAGCTCTTCGGGGTGAGCGGGCACACCCAGGGAGCGGTGAGCGTCGCCCCTGAGGCGGAGGCGCAGCTGCGACGGCAGACCGCAGCCGAGCGACAGGCCCTGCTCGACCGCGTGACCGCCCGGAACGGCCGCTTCTTCGAGGAGGAGATGGAGAAGCTGGAGCGCTGGGCTGACGACCTCAAGGAGGGCCTTGAGCGCGACATCAAGGACCTCGACGCCGATATCAGGACTGCGAGACGCGACGCCCGGGTGGAGGGCAGCCTGGAGGCCAAGGTCGCGGCCCAGCGAAGGGTCAGGGACCTGGAGGCAGAGCGCAATCGCAAGCGCCGGGCGCTCTTCGAGGCCCAGGACGAGATCGACCGGCGGAAGGAGGAGGTCATCACCGGGGTGGAAGCGCGCTTGCGCCAGAAGGTTGTCGAGGAACCTCTGTTCACGATTCGTTGGCGCGTTGCCTGACGCCTGACGGATAATTCGCCTGGAGGCCGGCGGGATGTGTCAGGAGGTCGCATGAAGTCGAGGCTCGAATTGACCTGGATCGGCAAGGAGGTCCGGCCTCGGCTGGAGCCGCGCATCCTCCTGGAGGACCCCGGCCGCTCCTACCACGCTCCCCATCGCGTCACTGACCACGATCAGTTCGACAACCGCCTGATCTTCGGCGACAACCTCCTCGCGCTGAAGGCTCTGGAGCAGGAGTTCGCGGGGAAGATCAAGTGCATCTATATAGACCCGCCGTACAACACGGGCGCGGCGTTCACTCACTACGATGATGGCGTAGAGCATTCCCTGTGGCTCTCTCTGATGCGCGACCGCTTGGAGATGCTGCGGAGACTGCTTACTGAAGACGGTAGTGTGTGGGTGAACATCGACGACAACGAGGGGCACTATCTCAAGGTGCTTATGGATGAGGTGTTCGGTCGAAGCAATTTCGTGGCGACGGTGATCTGGCAGAAGCTCCACGCCCGCAACAATTCTGCTCAGTACCTCTCGGCCGATCACGACTTTCTGCTCGTATTCGCCCGGGACCTCGCCAAGTGGATGCGAAACAAGGTCGGCCGGAGCGAGGCAAGCGACGCTGATTTCTGGAATCCTGATGGTGATCCTAGAGGTGATTGGCGTCGGTCGGACTCGACCGCAGCGAAGCCCTACGCGGATGGGAAGTATGAGGTCTTTGGCCCGCATGGCGACCGGTTTGAGCCGCGTGCGAACCGGTGGTGGAGTATCTCGAAGGTAACATTCGACGAGTTGGTCGCTGACCGCCGAATTTGGTGGGGCAAGTCGGGGCGTACTTTCCCGTTCCGAAAGAGGTTCCGATCGGAATTGGGTGAGCTCGTACCGACAACCATGTGGATGCACGAAGAGGTAGGGAACAATCGAGAGGCGAAGCAAGAGATCACCCGTATCTTCGGCCGGGACGACATGTTCGCGACGCCGAAACCGGAGCGCTTGCTCCGCCGCGTCATTCATATCGCGACGAATCCTGGTGACTACGTTCTTGACTCCTTCGCCGGCTCCGGTACGACGGGTGCGGTCGCTCACAAGATGGGCCGTCCCTGGATCATGGTTGAGGTCGGCGAGCACTGCCATACCCACATCCTTCCCAGGCTCAAGAAAGTTGTGGACGGTCAAGACCCGGGGGGAGTCACCGAGGCGAGCGGCTGGCAGCTCGAAGGTTTTACTTACGAGCCGAGCGAGGCGGTGTACTGGCAGCATGGCCACTCGACCGAGCGGGACTTCATTTACGTGACGACCCAGAGCCTCTCCCGGGACCAGCTTGTTGCGCTCTCGGAGGACGTGGGGGACGACCGGACGCTGCTCGTCTACTGCATGGCCTTCCGGGGGAAGGCGGATACCCTCGGCAACCTCACGGTGAAGAAGATCCCGAGCGCCATCATTGACCGGTGTGAGTGGGGGCGTGACGACTACAGCCTGCAGGTGGCCGCGCTCCCACCGGCTCCCGAGACGCTGCGGGCCGACGCCGGCCCGAATGGCAGTAAGTCTGAGGCGCAGCGTCCGATTG
>DASTOJ010000053.1:0-16191 GCA_035762565.1 Candidatus Methylomirabilota bacterium | reverse complement strand
GGACTTCGCGGCGCTCGTCGCGCGCCTGGCCGGTCAGCGTCGCGACCTGGCGCCCCCGGCCTTCGTCGACCTCGTGCTCGAACAGTCCGGCTACAGGGAGGCGCTGCGACGGGAGCGCTCGCCCGAGGCGGAGGCGCGGCTGGAGAACCTGGAGGAGCTGATCGCCGCCGCCGAGGACTTCACCCACACGGAGGCCGAGCCGACGCTGGAAGGCTTCCTCGACGGCGTCGCCCTGGTGAGCGACGTCGACGAGCTGACGGACGCCGAGGCGCGGGTGACGCTCATGACGCTGCATTCGGCCAAGGGGCTGGAGTTCCTCGCCGTGTTCATGACGGGGCTGGAAGAGGGCGTGTTCCCGCACGCGCGCTCGCTGAACGACCTGGAGGAGGTCGAGGAGGAGCGGCGGCTCTGCTACGTCGGGGTCACGCGGGCCCGGGAACGGTTGACGCTGTCCTGGGCGCTCCACCGGCGGATCCACGGCTACGGCGTGGGCGAGCCGTCCCGATTCCTGCGCGAGATGCCCGAGGACCGCCTGCTGCCGCTGAACGGCGGCCGGGCGCCCGACGCGCCGGCGGTGGCGGCGCGAGCGGTGGAGCGCTACGAGCCGGAGGAGGAGTCGTGGCCGATCAAGGTGGGGGCCCGTGTGCGCCACGCCCGCTTCGGCGAGGGCCTGGTGGTGGGCGTGGAGCGCGACGGCTCGGACACGATCGTCACCGTGAGCTTCGCCAGCGTCGGCCGCAAGCGTCTGTCCCTGCAGTACGCGCCGCTGGAGGAGCTCTAGGTGATCTCGCGGGAGGACGTCCAGCACGTCGCCCGGCTGTCCCGGCTCGCGCTGAGCGACGCCGAGGCCGAGCGCATGCGCGAGGAGCTGAGCGGCATCCTCGCCTACATCGACACGCTCCGGGCCCTCGATACCGCCGCCGTGGAGCCGACCTCGCACGCCGTCCCCGTCGTCAACGTGCTGCGCGACGACGACACCCGGCCCGGCCTGACCCAGGACGAGGCGCTCGCCAACGCGCCGGACCGCCGCGACGCGCTGTTCCGGGTGCCGCGGATCATCGAGGATTGAGGTGATCGAGCCGCGGACGATCCACGAGCTGACGGCGGCGTTCGCCAGTGGCGCGACCTCGCCCGTGGCCACGACGGAGGCGTACCTGGCCCGCATCGACGCGCTCGACGGCCGGGTGGGCGCCTACCTCACGGTCACCCGCGACGAGGCCGTGGCCGCCGCCCGCGCCGCGGAGGCGCGCTATCGAGCGGGCACACCGCTCTCGCCCCTCGACGGCGCACCCATCGCGATCAAGGACGTGTTCTGCACGCGCGGCGTGCGGACGACCGCGGGCTCGAGGATCCTCGACGGCTACGTGCCGCCCTACGACGCCACGATGGTCGCGCGACTGCGCGCGGCCGGCGCCGTCCTCCTCGGCAAGACCAACATGGACGAGTTCGCCATGGGCTCGTCCACCGAGCACTCGGCGTTCCAGCTGACCCGCAACCCCTGGGACCTCACCCGCGTGCCGGGCGGCTCGTCGGGCGGCTCGGCGGCGGCGGTGGCGGGCGGGCTGGCGGCCGGTGCGTTCGGCACCGACACCGGCGGCTCCGTGCGGCAGCCGGCCGCGTTCTGCGGCGTCGTGGGCTTCAAGCCGACCTACGGGCGCATCTCGCGCTACGGCCTGATCGCGTTCGCGTCCTCGCTCGACCACGTTGCGCCGTTCGCGCTCGACATCGCCGACACCGCGCTGCTGCTGGGCGCCGTCGCCGGCCACGACCCCCTGGACGCGACGACGGTGGACGCGCCGGTGCCCGACTACACGGCAGCCCTCGCCGGCGGCATGAGGGGCCTCACGGTCGGCGTTCCCGACGAGTACTTCGGGGCCGGGCTCGATCCCGAGGTCGAGCGCGCCGTCCGCGCGGCCATCGACGTCCTGCGCGACGTGGGCGCCGCGGTCGAGCGCGTGTCGCTGCCCACCACGGAGTACGGCGTGGCGACCTACTACGTCGTCGCGCCGGCCGAGGCGTCCTCGAACCTGGCCCGGTACGATGGCGTGAAGTACGGGCTGCGCCGGCCCGGCAAGGACCTCGTCGACATGGTGAGCCGCACGCGGGCGGCCGGCTTCGGCGCCGAGGTCAAGCGGCGCATCATGCTGGGGACGTACGCGCTGTCGACGGGCTATTACGACGCCTACTACGGCCAGGCCCAGAAGGTGCGGACGCTGGTGCGGCGCGATTTCGAGAGGGCGTTCGAGCGTGTCGACCTGCTGGCGGCCCCGACCACGCCGGGCGTGGCGTTCAAGCACGGCGAGAAGGCCGATCCGCTGGCGATGTACATGAACGACGTCTACACGATCCCGGCCAGCATGACCGGCTTGCCGGCCGTGTCGGTTCCGTGCGGCTTCGATGCCGCCGGCCTGCCGATCGGTCTGCAGCTCATCGGCCGCACGCTGGACGAGGCGACGCTGCTGCGGGCCGCCCACGCGTACGAGCAAGCCACGCCCTGGCGCTCGCGCCGCCCGGAGCTGGGATGAGCGCCGCCCCGGCCGCGGCCTACGACGTCGTGATCGGGCTCGAGGTTCACGCGCAGCTGTCGACGCGGTCGAAGATGTTCTGCGGCTGTCCGACGGTGTTCGGGGCCCCCCCCAACAGCCAGACGTGCCCCATCTGTCTCGGGATGCCCGGCGTCCTGCCGGTCGTCAACCGGCGCGCCGTGGAGTTCGGCGTCCGAACGGCCCTGGCCCTCGGCCTGCGGGTGAACGCGGCCTGCCGGTTCGCGCGCAAGCACTACTATTACCCGGACATGCCGAAGAACTTCCAGATCAGCCAGTACGAGGAGCCGCTGGCCGAGGACGGCTGGCTGGAGATCGAGGTGACGGGCGCCATCCGCCGCATCGGCATCCAGCGCCTGCACCTGGAGGAGGACGTCGGCAAGCTGATCCACGAGGGGGACCTCGCCACCGCCCAGGCCAGCCTCGTCGACTACAACCGCGCCGGGGTGCCGCTGATGGAGACCGTCAGCCGGCCGGAGCTGCACTCGCCCGCGGAGGCGGCGGCCTATCTCCGGGCCTTCCGCGCGGTGCTGGTCTACCTCGGCGTCTGCGACGGCAACATGGAGGAGGGCTCGCTGCGCTGCGACGCCAACATCTCGCTCCGCCCCCGGGGCGCCGCCGCGCTCGGCACGAAGGTCGAGGTCAAGAACCTCAACTCGTTCCGCAACGTGCAGCGCGCGCTCGAGCACGAGGTCCAGCGTCAGGCCGAGGCGCTCGCGACCGGCCGGCCGATCGTGCAGGAGACGCGCCTCTTCGACGCCGACCGCAGCCTGACGCGCCCGATGCGCTCCAAGGAGTACGCGCACGACTACCGCTACTTCCCCGAGCCGGACCTGGTTCCACTGAGGCCGGATCCGGCCTGGGTCGAGGGGATCCGCGCCGCGCTTCCGGAGCTGCCGCGGGCACAGCGGCAGCGGTTCATGGCCCGGTACGGGCTGCCGGCCCACGATGCCGGGATCCTGACCCAGTCGCGGGCGCTGGCCGACTATTACGAGGCGGCCGTGCGGGCGCACGACAATCCGAAGGCCATCTCGAACTGGATCATGACCGATCTGGTGCGCGAGCTGGACGTCGACGACGAGACGGCCGTCGCCCGGTCGCCGATTCCCGCGGCGAACCTGGCTCAGCTCGTGAGGTTCATCGACGAGGGCACGCTCAGCGGGAAGATGGCCAAGGACGTCTTCGCGGAGATGCTCGCCTCGGGCCGGGACTGCGCCACCATCGTCCGCGTCCGGGGCCTCACCCAGGTGGCCGATCCGGGCGCCCTGGAGGCGTGGGTCGACGAGGCGATCGCCGCCAACCCGAAGGCGGTGGGCGACTTCAAGGCCGGCAAGACCGCCGCCGCCAGGGCCCTGGTCGGACAGGTCATGAAGGCCAGCGGGGGCCGCGCCAATCCCGCCATGGTGGACCGTCTGGTGCAGGAGAAACTCTCTCGGATCTGACCCGGGCGGCTATAATCGAAACGCCCGCCATGATTGAGCTTCATCGGGTCTGGAAGATCTACTCGGTCGGGCCGGTGAAGGTCCCAGCGCTGTCCGACGTCTCCTTCCGGATCGCCAAGGGCGAGTTCGTCACGCTGTGCGGGCCGAGCGGGGCGGGCAAGACGACGCTGCTGCGGCTGCTCTACCGCGAGGACGTGCCGAGCGAGGGGGAGATCGAGATCCTCGGCGAGGAAGTCTCGGAGCTGAGCCGCCGGCAAGTGGCGGCGCTCCGGCGCTCGATCGGCATCGTCTTCCAGGACAGCAAGCTCCTGCCCGGCCGGACCGTGTACGAGAACGTCGCCTTCGTGCTGCGCGTGCTCGGCACGCCACGCCGCGAGATCACCGGCCGGGTCTTCGACGCGCTGCGCGCCGTCGGCCTCTCGGCGCGCGCCCAGGCCTATCCCGCCCAGCTCTCGCAGGGCGAGGCCCAGCGCGCGGCGCTGGCCCGCGCCATCGCGCGCAAGCCGCTGCTGCTGGTCGCGGACGAGCCGACCGGCAACCTGGACGAGGGCATGGCCGCCGAGGTCCTCGACATCGTCAAGGACATCTGGGCCGGGGGCACCACCGTGCTGCTCGCCACCCATCAGGCCGCGCTCACGGCGACGCTGGGACGGCGCACGCTCACCCTGCACGGCGGGCGGCTCGTCAAGGACGAGGGCTGACCCCGATGTTCGGCTTCCTCCTCGGGGAGGCGCTGAGGGATCTTCGCCGCGCGGGGAGGGTGGCGGTGAGCGCGATTCTGCTGATCTCGCTGGCCCTGGCCGCCCTCGGCGCCTTCTGGCTGCTCTCGTCCAACCTCGGCCACGCCGTCACCCAGTTCCGCGAGCGCGTCAAGCTCGTCGTCTACCTCAAGCGCGAGCCCGCCTCGCTCGAGGCCACCGCGCTCGTCGAGCGCGTGCGCCGCGTGCCGGGCGTGGCGGCGGTGCGCTACGTCGGCAAGGCCGAGGCGCTCGGCACGCTCAAGCAGGTGCTCGGCAAGGACGCCGGCATCGCGGATTCGCTGCCGCAGAACCCGCTGCCGGCCTCGCTCGAGGTGACACCGACGGCCGAGGGCGCCACGCTGGACGGAGCGCGGGCGCTGGTACGGCGCCTGTCCGCGCTCCCGGAGACCGACGAGGTCGGCGGGGGCGTGGACTGGATCGACCGCTTCGCCCACGGCCAGCGCCTGCTGTGGCTGTTCGGCCTCGGCGTGGGTGCGGTGCTGGCGGGCGCGGCCATCCTCACTGTGGCCACGGCCACCGCGCTCGTCCTGCACGCCCGGCGCGAAGAGATGGAGATCATGCGCCTGGTCGGCGCCCCCGAGCACGTGGTGCGGCTGCCGCTCCTGCTGCAAGGGATGATGCAGGGCCTGCTCGGTGCCGTGCTGGCGATCTGGGTGCTGGTCGCCTGCTACGCCGTCATCGGCCCTCGCGTGGAGCCGCTCGTCACCGAGACGCTCGGGATCGCGCGTCTCACGTTCCTGCGCCCGCTCAACGTGGTCTCGTTGATGCTCGCCGGCACGCTCCTGGGCGGCCTGGGGGGCTGGCTGGCGCGAGGGAGAGCCCAGGCATGAGCACCGGGCGCGTCGTCGCCGCCGCCCTGGCCGCGGCGTGGCTGGCCGCGCCCGTCTTCGCTCAGGCCCCGAAGAAGGACGATCCCATCCAGACCGAGCAGCGCAAGCTGCGGCAGACCGAAGAGAAGCTCAAGGACGAGCGCCGCAAAGCGGCCGAGGCCCGCGCGCGGGAGACCTCGATCCTCGCCGAGCTCGAGCAGGTCGAGCAACGCCTTGCCGACAAGCGACGCGACATCTCACGGCTCGACACCCGCATCACCAGGACGCTGGCCGAGGTCACGGGGCTGCGCGGCGAGGTTCACTCCCTGGAGAAGCAGCGGGCCGGCCAGGAGCAGGCGCTGGCCCGGCGGTTGCGGGCGGTCTACAAGGTGCACGCGCAGGGCGGCGCCCTGCCGCTGCTGCTGTCCGGCGACGACCCCGTCGCCCGGGCGGTCGCCGTCCGCCACCTGACGCGCCTGGCCGCCCTGGACGCCCGTCTCATCCAGGAGTATCGTGGAACGACAGCGCGGTTGGATGATCGCCGGCGCCGGGAAGAGACCCGGCAGCGGGAGCTTGCCGATCTCAAGTCCGACGCCCAGCGTGAGCAGTCCGAAGTCGATCGTGACGCCGCCAAGCGGCGGGGCCTCCTGGCCAGGGTGCGTGACGAGCGCGCCTACCACGAGCGGATGGTCGGCGAGCTCACCGAGGCCGCCCGCCGCCTCGAGGCCTTCATCGGCGACCTGCAAGCCAAACAGCGCCGCCTGGCCAGGGTGCCGCCGCCCAAGGGGAGCGTCGCTCCGCCCGCCGTCGGCTTCGGCAACCTCCGGGGCCGGCTTCCGTGGCCGACGGAGGGACGCATCGTCGCGGCGTTCGGCGCCCAGGTGCATCCGCGGTTCGGGACCCGGACGTTTCGCAACGGTGTGGACATCGAGGCGGGCGGCGGGCGCGACGTCGCCGCGGTCTTCGGCGGCCACGTCATTTACACGGGCTGGTTCAAGGGCTACGGGAACTTGATCATTCTGGACCACGACAACGAGTACTACACGTTGTACGCCCACATGGCCGAGATCGGCGTGAGGGAAGGCGACGACGTGCGACAGGGACAACGCATCGGAACGGTCGGGGACACGGGTTCGCTGGAGGGACCGCGGCTGTACTTCGAGGTCCGCTACCAGGGCAAGCCCCAGGATCCCGAGCAGTGGCTCCGGCAGCGGGGCTGAGAGAGGTGGCCAGGGGGACCCCATGAAGAAGGGAATCGTGATCGGCGCATTGCTCGTGGTGCTCACGCTGTCGCTGGGCGGCTCGGCCGTCAGCAAGGTGACGGATAACGCCGCCACCTACGAGCAGCTCCGGCTGTTCACCGAGGTGCTGTCCATCGTGCAGAACCAGTACGTGGACGAGGTGCCGCCCAAGGAGCTGATCTACAGCGCGATCAAGGGCACGCTGCGGGGACTGGACCCGCACAGCTCGTTCCTCGACCCCGAGAGCTACCGCGACATGCAGGTGGAGACGTCCGGCAGCTTCGGCGGACTCGGCATCGAGATCACGCTGAAGGACGACATCCTCACCGTGGTGGCGCCGATCGACGGCACGCCCGCCTACCGGGCCGGCTTGCACACTGGCGACCGGATCGTCAAGATCGACGGCCTGTCGACCAAGGACATGCAGCTGGCCGACGCCGTCAAGCGGATGCGCGGCAAGCCCGGCACGAAGGTCACGATCAGCGTGGTCCGCGAGGGCTGGGCAGAGCCGAAGGACTACGACATCGTCCGTGAGCAGATCCGCGTCCAGTCGGTCCGCATGGTCGAGCTGGGGGACGGCATCGAGTACGTCAAGCTGCGGCAGTTCCAGGAACAGAGCCCGCACGATCTCGAGGGGGCGCTCGACAAGCTGACCAAGAACGGGATGAAGGCGCTCATCCTCGACCTGCGCAACAATCCGGGCGGGCTGCTCACCGCCGCCGTCGAGGTCAGCGAGAAGTTCATCGACGACGGCAAGCTGGTGGTCTACACCGAGGGGCGCGTGCGCAATCAGAACATGCGCTTCTCGGCCCATGCCAAGCGCGGCTACTCTCAGATGCCGATGGTCGTGCTGGTCAACCAGGGCAGCGCCTCGGCCTCGGAGATCGTGGCGGGGGCGCTCCAGGACTGGGGGCGGGCCACGATCGTCGGCACCCAGACGTTCGGCAAGGGCTCGGTGCAGACGATCATCCCGCTGTCCGATGGCTCCGGCCTTCGGCTGACGACGGCGAAGTACTTCACCCCCAAGGGCCGCTCGATCCACGGCAAGGGCATCACGCCCGACATCATCGTGGAGGTGCCGAAGGAGCCGGCGCCCAAGGAGCGTCCGCTGCCCTCGGCCGACCCCCGGGAGGATCTCAAGAAGGACGTGCAGCTGCAGAAGGCGCTCGAGGTCATCAAGACCCTGAGAACCGCCAAGTCGCAGGGATAGCGTAGTCCGCGGGAGGCGATGGCGGCCGGGCGCCGACGGGGCCCGGCTCTCATCGCCTTTCGTGTTTCTGCGCGGGCGTGCCCGGAAATGAGGCAGGAGGCGTAGACGGATGTCCAAGCTCGTCCTCGGCATCGAGAGCTCGTGCGACGAGACGGCCGCTGCCGTCCTCGCCGACGGCCGCCGCGTGCTGTCGAGCGTGGTGGCCTCGCAGGACGACGTGCACGCGCCGTACGGCGGCGTCGTGCCCGAGCTGGCGTCGCGCCGGCACGTCGAGGTGATCGTGCCGGTAATCGAGCGCGCGCTGGCCGACGCCGGTGTCCGGCTCGGCGACCTCGACGGGCTCGCCGTCACCCAGGGCCCGGGGTTGGTCGGCTCGTTGCTGGTCGGCTGCTCGATGGCCAAGGCGCTGGCCTGGGTGCATGGACTGCCCCTGGTCGGCGTCAACCACCTCGAGGGCCACATCTACGCCGCCTTCCTGACCGACGACCCGCCCGAGCATCCATTCGTGGCCCTCGTCGTCTCCGGCGGTCACACGGCGCTCTACCACGTGCCGGCGCCGTTGGTGTACCGGCTGATCGGCCGGACCCGTGACGACGCGGCCGGCGAGGCCTTCGACAAGGTGGCCAAGCTGCTCGGCCTCGGCTTTCCCGGGGGGCCGGTCATCCAGCGCAGCGCCGAGCACGGCGACCCCCGGGCGATCGAGTTCCCGCTGAGCCACATCACCGACGGTGCCCGCGACTTTTCGTTCAGCGGGATCAAGACGTCGGTCTCGCTGTACGTCAAGCGCCACCGCCCGCTCGGCCAGGCCCAGGTCGCCGACGTCGCCGCGTCGTTCCAGGCGGCGGTCGTGAAGATGCTCGTGCGCCGCACGCTCCGCGCCGCCCTGCACGTCGGCGTCAAGCGTGTCGTCCTCACCGGGGGCGTGGCGGCCAACGGACCGCTACGGGCCGCGCTGACCGCCGAGGGTGGCGAGCACGGCATCCACGTGCACGTTCCGCCGCCGCGACTCTGCACGGACAACGCGGCGATGATCACCGCCGCCGGCGCCGTCCGCCTGGCCGCCGGCGAGCGGTCAGGCCTCGCGCTGAACGCCACCCCCGATCTGGCCCTGGCATGAACTTCCAGGCGATCCTGGCGGGGCTCCCGGACGCCGTGATCGCGGTCGACGATCAGTTGCGGGTGGTGTTCTGGAACTCGGCCGCCGAGGTGCTCACCGAGCGCTCGGCCCGCCGGGCCGAGGGCCGGTTGCTCAAGGAGATCTTCGCCGCCGACGCCTCGCTCGTGCGCCGGCTGGCAGAAACGCTGGCCACCGGTGAGAGCCGCTCGGAGCCGGAATCCTACGTCGAGCGCCCCGATCACCGGCTGGTCCCGGTCGGTATCGTGACCGCGCCGCTCTTCGATCGCCAGGGGCGCGTGGAGGCCGGCGTCGCCGTGCTGCGCGACGTCTCGCGCATCCGGCAGCTCGAGGCCGAGGTGCGCCGCGGCGAGACGCTGGCGGCGGCCGGCCGCATGGCCGTCGGCCTCGCCCACGAGATCCGCAACCCCCTCGGGGCCATCCGGGGCGCCGTGCAGCTGCTCGGCCGCGAGCTGGGCCCCGAGTCGCCGCTGCACGAGTACACGACCGTGCTCCTCACCGAGGTCGACCGCGTCAACCGGATCATCGAAGTGCTCCTCGACCTGGCCCGGCCGGCCGCGATCCGGCCGGTGCCGCTCAACCTCCACCAGCTCCTCGAGCGAGTGGCGCTGCTCAGCGAGGAGGGCGCGCGCGAGCGGCGGGTGAGCATCGTGAGGCGGTATGATCCAAGCCTGCCGCCGATCCTGGGCGACGAGGACCGGCTCGTGCAGGTGTTCCACAATCTGGTGCGCAACGCGATCGAGGCGATGCCCGACGGGGGCCAGCTCACGCTGGCCACGCGCGTGAGCATGAACCCCCTGTTCGGGAAGGTGGACCTCGGCAGCGGCCAACGGCATATGGTGGAGGCGCAGGTGATGGACGAGGGCGCCGGCATCCCGGCCGCGGCCCGGGCGCGGATCTTCGACCCGTTCTTCACCACCAAGGAGCGCGGCCTCGGCCTGGGCCTGGCCATCTGCCACCAGGTGCTCGAACAGCACCACGGCGCCATCCAGCTCGACAGCATCGAGGCTTGCGGCACCACCGTCACCTGCTTTCTTCCCATCGCGCGATGACGGCGGCGGCCCCCGCCCGTATCCTGATCGCCGACGACGAGGACGGCCTGCGCTGGGTCCTCGAGAAAGGGCTGCGGCAGGCCGGCCACGAGGTGACCTCGGTCAGGGACGGTCTCGCGGCCGTCCGGGCCGTCGAGGCCGATCCCTTCGACCTGATATTCCTCGACGCTCGCATGCCGGGGCTGGACGGCCTCAGCGCGCTGGGCCGGATACGCGAGGCGCGCGGGGATGCCTGTGTGGTCGTCATGACCGCCCACGGCACCATGGAAACCACCATCCAGGCCATGCAGCGCGGCGCCTACGACTATCTCACCAAGCCGTTCGACCTCGACGAGGCCGTGCTTCTCGCGGAGCGGGCGCTGGCAGCGGGGCGGCTGACCCAGGAAGTGGCGCGACTCAAGAGCGGCCTGCAGGAAGTGCGCGAGTTCAGCGCGCTCATCGGCCGCCATCCCCGCATGCAGGACGTCTACAAGACGATTGGCCGCATCGCCGGCACCGACGTCACCGTGCTCCTGCGCGGCGAGTCGGGTACCGGCAAGGAGCTGGTGGCGCGCGCCATCCACCACTACAGTCGGCGGGCGGGCCGCCCCTTCGTGGCCGTGTCCGCCGCGGCGATTCCCGCCACGCTGCTGGAGTCCGAGATGTTCGGCCACGAGCGCGGGGCCTTCACCGACGCCAAGGAGCGGCGGCTGGGCAAGTTCGAGCTGGCCCACGGCGGCACGCTCTACCTCGACGAGATCGGCGACATGCCCCTGGAGCTTCAGGCCAAGCTCCTGCGCGCGCTGCAGGAGCGCACCATCGAGCGGCTGGGCGGTCATGAGTCCATTCGCATCGACGTGCGCGTGCTGGCCGCCACCAACCACGACCTGGAAGCGGCCATGCGGGACGGCGGGTTCCGCGAGGACCTCTACTACCGGCTCAACGTCGTCACGCTGAATCTGCCGCCGCTGCGCGAACGGCGGCGCGACATCCCGCTGCTGGTCGAGCACTTCCTGGCCAAGTACGCTGCCGAGCTGGGGGAGCGTGGCGTCGCGCCTGACGCGCTGGACCGCCTGGTGGGTCACGAATGGCCGGGTAACGTGCGCGAGCTGGAGAACGTGGTCCAGCGGGCGATGGTGATGGCGTCGAGCGGGGTGATCCTGCCCGAGCACCTGCCGATCGGCCCGGTATCGGCCGCCGCGTCGGTCGCGATGGACGTCTCGCTGGAGGAGATCATCGAGCGCAAGCTCATCGAGTGCGTGCGCGGCTTGCGCGAGCACGCCAGCGCCAACCTCCACGAGCTGATGATCGGGCTCGTCGAGAGGCCGCTGCTCCGCGCGGTGCTGCGCGAGACCGCCGGCAACCAGGTCCGCGCCGCCCAGATCCTCGGCATCAACCGCAACACGCTGCGCAAGAAGCTCACCGAGCACGCCATCGATCCTGGCACGCTCGAGGGGTAGCCGCCGGCGGGCGAGCGCGAACGCGCCGGGCGATGTGGGGAATCGTCGGTCGAAGGGTGTTGCACGATCGTCACTGGTCAAGCACCGGTCGTCAGGTGATCATCGGTCGATGGCGGGCTTGGGCGTTTTCTGCCCGATGACACGCGCCGATGCCGGGCATCGACGCCATAAGCTATTGAATATATTGACATGACCACCGTGCAGATTTTTGGTACATGCATTGCGTAGGACTTGCGTGCCATGCAGAAACGGCAGGTAGGAATGTCAAAGGACTTGTCGGATTCACACGAGATGCCTAATATGACACCTCCGCGGCCGGGGACGGGCGCGGGCAGGGGGGGGAAGAGGACCAGCGTGAGCCGTACTCTCCGAGCCGATCACCAGGAGCTTCCCTACATCGTCGGTGAGTCCGCCCGGATGGAGGAGATCTACACCGTCATCCGGAAGGCGGCGTCCTGGGACGCGAATGTGTGCATCGAGGGCGAGAACGGTACCGGCAAGGAGCTCGTGGCCCGCGCGCTCCACTTCTCCGGACCCCGGCGTGACAATCCCTTCGTCACGTTGGATTGCTCCACCATCGCGGAAGGGCTCATCGAAAGTCATCTGTTCGGTCACGTGAAGGGTGCGTTCACGGGTGCCGTGGCCAGCCGGCAGGGTGTCTTCGCCCAGGCCCACACCGGGACCGTCTTCATCGATGAGATCACGGAGCTGGCGTCGCATCTGCAGGCCAAGCTTCTCCGGGTCATCCAGACGGGGGAGTTCACCATGGTGGGCGGCAATCACCCGCAACGGGTCAACGTGCGCATCATCACGGCGACCAATCGCGACCTCCGCCAGGCGGTGGCGAAGGGAGTCTTCCGCGAGGATCTGTACTTCCGGATTGCGGTGGTCCACATCGTGATTCCGCCCCTCCGCGACCGCCGAGAGGACATCCCTCTGCTCGCGGCCCATTTTCTGCGCAGCTTCATCGCGTCGAGCAACCAGCAGAACACGCGTGGCCTGACTTCGCGCGCCATGACCGCGCTCGTCAACTACCCGTGGCCCGGTAACATCCGCCAGCTCAAGAACTGGATCGAGCAGGCGCTCGTCCTGGCCGACGGTGACACGATCGACCTGCAGCACTTTCCCTCGCTGACAAGGGAGGCGTCGGAGGCGCTTCGCCCGGCCGCCCCGCTCGCGCCGCTGGGGCTTCGCCTCGAAGAGCTGGAGCGCTGGTACGTCCTGGAGACGCTGCGCCGCGCCGACGGAAATCGGACCAAGGCGGCGCGACAGCTCGGGATCAGTCTGCGGGGTCTTCAGTACAAGCTGCGCCGCTACGGTACCGACCGGGCCGGCCCCGAGCCGGAGGCCGGCGGGCGTTACGCCAGCCGCGGCGGTTTCGAGCCGGAACCTGGTGGGCGAGGTGGTTTCGGGACGAGGTCCCAGTGGAACGAGCGACCCGGCGCCTCGCTGAACGGCTAGCCGGGTCCGGGCGAGAATGTGTAAGGTCTTTCGACATTAGCGGACATTGCAGCCGGTACAATGGAATCGGACCCGTGCAGCCATGGCGTCGACGTCGGTCCTGATCGTCGAAGACGACACCGCCACCCGGAGCCTGTTCGAGGAAACCTTGCGGACGGCCGGATTTTCTGTCAGAGCGCTCGCGCTCGCCTCGGATACCTTCGAAGCCCTCAAGACGGGCACACCGGACGTCATCGTGCTGGATCTGGGGATGCCCCGGGGCACGCTCCAGGGCATGGAAGTGCTGGCCCGGCTTCGAGAGATCGAGGCGTGGCGCGAGATTCCGGTGGTGATTCTCTCGGGCTTCGGCGAGCTGGTCAATCGGGACGTCACGAAACGCCTGGGCGTCGCCGCCATCCTCGCCAAGCCCCTGCCCGACGCCAACGAGCTGACGCGAACGATCAGGCGGGTCCGGCGCTCGAGTCACCGGCCCGGGGGATCGTGAGGAACTGCATCGACTCCATGCGGAGGGCGGCATCGACATGGGGACGGCTCCGACGGTCGGCGGCGCGTCGCTCGACTCCAGGCTCCACGCGCTGCGTCCGACGGTCCCGGCCCCGCCGTCGGTCGAGAATCACCTGAACGTTTCCCTCCGAGGCGAACCGCTGCCGCACGTACTCGTAGAGACCGGGATGATGACGTGAAATGATCAAGAGGTGGCATGGTCCGTCCGACGGCTGGTCGCTCACGGCCGTCGTCCCCAGGCTCTCGGGGCGCACGCTGATCGTTGATCGCTCCAGGCTCTCACGGTGAGCCGGCTCCGGATCCGGGTCGACGCGGTGGTGCATAGGCCTGGGCCCTCGTTGCATAAGGCGAGCCTCATGCCGGGAACCCCATGAAAACGCGCACATTGTCCGGTGGCGGGAGGAGCCGTGTCGTCTCACCGTAAACATTCTCGACGACTCGACCGGTCACGTGGCTCCTCGACTGGCCACCCATGGCTGCCTTGACACACGGTGGCCGCCTCTGTCAGTGTGACGGCCCCGGAAGGAATCGAGCCCTCACACGGCGCGAAGCATACTAGCCCAGGATGAACGAGATAGTCCCATGATCTCGGACGACCACCGCGATCACCGGTTGACCGACACCCCGGCCCCGGACGAGCTGCCCGTCGCAACGCGCCCGTTTCGAGCGCGAGATGCCAGACCGGGGCGCAGGCTCGTGTGGCCGCTCGTCAGGGGGATGATGGGCCTCGTGGTGCTGGCGCTGGTAGGTGTGGCCACGCTGATCCTGTGGCCGCTGATGTCGCCGCCGAACCCCGACGCCTCGGTCCAGCTCGTCGACGGACGCATGATCGGGGAAACGACGGGCTACGTGGCACGAATCGATCGCGCGGGCCACACCGTCACCGTGTCGGCGAGCCTGCTCGGCTTGAGCCCGGTCGTGCTGATCGTGAACGGCGAAACAGTGATCACGGTTCGGGATCGGCAGGGAGGCTTCGGCGATCTCTGGAGGGACCTGCCGGTGCGAGTCTCGTACGAGGTCCGTGGCGACACCCGCTTCGCCCGCTCGATCGAGGTCCTCACCGCCGACGCGGGCACGCCGCCGGGGTCCGCCGACAGGGCGCCACTGCCGGCGGCGACAGGTCCGCCAGCCGTTGCGCCGCCGGCGGTGCCGGGGTCGCCAGCCGTCGAGGCCCCCGCCCGGCGCGGTGCGGCTGCTCCACCGCGGGCCACCGGCCGGAGCGCAACCGCGGAGCCGCCCCGACGTCCCGCGTCGCCGTCCGTGACAGACCCGCGAAGCGCCACGCCCCAGCCAGGCGTCGAGAATCGTCCCGGAGACGTCCCGCCGCCGCCGGCCAACGACCGGGCGGATGCCGACGTCCCTGACGGGACGGCGGCCATCGATTGGCTGATCCGGGGGTCACGGCGCGAGTAACCGCGCCGTCGCACGATCGCCTCAGCGAACCAGAAGCGCAGCCCGCAGCGGCATGTCCAAGTGCCGCACGCCGAACGGCCGCAACGCGTCGACCACCGCGTTGACGACAGCCGGCGTCGAGCCGATCGTCGCCGCCTCGCCGATGCCCTTGGCGCCCAGCGGGTTGAAGGGCGTCCGGGTGACCGTTGCCTCCGTGCGGAACGGGGGAAAGTCCTCGGCGCGCGGGACCGCGTAGTCCATCAGCGATCCCGTGCCGAGCTGGCCCTCCGCGTCGTAGACGAGATGCTCCCAGAGCGCCTGGCCGATGCCCTGGGCGAGGCCGCCGTGGACCTGGCCGGCGACGAGCGTCGGGGAGATTCGCACGCCGCAGTCGTCCACCGACACGTAGTCACGCAGGCGCACGGCGCCGGTATCGCGGTCGACCTCCACCACCGCCACGTGGGCGCCAAACGGATAGACGAGCTGGGGCGGGCGGAAGAAGTCGCTCGCCTCGAGGCCGTGCTCGATGTCCTGGGGCAGCCCGTCGCCATGGGCCATGGCGGCGATGTCGGCGAGACCGAGCGCCCTGGCCGGCGCACCCTTGACCTGGTAGCGGCCGGAATCGAGCACCACGTCCTCGAAGGCGGCCTCCAGCATGCTGGCGGCGATGCGGCGGGCCTTTTCCTGCACCTTCAGGCTGGCGTTCAGCATCGCGGTGCCGCCCACGGCGAGGCTGCGGCTGCCGCCGGTGCCGTTGCCCATCTGGACGGCGGTGGTGTCGCCGTGGCGGACGACGATCTTGTCGAAGTCGACGCCGAGGTGGTCGGCGATGATCTGCGCGAACGTCGTCTCGTGGCCCTGGCCGTGGGCCGAGGTCCCCGTGTAGGCGGTCACCGCGCCCGAGGGCTCCACGCGTACCACCGCGCTCTCGTAAGGGCCGAAGCCACACATCTCCACGTACACGGCCTGGCCGATGCCGAGAAGCGTACGATCGCCGCCCTCCCGGCGCTGTTTCTGTTCGCGGCGGAGCGTGTCCACCCGGGCCACGTCGAGCGCCCTGGTCAGGGCCCGATCGTACTCACCCGAATCATAGTTCTGCCCCGTCGGCGTCGCGTAGGGGAACGCGCTCGGCGGGATGAAGTTCTTCCGCCGGACGTCCTCGGGCGTCTTGCCGAGCTCGGCGGCGACGATGTCGATCAGGC
>DASTOJ010000052.1:0-17775 GCA_035762565.1 Candidatus Methylomirabilota bacterium | reverse complement strand
CTCCTCATACCCTCGTACGTGCGGCGTGAGGCGGTCCTGTCGTCGCGCATCGAGGGGACCGTGGCCGCTCTGGCCGACGTGCTTCTCGATGAGGCTACGGGCGGAGCGGCGGGCGATCTGCCGGCCGATGTGCGTGAGGTGCGGAACTACGTCACCGCCATGGAGTACGGGGTCGGGCGCCTTTCGTCGCTGCCGCTGTCGCTCCGTCTCGTCCGCGAGGTCCATGAGCGCCTGATGCGGGGCGTGCGCGGGGATCGCGCGACGCCTGGGGAGTTCAGACGGACGCAGAACTGGATCGGACGGCCCGGGAGCACGCCGGCCACGGCGACTTACGTGCCGCCGCCACCTCAGGAGATGGAGGCGTGCCTGGCGGCGTGGGAGCGCTTCCTGCACGAACGGGACCGCCTTCCCGACCTGATCCAGTGCGCGCTCATGCACGAGCACTTCGAGGCGATCCATCCGTTTCTCGACGGCAACGGGCGGGTCGGCCGCCTCCTGATCACCCTGTTTCTCATCGAGCGTGGCCGACTCTCGCAGCCTCTGCTGTATCTTTCCGACTACATCGAGCGTCACCGGAGCGAGTACTACGAGGGGCTCCAGCGAGTTCGCACCGATGGCGACTGGCTGGGCTGGCTCCATTTCTTCCTGGCCGGCGTCACCGAGACCGCGCACCAGGGTGTCGGGCAGGCCGCGCGGCTGACGGCCTTGCGCGAGCGACTCCGCAAACGGGTGCTGAAGCGGCCGAAGGCCCTGGCTCTGCTGGATGCACTGTTCGCCAACCCCTTCCTGCCTGTCGCGCGGGCGGAGAAGATCCTGCGCGTGTCGAATCCCACGGCGCGCCAGGTGGTTCGAGTGCTCCAGGAGGAGGGCATTCTGCGGGAGATCACCGGCCGTTCCTGGGGCCGCGTCTATCTGGCCCGGCCGATCCTCCAGGCGATCGAGGGAAAAGGAGAGGCATAGATGGCGCGCGGGACGCCGAAGAACGGTAACGGCAAGCGGCTGGTCACCCAGCAGTCGGTGAACGGCGCCGTCAAGGCGATCTGCGACATCATGCGCCGGTCGAACTGCGCGGGGGCGCTCCAGTACGTGCCGGAGCTGACGTGGATCCTCTTCCTCCGCATCCTGGACGAGCGTGAGACGCGCGAGCGCGAGGAGGCCGAGGCGGTGAGCGCGGAGTTCACGCCGTCCCTCGACGCGCCCTACCGCTGGCAGGACTGGGCGGCGCCCGACGGGGGGAAGCGGACGGCGCTCCAGGCGGGCACGCTCGGCGGGTTCTTCGCCTTCGTCAATGGTGAGCTGTTGCCGCACCTGAAGCGCCTGCGGGAGCGGCCGGGCGCCACGTCGCGCCAGAAGGTGATCAGCGAGATGATGTCCGGCGTCGAACGCACGCGCATCGACACCGAGCGCAATCTTCTCGACGTGCTCGACAAGGTGAACGAGTTGAGCGGCGAGCGGGTCGATCCGACGCACGTGTTCGCGCTCTCCCAGGTGTACGAGGGTCTCCTCCTCAAGATGGGCGAGAAGGGGAACGACGGCGGTCAGTTCTTCACGCCGCGTGAGGTCATCCGGGCCATGGTGCGGGTGATCGATCCGCGGGTCGGCGAGACGGTGTACGACCCCGGCTGCGGGACGGGAGGCTTCCTGGCCCAGGCCTACGAGCACATGGCGGGGCCGGGCAACGCCAAGATCACCTCCGCAGACCAGCTCGACACGCTCAAGCGGCGCACCTTCTACGGTCGGGAGAAGGACAACGCGATCTACCCGATCGGGCTCGCCAACCTCGTCCTGCACGACATCGACGAGCCCCACATCTGGCACGGCAACACGCTGACGGGCCAGGAGACCTACGGCGGGCTGTTCACCGACGCGCCTGCGCTCTTCGACGTGATCCTGATGAATCCGCCCTTCGGCGGCAAGGAGGGCAAGGAGGCGCAGACGCGCTTTGCCTACAAGACGCGGGCCACCCAGGTGCTCTTCCTCCAGCACGTGATCGACGCGCTCAAGCCGGGCGGGCGCTGCGGCATCGTGGTGGACGAAGGCGTGCTCTTCCAGGTGAACCAGACGGCCTTCGTCCAGACCAAGCGGAAGCTCCTCGACGAGTGCGACCTGCGGTGCATCGTGAGCCTGCCGGCGGGCGCGTTCGTCAACGCGGGCGCCGGCGTGAAGACGAACCTGCTCTTCTTCGCCAAGGGCCGGCCCACCGAGCGCGTCTGGTACTACGACCTGTCCGGCGTCAAGGTGGGCAAGAAGAGCCCGCTCACGATCGCCCACTTCGAGGAGTTCTTCCGCCTCCTGCCCGACCGCACGGACAGCGAGCACAGCTGGACGGTGGAGCGAAAGGCCATCGAGGAGAAGGGCTACGATCTCAAGGCCGTCAACCCGCACGCCAAGCGAGATGAGGACCTCCGGACGCCGGAAGAGCTGCTCGACCTCATCGAGGCCAAGGGAAGGGAAGTGGCCGAGGCGGTCGCGACCCTGCGGCGGTTCAGCGCCCCGGCAGGATGATCGGCTGGCCGTGCGGCGTGTTGCGCGCCGCCTCCTCCCAGGCGTCCCGCCGCGCGTGCAGCTCGTCGGCCAGTACGATGCGCTTGTCGGCCACGAGCTTTTCGAGCGTGGCCAGCCAGTAGTGGTAGTAGCGCTTGCCGTCGTCGGCCTCGCCACGGGCGCGGGCGGCGGCGATCTCGTCGGCCAGCCGGCCCGCCCACTCCCTCCAGGTGAAGTGGCCGCGCTCGTGGAGCATGACCGCCATGGCGAAGGCCTGGGCCTCCCAGGGCGCGCGGAACACCGGGCCCTCGTCGTCGCGCGGGATGGCGGGCAGGACCGAGAGGTCGGGCGGCCTCACGCCGGCACCAGGTGGTCGTCCCACAGGTCGATGCAGACCGTGTCGCGCGCGGCGGCCCCCTCGCCCCACAGCTCGCGGGCCGTGAAGCGCACGCTGTAGCAGTGCTGGGGCTTGCGGCCGAGGCCGTTGCCGGCGGCGTCCGGGAACACCCACACGCCGTGGTCGAGCGCGATCACGCCGCGCTTGCCGCGCGCGTAGCGGGGCAGCCGCGTGTGGCCGAGCGGGTTGATGTTGACCGTCGCCACGCGGTCGCCGACCTTGTGGCGCGGCGGAACGTCCTCGTCGGCCTTCGACGCCCGGCTCTTGCGCAGGGCGGCCTCGACGTCGCGGGCGGCGAGCACGCGCTCGCCGCGGACCGGCGCGGCTGGCGCCGCCGCATCCCGCAGGCGAGCCTGCACCTCCGCGCGGGGAACCAGGCCGTGGTCGTGCAGCAGCTTTTCCAGGCCGAACATCCAGTGCTCGTAGTAGGTCGTCGCCAGGTACTCGGCCGGCGGCATCTGCTCGCGGGCGAAGCGCGACATGTCGATGTTCCACTTGCCGAGGAAGCCGGCGGCCAGCGTGAGCGCGAAGGCGCGCCGCTCCCACTCGTGGTGGAATACGGGCTCGTCGCGCTCGATCTCCACCGGCCCGAAGCCGTGCATGCCGCCGAGGTCGTGGGCGCCGTTCACGCGCGGACCCTGGCGACGCCGATCATCGCGTCCCGGCTGACCAGGTCGGCCAGCTGCTCCTCCGTCATCCGCTCGGTCCCGGCCGGACGCTCGGGGAGCACCATGTAGCGGATCTCGGCCGTGCTGTCCCACACGCGCACCTCCGTGGCGGCCGGCACGTCCACGCCCAGCTCGCTCAGCACCCCGCGGGGGTCGATGACCGCGCGCGCCCGGTAGGGCGCCGACTTGTACCAGACCGGCGGCAGCCCGAGCACCGCCCACGGGTAGCAGGAGCAGAGCGTGCACACGACCAGGTTGTGCACGTTCCGCGTGTTCTCGACGACCACCAGCTTCTCGGATTGGCGCCCGACGAAGCCGTGCTCGGCCACGGCCACGGTGCCGTCCTCGAGCAACCGCTGCTTGAACGCCGGATCGACCCACGCTCGCGCGACGATCCGCGCGCCGTTGCGGGGGCCCACCTTCGTCTCGTAGGTGTCGATCAGCGCGTCCAGCGCGGCGGGTTCGACGAGGCCCTTGTCGACCAGCAGCGACTCGAGCGCGCGCACCCGCAGCTCGACCCCCGACAGGGGCGCGCCGTGCTCGCGGTGCTCCTGGACGTCGTCGTCATCGTGATGGTGATGGTGCCCGTGGTCGTGGCTCACGGCGCCTCCTCTCGGCGTCCGATTCTACCGCGCGCCACCCGGGTCAGGGCGCCCGGTACTTCTTGACGGCGTCCGGCGTCAGCGCCATGCCGTGACCGGGCCGGTCGGGGACGCGGAACCACCCGCCTTCGCAGCTCGGCAGCTCGACGAACAGGTCGGCCGGCGCCCAGTTCATGTACTCGACCAGGAACGCGTTGGACAGCGCGCCCGCCACCTGCAGGGAGATCTCGTGCACGACGTGGGGCGAGACGAGGAGCCCGTGGGCGCCGGCCAGGTGGCCGATCCGCAGCGTCTCGCTGAAGCCGTTGGCGCGACCGACGTCGGGCATGAGGTAGCGGGCCGCCCGGCGCTCGCACAGCTCGCGGAACTCGAAGCGCGTGTAGTGGTTCTCGCCGGTCGCCACCGGGACCTTGATCGCGCGGGCCACCTCGGCGCACCCGGCGTAGTCGTCTGCCAGCACGGGCTCCTCGTACCAGACGAGGTCGAGATGCTCGAGCATCTGCGCCTGCCGGATGGAGCCGAGGACGTCCAGCTTCTGGTTCACATCGACCATGAGGCGGACGCCGTCGCCCAGGGCCTTGCGCACGGCCTCCACGCGCCTGACGTTCTCGCGCGGATCGGGATCGTGGATCTTCATCTTGTAGTAGCGGCAGCCCCGATCGGCGTAGAAGCGCGCCTCGCCAACGACGTCGTCGATCGAGTACTTGGCCCACCCTCCGCTGCCGTAGGCCTCGACCCGGTCCGTGGCCGCCCCCCACATGCGGTAGAGCGGCTGGCCGGCGGCCTTGCCGGCGAGGTCCCAGAGCCCGATGTCCAGCGCGGACACCGCGTAGGCCGCCAGGCCCACGCGCCGGATGCCCCGGTCGGCGCGGAACATCTTCTCCCAGAGGCGCTCGACCAGGCGCGGGTCCTCGCCAAGCAGCAGCGGCTTGAGGCGGGTCTCGAGATAGACCTGGATGGCCTCGGCGCCGCCGCCGCCGAAGGCCAGCGTGTAGCCGAAGCCCTCGAGGCCCTGGTCGGTCGAGATGAAGGCGGCCACCATCCGGTGGTCGGCGAACTCCAGCGACATGGGCCGGGGCGGCGGGATCCGGAGCACCACGCTGTCGATACCGGTGATTTTCATGGGTGCTATCCTACCGCCCATGACGACCTCACGCCCGACCATCGAGCAGGAGTACGCCGCCGCCCGTCCGAAGTCCAGGACCCTCTTCGAGCGCGCCCGGCAGGTCATGCCGAGCGGCGCCGCCCACGATGGCCGTGTCTTCTCCCCCTTCCCGTTCTACGTCGAGCGTGCCGACGGCGCCCGGAAGTGGGACGTCGACGGCCACGAGTACCTCGACTGCTGGAGCGGCCACGGGGCGCTCATGCTGGGGCACAACCACCCGGCGGTGGTGAAGGCCATCACCGAGCAGGCGAAACGCGGCCTGCACTACAGCGCCTGCTCGGAGCTGGAGGTGCGCTGGGCCGAGCTGATCCGCTCGTGTGTGCCCGGCGCCGAGCGCGTGCGCTTCACGCTGACCGGCACCGAGACGACCTCCCTGGCCGTCCGCGTGGCGCGGGCGTTCACGGGCCGCGATCACATCGTCAAGTTCGAGAGCCACTTCCACGGCATCCACGACATGTTCGTGGCGGCCGTGAAGGATCCGTTCGAGATCCCCGCCTCGGCCGGCGTGCCGGCCAGCACGCTGAGCACGACGCTGGTCGCCCGCTGCAACGACATCGGCCACGTGCGGGAGCTGCTCGACGAACACCCGGTAGCGGCGATCATCCTGGAGCCGGCCGGCGGCCGCTCGATGACGGTGCCGACCAACCCGGCCTTCCTCAAGGCGCTGCGCGAGGAGACGAAAAAGCGCGGGGTCGTCCTGATCTTCGACGAGGTGGTGACTGGCTTCCGCCTGGCGGCCGGCGGCGCCCAGGAGTACTTCGGGGTGACGGCCGACCTGACCTGCCTGGCCAAGGCCGTGGCGGGTGGCCTGCCCGGCGCCGCGCTGGTCGGCCGCGCCGACTTGATGGACGGCATTGCATTTACCGGCGACGCCAAGCGCGACCGCACCAAGCGCGTGGCCGACCAGGGCACCTACAGCGGCACCCCGCTCGTCGCCGCCGCCGCCATCGCCCAGCTGGAGATCCTCAAGACTGGCGAGGTCCAGCGCGAGCTCAACCGCAAGGGCGACCGGCTGCGCGCCGGCATGAACCAGGTGCTCAAGACGCGCGGGGTGCGCGGCTGCGTCTACGGCGGCTCGTCGCTGTTCCGCATCTTCCTCGGCGCCGACGCCGCCGAGCTGGGGCTGGACGACTACACGCTGGACGCCGCCCGCCTCGACCGCGGCATGGGCGGCGCGCTGAGCGGCGCGCTCCACCTGTCCATGCTCGTCAACGGCGTGGACTTCAGCCGCTCCAACGCCCACGGCTGGATGAATGGCGCCATGACCGACAAGGACGTCGACCAGATCATCGACGCCTTCGACCGCTCGCTCGTGCGGATGCAGGAGGAGCGCCTCCTGGGGTGAACCTCGGGACGTGGTGGGAGAGCTTCTTCGATGCCGACTACGTGCGCCTCTGGGAGGGCATCGAGGCGCCGGGGGCGACGGAGCGGCAGGTGGCGGGCCTCTGGGAGGTGCTCGGGTTGAAGCCCGACAGCCTGGTGCTCGATGCCCCCTGCGGGTACGGACGCATCTCGCGCGCCCTGGCCGAGCGGGGGGCGCGCGTGGTTGGAGTCGATCGCGCAGCCGACCTCCTCGCCGAAGCCGAGCGCCGGCGCGGCGATCTACCGGCTGACCGCCTCCGCTATCTCAACTACGACCTGCGCGCGCCGCTGACCGAGTCCGGCTTCGACGTCGCGCTGAACATCTTCTCCTCGCTCGGGTACGGGACGCAGGCCGACGACGTCGCCGTGCTGTCCACGCTCCGCGCCGCAGTGCGCCCGGGTGGGCTCGTGTTCGTCGAGACCATGCATCGAGACCGCGCCGCGATCGGCCTGTCCCAGCAGCAGCGATTCGCCCACCGCTTGCCCGACGGCACGCTCGTGGTCGAAGAGCCGCGCCTCGACCCCGTCCCCGGACGCATCGAGTCGACCTGGTACTGGAGCGGCCCCGGCGGCTCCGGACAGAAGCGCGCTTCCTTTCGCGTCTATACGACCACCGAGCTGGTCGCGATCCTGGAATCGGCCGGCCTCCGCCTCCGGTCCGTGCACAACGGCTGCTCGCCGGAGCCATTCGTCGCCCCGGGGTCGGCGATCGGCGGCCGGCTGGGCTTGCTCGCAGTCCGCGAGTGACCGCCGGCCGCTATCCCGAGCCTCGCGCCGCCGTCTTCGACGACGCTGCGGTCCTCTACGACGAGGTGCGGCCCGGCTACGCGCCGGCGATCGTCGACGCCATCATCGCCGGAGCCGGGCTGCCTGGGGACGGGCGGATTCTCGAGATCGGCTGCGGCACCGGCCAGATGACCCTTCCCTTCGCCATGCGTGGGTACTCGGTCCTGGCGCTGGAGCCGGGCGACGCCCTGGCTGCCCTGGCCGGCCGCAACTGCCGTGGATACCCGCGGGTGACGATCGAGCCGATCTCCTTCGAGGCCTGGCCGGCCGAACCAGGGGCGTTCGACCTCGTGCTCTCGGCGCAGGCATTCCACTGGATCGAGCCCGAGTCCGGGTTCGCGAAGACAGCCGTCACCCTGAGGCCGGGCGGCACGCTGGCGCTGGTGTGGTACATCGACGTCTCACAGGACACGCCGTTCTGGAAAGCGACACAACCAATCTACGACCGGTACCTCCCGGGCGCGCCCTCCGAGCTGGCCGGCGATTCGCTGGCCGAGACGATCGACCGATATCGTCGGGCGCTCGGTCGCTCCGACTCGTTCGAAGACCTGCGCGAGACCCGACAGGCTTCGGAGCGCGCGTACACCGGGGCAGCCTACCTGAAGCTGCTGACCACCTTCTCAAACCATCGCGCCTTGCCTGAGCCCGACCGGACCGCGTTCTTCACCGCCATCGCCGGGGTGGTCGAGCGCCACGGTGGTCCGATCCGGCGCAAGTACGAGACGATCCTGCTGCTCGCGCGCCGCGGCCTCAGAACAGGATCGGCGAGGCCTTGTTCACCTTCTGGGTGACGAGCAGGTCGCTGGAGGCCACCTTTCCACCCATCACGGCCTTGGCCTTCGTGGCCGGGAGATCCTTCGGGCGCCGGCTCTTCGCGGCAGTCTTCGCGGGCTTCTTCTTCTTGGCCATGGTCGCTTCCCTTACACGCGGCGGCTGTTGTCGTCCGGGTAGCGGTACTCCATGTTGCGCGCCGTGTTCCGCGCGACCGTCTCGCCGTGGTACCGGGTCACCACGCGCAGGGCCATGTCGATGCCGGCCGAGATCCCGGCCGACGTCAGCACGTTGCCGTCCTCGACCACGTGCAGCTTCTCCTCGACCGTCACCGCCGGGAACGAGTCGCGCATCCACTGCAGCGACCGCCAGTGCGTCGTGGCGTGGCGGCCGTCGAGCAGGCCGGCCTGGCCGAGCAGCATGGAGCCGGTGCACACGGACGTCAGTGTCTCGACCTGCCGCGCGCGCTCCTTGATCCAGTCGAGGAGCCGCGCGTTCTTGATCTGCTCGCGCGTCCCCCACCCACCGGGCACCACCAGGATGTCCAGCGGCGGGCAGGTGTCGATGGCGTGATCGGGCGTGACCTTCATGCCGCCGGTGGTCGTGACCGTCCCCGCCTGCTCGGCCACCAGCAGCACCTCGAACGGCGAGGGCTCCTCGCGCCGCAGCTGCTCGTTCAGCCGGGTGACCGAGAACACCTCGAACGGCCCGCAGAAGTCCAGGACCTCGACGTCGGGGAACACGAGGATGCCGACTCGCTTGCGATTCATGCCTTCCCTCCCACCGGCTGGGCGATGCCGCCCCGCAGCGCGCCCGCCTCGGTGCTGCCCCAGAGCGCCTCGTAGCCCGCCGGCAGCGCGCGGCTGTCGGGCATCGACAGCCACAGGCGCATCAGGAACCGGTCGCGGCCGGGCGTGGGGTCGTCTTCGTAGGTCGAACGCGCGTGGTAGACGACGTGGTTGTTCAGGAGCTGGAGGTCGCCGGAACGCAGCTCCATCGAGTAGCACAGCTCCTCGCAGACCTCCGCCCACAGGTCGAGCGCCGCGTCCTGAGCCGCCGTCAGCGGCGGCACGCCGGGGATGTGCTGGGCGTTCTCCACGAACGTGCGCGAGTACTGGCTGGTGAAGCGGCCGTCGCGCGCGCCGAAGATCGGCATCGCGTAGAAGCGGTCGCGGCCGCCGGCCTCGCCCTCGCGGCTGTGGTAGTACGGCGCGCAGAGCAGCGCGTGCAGGTCGGGGCGGCGCCCGAGGATGGCGTTGTGGACGGCGGGCGAGGAGACGACCTTGCTGAGCCCGCCCGTGGCCGCCGGGCGCACGCAGAGCAGCGTGACCACGTCCACCCGGTCGGTGTGGAAGCGCAGCGGCCCGGCCGAGCGCGCCTTGGAGCGCGAGGTCCTCGGCTCGCCCGCCCTGGCGGGATCCAGCTCGCGCACCGTGCCGTAGAGGCGGTTCTCGTCGCGCACGTCGCCGATCAGCTCGCCCTGCGCGTTCTGGCAGCGCGGCGTGCCCAGGTGCAGGCCCAGGCCCCAGTAGATGATCCGCAGCTCGTCCTCGGTGTAGCGCTCGACCGGGATCCGCCGCAGCAGCACGAGGCCGCGCCCGTGCTCCAGCTCGTGGCTCACCCGGGCCAGCGAGGCGGCAAAGCGCGGAAGGGGAAAGTCCTCGCGGGTCAGCTTCGGCCAGTCGAGCCCGCGCCGCTGCACGATGCGCAGCGCGGCGTCAAGCTCGTCCGCCTCGGCCGGGGTGACGGGCCGGATCCAGTCGGTGGAGCGGGCGAGATCCTCGCCGCGCCAGGCTTCCGGGCCGACGATCGGCCGCGCGGCGGCGACGCTCATGCCCCCGACTCCCGCAGCAGCGTCTTGGCGACGTCCTCCATCGACGGCGGCGCGGCGGCGTCCTTGTAGGACGCCATCCGGCGGTAGACCTCGCCGGCGCCGCGGTGGAAGCCGTCGGGCAGGCCGGCGCCGGCGAAGCTGGCCGCGATCTCGTCCATCTCTCCCACCCACCGCCACGCCTTGCGCGCGGTGCCTCGCGCCGCGTTGTCCGAGCGCCTGGGCAGCTCGGGCTGCGAGCGGTGCCATTCGGCCAGCAGCGCCTCGTCCACGCCCTCGGCCGTGGCCAGCGCCCGCACGGCCATGATCAGCGCCTGGGAGCCCTTGGTCCACGCCGCGTACGCCATCTTGATCGCCGAGGCCGCGCCGAGGTCGCCGGGCAGCACGACGGCCTCCAGCGGCCCGGCCGCGAAGAGCGGCCGCACGCGCTGGGCGTGCGGGCCCGACAGGTAGAGGCGCGTCGTGCCCGGCCTGTCGGGGGGCGGGCCGATGATCCCGCCGTCGACGTACGTCGCGCCGGCGGCCCGCACGATCGCGTCGAGCTCGCGCGCCGTCGCCGGCGAGATCGCGTTGCCATCGACGTACACGCCACGGAATCCGTGGCCGGCTACCTGCCGCGCCACCTCACGGGCGGCGTGCGGCGGACACACCGACAGCACGACGTCGCTGGCCGCCACCAGCGCGCGCAGTGTGCCGGCGTCCTCCAGGCCGGCCGCCGCAGCCCGCCGGCGGGTGTCGGCGCCGCGGCCCTCGGAGGCCCAGAGCACACGACTCCCGTTCGCGCGCGCGGATGCGCCCACCGACGCGCCCATCTCTCCCGGATGCAGCAACCCGATCGTCGTCATGCCGGCCTCCTGGCCCCGCCCGATTCTACGCCCTCCCGGACTCGGCCTCCGCCACCAGTGCGTCGAGCTCGCGCTGGACGGCGGCGCGAGCGTCCGCCGGCATGGCGGCCACGGCGAACGCGTTGGATTGCAGCTGCGCCACCTCGGGCAGGGCGAACCCGAGATCGTCCACGAGCGAGGCGAGCTCCTCGCTGAGCGAGCGGCCGAACACGGTGGGGTCGTCGGTGCTCACCGTCACGCGGACCCCCCGCGCGTGCAGGCGGCGGATGGGATGGGCGGTGAGATCGCGGACGACGGCGAGCCTCACGTTGGACCAGGGACACATGTCGAGCGTGACGCCGTCGGCGGCCAGCCGCTCGACGAGCGCCTCGTCCTCGATCGCGCGCACGCCGTGCTCGATCCGGCGGACGCCGAGCAGGTCCAGCGCGCTGGTGATCGACGCGGGGCCCGACAGCTCCCCGGCGTGGGCCTTCGTCAGCAGCCGCTTGTGCCGGGCCTCGGCGAAGACGTCGGCGAACCGCGCGGTGCTCCGGACCGTCTCGTCGCCGTGCAGGCTGATGCCGTCCAGGTTGGCCTGGTTCAGCGTCGCCGCGATGACATCCTCGGGCGTGGTGTCGTGCTTGTGATAGGCGAACGCGCCGAAGACCCGCACGGTGAGGCCGGGCGGGGCGCCGCGCTTGATGGCGTCGATGACGTCGGTGAATGGCAGCTCCTGGGCGGCCAGCCGCACGGCGTCGAAGGAGACCTCCGTGTAGCGGACGTTCTGGGCCCGGAGGCCGCCGAAGACGGCCTCCGCCGCCCGGTGGTAGGCGGCGACGTCCACCAGGGACTCCAGGCAGGTCTGGCTCGCCAGCCGGAACTGCTTGAAGTCCTCGAACCGGAAGCCGTCGGCCCACCAGGCCGGGTGCTCCGGCAGCGCGCCCCTCGAATGCGCGCGCACCATCGCCCAGGGGACCGCACCCTCGAAGTGCAGGTGCACCTCGGCCTTGGGCAGGGCCCGGATGAACTCGGCCGTCCGCATCGAGGCTGATTATCGCATCGAGGCTGATCATTGACCGGGCCGCGGGGATTGACTACCGTGTCGGCACCCGCATCCGGGCACGAGAGGAGCCGCCGTCATGGCCGACTGGACGCCGCCGACGCAGGACCGCATCGATGGGTACTTCAAGGAGCTGAACAACTGGGGGCGCTGGGGCCACGACGACCAGCGCGGCACCGCCAACCTCGTCACGCCCGCCAAGCGCGCCCAGGCGGCGGCGCTCGTGCGCAGCGGCCGCACCGTCTCGCTGGCCCGGGACCTCGGGCGGCAGCCCGCCCTGATGTACCACGTGACCTTCCCGTCCAGCCGCGAGCGGGCCGACGTCGTCCTCGACCGCTTCGACCTCGTCTATCACGGCTTCACCATCACGCACATCGACGCGCTCTGCCACGTGGCCTGGGACGGCGAGCTGTTCAACGGGCGCTCGTTCAAGGACAGCCTCACCGCTGACGGCGCCAGCTGGTGCCCGATCGACGCCTACTTCGACGGCATCACCTCGCGCGGCGTGCTGCTCGACGTGGCCGCCGGCCGCCCCGAGGGCTACGTGACGGTCGGCCAGCCGGTCACCCCCAAGGAGCTGGACGCCGCCGCCGCCCGCGCCGGCGTGAAGGTCGAGCCCGGCGACGTGCTCGTGGTGCGCAACGGCGACGAGGCGTTCCGCAAGGCGCATCCCGACTGGGTGCCGCGGGTGTCACCCCATCCGGGCATGCACCTGTCGTGTCTGGAGTGGTTCCGCGAGAAGGACATCGCGGCAATCTCGTGGGACATGATGGACGAGCGGCCGACCAGCTACCCGGGCTTCGCGATGAGCACGCACCTGGCCATCCCGTTCCTGGGCCTCGTGCTCGTCGACAACTCGTACCCCGAGCGGCTGGCAAAGGCGTGCGCCGAGGAAGGGCGCTACGAGTTCATGTTCTCGGCGACGCCGATCCGGCTCAGCGGCGCCACCGGCGCCCCCGCGCACCCGATCGCCGTGTTCTAGAGGTCAGTCGTCCTTGAGGATCGCCTCGCCCTTGGTGAGCCACGAGATGCCGAAGGCGACCACGGCGCTCGCCTCGAGCCAGAAGATCGGCGCGAGACCACGTACGGGGGAAGTGTCCGGCAGGAGCGCGACCACCCCGATCAGGGCCAGGCACGCCAGCATCGTGTAGCCGCAGACCGTGTAGACGACGTTGCGCTGCCGCTTGCGGCGAGTGGGCGGCCTGCGCGGATCGGTCTTCCTGAACAGCGCGAGGGAGAAGAAGGCGAGGGTCAGGAAGAGCAGCGCCGCGCACACCCAGTGCACACTGCCGACCAGCCGGTCGCGCGACGTGATGTTCAGGTCGGGCGTGGTGGGGAAGAGCGCGGTGCCGATCGCGAAGACGCACGCGAGATCGCCGGCGATGTCGTCTACGCGTTCGTAGCCTCGGTAGGAGATCATGAAGACCCCGATGGCGCAGAGGCTTCCCACGAATACGTCCCCCATCGCCGTGTGGTAGTAGCTGCTGATGGACGTCCGGATTCCCGGACCTTCGAGCAGCATCCGGCCGAATGCCAGGACGAACGGGAGCGCGATTCCGATGATCCCCACGGCCTTGCGCAGGCCCAGGTAGGAGAGCACGAGGTTCGGGTCAGAGGGCGAGTATGGTGTCATGGGCCCCTCCGCGTGGGCACTATAGCTCACCCTCAGCGCGTGGTCGAGGGGGCGCCCAGCCCCATGCGGCGCCCGGTCTGCGGCGGCCGGGGCAGCGCGTCGTGGGCGGCCTGGATGCACGCCAGGCGCGCGAGCACCTCGGGCGCCATCGGCCCGCCACGCCGGGTGGCCTCTCGCACGTGCAGCGTCATCAGCTCGTTGGTGGCGGCCAGGTAGCCCACGGTCGCGTGGTACATCGCGTGGAAGTAGTGGACGCGCTTTGCGTCGTGGCCGAGCAGCTGCGTGGTGAAGCGCAGCGGATCGCCGTCGCGCACCTCACGGTGGTAGGTGACGTGCGCTTCCAGGCAGAAGGTCGTCACGTCGTGTCGGCGGCGGTGTCCGGCGTCGAGCCCGACCCAGGCCAGGAAGGCGTCGGTCGCGTAGTCGAACACGACCAGGTAGTAGCCCATGTTCAGGTGGCCGTTGTGGTCGATCCACTCCGGACGCACGACGTCGCGGTACTCGTCGAACGGCGCCGCAAGGTCGCTCACGGGCGGCCGGGCAGGGCGCAGGAGATCCGCATCCGGTTGCGGGCGATCCAGGCGTAGAGACGCCGGGCGATCGGCCTGATGCCGGGCAGTGCGAAGACGCTCGCCACCCAGCTCCAGCCGCGGATGCGGCGCAGCAGCTCGGGCACCGCGTCGGCCCCGCTGAGGATGCGGCCGTCGGGCAGGACGAGCTGCATGGCCGTCAGGCACGCAGCCTCTGCCACCTGGGGAAAGCGCTCGCGCCGCACGGCCGCGCGGCACGGCAGGATCTCGAGCGCGCCGCCCGAGAGCGCCCGGCGCATGAGCCAGAGCGCGCTGGCCCGGCACATCGCGCACTCCGCATCGTAGATCAGCGTCGCGACGGCTAGCGCTTGCCCCATCCCGCCAGCGAGCGGAAGTACCACTGGAACCCGAAGGCCACCAGCAGGGCGACCCCCGCCTGCACGAGGTCGAAGACGTCGCCCCGCGCCAGGTACTTCTGCGTCTTGATCACCGCGTACACCACGAAGAACGTGATGCCGCAGAGGATCAGGATCCGGTGCGCAGTGATGAGCCTCACGCCGCGCTCAGACGCCGAGCACGGCCTTCACCGCGTCGCGGGTCACCGCCACGAGCCGGTCGACCTCGGTCTCGCTGACCACCAGGGGCGGCGCGTAGTAGATCGTGTCGCCTGGCGCCGGGTGCGCGCCCGCCACCACCCGGACGCGGGTGATGACCCCGCGCTTCATCATCTCGGCTTGCACCCGCGGCGCCACCTTGCGGTCAGCCGGCAGGTTCTTCTTGCTCGCGCGGTCCTCGACCAGCTCGACCGCGGCCAGCAGCCCCTTGCCGCCCCGGATGTCGCCGACGTTCGGGTGGTTGTTCAAAGTCTGCTGGAGGCCGGCGTGGAGGCGGTCGCCCATCTTGGCGGCGTTCTCCCACAGCCGCTCGCGCTCCATGATCTCGAGGTTCTTGAGCGCGACGGCGCAGCAGGTCGGGTGGCCCGAGTAGGTGTAGGCGTGCATCCAGCGGTCCTCGGGCTTGACGCCGTCGATCGCCTCCTTGATGGCGCGGCTCACCATGATGCCGCCGAGCGGCAGATAGCCGGAGGTCACGCCCTTGGCGAACGAGCGGATGTCCGGCTTCACGTTCCAGTGCGACGTCGCGAACCAGCGCCCCGTCCGGCAGAAGCCCGTGATGACCTCGTCGGCGATGAACAGCACCTGGTGCCGGTCGCAGATCTGCCGCACGAGGGGGAAGTAGTCGTCGGTGGGATAGATCACGCCGCCTCCGCCGTGGATCGGCTCGGCGATGAAGGCGGCCACCGTCTCGGGGCCCTCGCGCAGGATCGCCTCCTCCAGGAGGCGCGCGGCGGTCTGGCCCGCCGTCTCGCCGGGCCTGCCGTCCTGCACGCGGTACGGATAGCAGGTCGGGATGTGCACGAATCCCGGCACCCGCGGCTCGAACATCTTCCAGTAGGCCGCCATCCCGGTCGCGCTCATCGCCTGCAGGGTGACGCCGTGGTAGGCGTTCTGGCGGGCGATGACCTTGACCTTGTCGGGCTTGCCCTTGGCCTTCCAGTAGAAGCGCGCCGTCTTGAACGCCGATTCGTTGGCCTCGGCGCCGCCGGTGGAGAAGAAGATCCCATGCATGTCGGGCGCCAGCTCCACCAGCCTGGACGCCAGCGTGATGGCCGGGATGCTCGAGGAGCCGACGTACCCGGAGAAGTAGGCCAGCTCCTTCATCTGATCCGCGGCGGCGTCGGCCAGCTCGGCGCGGCCGTGGCCGACGTTGACGTTCCACAGCCCCGAGAGTCCGTCGATCATCTCGTGGCCGCCGATGTCCTGCACCATGGCGCCGCGCCCGCGCACGTAGATGACCGGCTCGGCGTTGTCGATCGGGTGGTGGAGCGGGTGGATCAGGTGGTCCTGGTCGGCCTTGATCAGCTCGGCGGCGGTCAGCGCCATGGATGCCTCCCGGGTGAAGACTGCGTCGCAGGCCGCGCGGCCGGTGGGCGGGCGCGGCGGTAATCGCCATCGGGGATCGGTGTCGCGCGCTCGCGCGGCCCGCGATAGCGGTAGAGCCAGGCGCGCACGCGACGGCCGCCGGCGAGCGTGACGATCGCCCGACGCCGGTCGAAATTGTACCCCTCCTCGCGGTCGAGCACCGGGAGAAGTTCCGGATCGTCGAGCCGGTAGACCTCGCCGCTCACCCGACCGGCGCCCCCGACGAGGCCGGGGTAGCGGCCGAGGTCGAGCAGGCGGCCGCGGGCGGTGCCGGGCGCCAGGAGCGTCACGCGGCCCGCCATGACAGCGTGCAGTGGGTAGCCCCGCATGAGCGTGCCGTACGCGAACAGCACCGGGCTACGTCGCGCGGGCAAGCTTCGTCAGGGCGTGACGGCGCGCAGGACGGCGTCGAGGAACTGGGGCTCGGGCAGTGCGCCCTCGAACTCGACGCGGTCGTTGATCACGATCTTGGGCACGGCGCTGACCCGGTAGGCCCGGGACAGCTCGGGGAACTCCGTGGCCTCGATGGCGACCGCGGTGACCCGCTCCGAGGCGACCGCCATGTGCTGCGCCAGGCGCACGGCCCGGGGGCAGTAGGGTCAGGTGGGGGTCGAGAAGACCTTGATGGTGACGTCACCGGTGAGCCCGGCCAGCGAGGTCTTCGTGGCCTCGGTCAGGCCCGTCTCCCCGCTGGAGGCCACGATGATCGAGTCGATCAGGTTGCTGAACTCGTAACCGGACGGGATGCCGAGGAAGCGGATGCCGTAGTCGCGCGCGCCCTCCACCACGGTGGCCGGCACCTCGTCGATGCCGTACGCCTCGGCCCGCTCGCGGTCGATGGCGGGGTTCAGCACCTCCACCGAGATGCGATCGTCGAGCGACGCGACCTCCCGCACGAGCTGCTCGTTCTGGCGGCACAGCTCGGCCGCCACCAGCTCCTGCGAGAAGACCACGAGCTTGACGGGCCCCTGGATCCTCTGGAACTCCTTGCGGACCGCTTCTGCATCGCGCTCGGTGAGGATGGACATGGCTCGATTATAGCGGCTTGCGCAAGGCTCGCGCCGGGCTTACGGTGAGCCCTGGGCTCACGGTGGGCTCTGGAGGTCGGCCATGAAGCCGTTCGTCGTCAACCGCTACGGCCGGATCGTCTTCCCCTACAACTTCTTCCCCGCCCTCGACTTCACGGTGTTCGAGACGCTCGAGCAGTTCGCCGCGGTCATCCGCCGCGACTTCGAGGAGAAGGCGCCGACCGAGGCCGACATCGTGGCCCGGCTGGAGAGCGGCGGCTACAAGGGCCGCTACGAGCTGTTGCGCGACCTCGCGCTCGACCTCTTCTGGGTCAACCGCTACCCGTTCACGATGTACGACAAGCAGCCGATGCGGTGGCGCGACGTGCCGCGGCAGCGCGACGACATCTTCCTGCCCATCTTCAAGCCGTGGGAAGGCGGCGAGCTGGCCACCGCCATCGAGAGCGGCTACCGCAACCTGGTGCCGACCTGGGATGAGGGGACCGAGGACAAGATCTCCCGGATCCTGCTCGACGTCTTCCGCCACAAGAAGGGCGCCGGCGCCGAGCTGTCGCCGATCAAGCCGACGGTGGCCGAGATCCTGGCCAACCCGCGCAATCTCACCTATCACCTGCTCGCCCACGACCCCGATTACCCGGGCTACGGCTGGGAC
>DASTOJ010000051.1:0-8491 GCA_035762565.1 Candidatus Methylomirabilota bacterium | reverse complement strand
GAGGAGCGGCGCGGCTCCGCCGGGCCGCGACGAGCGTTGGGGGGGCTTGGGGGGCCATGTCGGGGCCCCCCATCAAGTAAGGAGAGAAGGCGATGATCATCGTGCTGAAGTCGGGGGCGTCGGACGCGGACGTGGCGGACGTCGAGCGGCGCATCCGCGCCATGGGCTACACCCCGCACACGATCCGGGGCGAGCTGCGCAACGTCATCGGGGCCATCGGCGACGACCGGGGCAAGGAGCGGCTGCGCGCGCTGGAGTCGCTGGAGTGCGTCGAGACGGTCACGCCGATCCTGCAGCCGTTCAAGCTGGCCAGCCGCGAGGTGCGCAGCGGCGACACCCAGGTGGCCATCGACGGCGTCGTGGTCGGCGGCCGCCGGCTCGTGGTGATGGCCGGCCCGTGCTCGGTGGAGTCGCGTCTGCAGGTGCTCGACGTGGCCGCGCGCGTGAAGGCGGCCGGCGCCCGCGTGCTCCGGGGCGGTGCCTTCAAGCCGCGCACCTCGCCCTACGCGTTCCAGGGGCTGGAGACGGAGGGACTCAAGCTGCTGGCCGAGGCCAAGCGCGAGACGGGGCTGCCGGTCATCACGGAGGTGATGGAGCCCGAGCGTGTGGACCTCGTGGCCGAGCATTCCGACATCCTCCAGATCGGGGCCCGCAACGTGCAGAACTTCTCGCTGCTGCGCCGGGTGGCCGAGGTCCGCAAGCCGGTGCTGCTCAAGCGCGGCATGTCCACGACGATCCAGGAGTGGCTCCTGTCCGCCGAGTACGTGCTGGCCGGCGGCAACCCCGACGTCATCCTGTGCGAGCGCGGCATCCGCACCTTCGAGACGGCCACGCGCTTCACGCTGGACCTCAACGCGGTACCGGTGCTCAAGAAGCTCACGCACCTGCCGGTCGTCGTCGACCCCAGCCACGGCACCGGCCACTGGGAGTACGTGGAAGCGATGGCGCTGGCTGCGGTAGGGGCGGGCGCCGACGGCCTGCTCATCGAGGTGCACCCCAAGCCCGAGGAGGCGCTGTCCGACGGCCCGCAGTCGCTGAAGCCCGATCGGTTCGCGGCGCTGATGACGCGCCTCAGGAAGGTCGCCCAGGCCTTGGACCGCGACTTATAATCGAGGGGCATGGGACTGTGGGAATTCCTGCAGCAGTGGCCGCGCGGGCGGATCGTCGCCGGGATCGTCGCCTCGCTGCTCATTCACGTCCTCGTCGCGGTGGGTTTGCTCTGGGGCCTGGCGCCGGGGCTGGCCCCGAAGTGGACGCCGAAGCCGGGCGACGCGCTGATCGTGGAGCTGCCCAGGCCCGACGAGCCGGCTTCGGCGGGCAGCCCGTCGGCGCCGTCCCCGCCTCCGAGGTCGCCGGCGCCCGCCGAGAGCAAGCCCCCCGCGACGCCGGCGCCCCGTCGCTCGCCTCCGCCGCCCCGCGAGGAGCGCCGGGTGGCCAGCGCGCCGCGCGCGCCCGAGTCCGCGGCATCCACACCCAGGGCTCCAGAACCGCCGCAGCCCGCCGAGCCGGCGCCGCGAGTCGCCGAGCCGGCGCCGCGCGAGGCCGATCCGGCTCCGCCGGCTCCGGCGCCCGCGGCGCCGGAGTCCGCGCCGCGGGCTCCGGTGGCTCCCTCCGCGCCGCCCCAGGGCGGCGACCGCCAGATCGCGAGCCTGCCGCCTGCGGAACCGAGCGCGAGCGAATCACTCGCCGCGTTGCGGCGTGGCGCTGGTGGGCGAGGAGAGGGACGGGGCGGAATCGTTGGAGATCCGATCCCGCTCGACACGCCCGATCCGCGATTCCAGGAATACTTCGAGCAGGTCCGACGACGCATCCAGGACAAACTGAACTACCCGTGCATCAAGAAACGGGACACATTCGAGTGCGAATACAAGACGACGGCACTCGTCCTCCACTTCGGAATCCTCAGGAACGGTAATGTACAGTTCATCGAGTTGTATCGCGCATCCGAATGGTCAATCTACGACGAGTACTCGATGAACGCCGTGCGGCTCGCCCAGCCGTTTCCGCCTGTACCCCCGGCCCTTATGGCCAGTCTGCCCCCGGGCAGTACTGGCGTTCCCATCGCGGGGATCTTCAGATTCCGCCTGTCGCTCCGGTCGATCCTTCAATGAAACGTCTGGAATGTCGGGGCCTTGGCTTGACGGGCGGGAGACCCGTGTGTAGCATGGGCGGCACTCTGGATAGGCTCGTAGCTCAGTGGGAGAGCGCCTCTCTGACGCAGAGGAGGTCGGCGGTTCGAAACCGCCCGAGCCTACCATCCCCCCGCACACCAGGAGTGTATGGCCGCCGCTGAAGAAGACCGACACCTCAAGCTGACCGGCGAGTTCGACTGCGATCCGACGCCGCTCTCCACGCTGCGTCACTCCACCTCGCACGTGATGGCGCAGGCCGTGAAGCGCCTGTTCCCCGACGTCAAGGTCGCCATCGGGCCCGCGATCGAGGACGGCTTCTATTACGACTTCGCCCGCGCGGAGCCGTTCACGCCGGAGGACCTGGCGCGCATCGAGGACGAGATGCGGGCGATCGCCAAGGCGGATCTGCCGTTCGAGCGCCAGGAGCTGCCGCGCGCGGAGGCGCTCGCGTTCTTCCGCGCCCGCGGCGAGCGCTTCAAGGCCGAGATCATCGAAGGCATCACCGACGAGCGCGTCTCGCTCTATCGCCAGGGTGACTTCATCGATCTCTGCCGCGGCCCGCACGTGGCCTCGACCGGCCAGGTGCGGTATTTCAAGCTCCTCTCGTCGTCGGGCGCCTACTGGCGCGGCGACGAGCACAACCCGATGCTGCAGCGCATCTACGGGACGGCCTGGCTCACGCAGGAGGAGCTGGACAAGCACTTGTGGCGGCTGGAGGAAGCCCGCAAGCGCGACCACCGCAAGCTCGGCCGGGAGCTCGACCTCTTCGTCTTCCACGAGGTCTCGCCGGGCGCTCCGGTGTGGCTGCCCCACGGCTGGACGCTGGTGCGGGAACTGGAGCGCTTCGTCCGCGAGCACCTGGACGCGCAGGGCTACCAGGAGATCTCGACGCCGATCCTGGTCAACAAGAAGCTGTGGGAGCAGTCGGGGCACTGGGATTTCTATCAAGACAACATGTTCCTGGTCGAGGTCGAGGAGCAGATGTTCGGCCTCAAGCCCATGAACTGTCCGGAGTCCACGATCGTCTACCGGCACGCGCTGCGCTCGTACCGCGACCTGCCGCTGCGCTTCAGCGACATGGGCCGGCTGCACCGCAACGAGCGCTCGGGCACGCTGACCGGCCTGTTCCGCGTGCGCCAGTTCACCCAGGACGACGCCCACGTGTACTGCCGGCTCGACCAGCTGCAGGCCGAGATCACGGCGATGCTGGGGCTGGTGCGGGACTGGTACCGGCCGTTCGGGCTGGAGGCGTTCTTCAAGCTGTCCACCCGCCCGCTGAAGTCGCTGGGGACGGACGAGCAGTGGGAGGTCGCCGAGCGGGCTCTCGAGGACGCGCTCCACGCCAACGGCCTGCCGTTCGAGCTGAACCCCGGCGACGGCACCTTCTACGGCCCCAAGATCGACGTCGACATCCAGGACGCGCTGGGGCGGCGCTGGCAGAACGCCACGATCCAGATCGATTTCCAGCAGCCCGACCGGTTCGAGCTGGAGTACATCGACGTCGACGGCCGGCCCAAGCGGCCGGTCATGGTGCACCGGGCGATCCTCGGCTCGTTCGAGCGCTTCGTCGGCATCCTGACCGAGCACTACGCCGGCGCCTTCCCGACGTGGCTGGCGCCCGTGCAGGCCCGCGTGCTGCCGGTGTCGGAGAAGTTCCTCGACTACGCGCGGACGGTCCACGGGCGGCTGCGGGGCGGGACGATCCGCGCCGAGCTGGACGACCGCAACGAGAAGCTCGGCTACAAGGTCCGCGACGCCCAGGTGCGCAAGGTGCCCTACATGCTGGTGGTCGGCGGTCGCGAGGCCGAGCAGGGCACGGTCAGCCTGCGCCGCCGCACCGGCGAGGACCTGGGCGCCGTGCCGCTCGATCGGGTGCTCGCCGACCTGGCCGCCGAGATCGCCGCGCGCGCGTCCGACCTCACCGCAGGCCGCGCGTGATATCGATCGCGGGCTCGCCTCGCACGGGCCTGCCTGCGGCAGGGCCGCCGTGCTACGGCTCGCACTACCACTGCCAACGTCTTCATCGCGAGGAGCTACGCCGCTGAGCAAAGCACAAGAGATTCGCATCAACGAGGGTATCCGGGTCCGTGAGGTCCGTGTCGTGAGCGCGGACGGCGAGCAGCTCGGTATCATGCCGACCCAGCAGGCGCTGGAGACCGCTCGCGGGCAGGACCTCGATCTCGTCGAGGTGGCGCCGGAGGCGAGCCCCCCGGTCTGCCGGATCATGGACTTCGGCAAGTACAAGTACACGCAGGCCCGGCGGCTGAAAGAGGCGCGCAAGAAGCAGACGACGATCCTGGTCAAGGAAGTGAAGATGGGTCCCAAGACCGAGCGGCACGACTTCGACTTCAAGCTCAAGCACGTGCGCCGCTTCCTGGAGGAAGGGCACAAGGCCAAGGTGACCGTCCGCTTCAAGGGCCGCGAGATGGCCCACACCGAGCTCGGCTGGAAGATGCTCCAGAAGATGGTCCAGGCGGTCGCCGACATCGCGGTGGCCGAGAACAACCCGCGCATGGAAGGCCGCATGCTGCACATCATGCTGAGCCCGAAAGGTCACTAGGGGAACGTCATGCCGAAAATGAAAACGAAGCGGGCGGCGGCCAAGCGGCTGCACAAGACCGCCTCCGGCAAGCTCAAGCGCAACCGCGGCTGGAAGCGCCATCTGCTGGAGGCCAAGTCGCCCAAGCGACGGCACCGGCTGCGCAAGGCGACCCTGGTCGACAAGGTGGACGAGCCGCGCCTCAAGGTGCTCGTCCCGTACCTGTAAGAACGAGGAGGCCAGGAGCATGCCACGCGCGAAGGGCGGCGCCAAGACGCGCCAGCGCCGGAAGAAGATCCTCAAGAAGGCCAAGGGCTACGTCGGCGGACGGTCGCGGCTGTACCGCCCGGCCGCCGAGACCGTGCTGCGGGCGGGCGCGTTCGCCTATCGGGACCGCAAGGCCAAGAAGCGGACCGCGCGACGGCTGTGGATCGCGCGCATCAACGCCGCCTGCCGGCAGGCGGGGCTGACGTACTCGCTGTTCATCGCCGCGCTGAAGAAGGCCGGCATCCTGCTCGACCGCAAGGTCCTGGCCGAGATGGCCGTCCGCGATCCGGCCGGATTCGCCAGGCTCACCGAGACGGCCCGGGCGCAGGCGCGCTGAGCGCCTGCCGCGCGCGAGGAGCGATGAATGCGCTCCGAGGTCGAGGCGCTTGAGCGCGAGGCCGGGGCTGCGATCGAGGCCGCCGGCTCGTCGGCCGAACTGGAGCAGGTTCGCGTCGCCTTTCTCGGTCGCAACGGCAGGCTGACGCAGCTCCTTCGCTCGCTCGGGCAACTGCCGCCCGAGCAGCGCAAGCAGATCGGCTTCGAGGCGAACCGCGCCAAAGCGAACCTCGAAGCCAGGCTCGCCTCGGCCATCGAAGGAGTCGTCGACGCGGAGCGGCAGGCGCTCCGGACCGCCACGCGCCCCGACCTCACGCTGCCCGGCCGCCGGCCGCCGCGGGGCGGCATCCATCCGCTCAGCCGCGCGCACGACGAGATCGTCTCGATCTTCGTCGGCCTCGGGTTCTCGGTGGCCGAGGGGCCGGAGATCGAGACCGACTTCTACAACTTCGAGGCGCTCAACATCCCGAAGGACCACCCGGCGCGCGACATGCAGGACACCTTCTACGTGTCGGACGCCACGCTGCTGCGCACGCACACCTCGCCGGTGCAGATCCGCACGCTGCGGGCGGCCGCCGGGCGGGCGCCGGTGAAGATCATCGTGCCGGGCCGGGTCTACCGCCGTGACGTGGCCGACGCGTCGCACTCCCCGGTGTTCCACCAGGTCGAGGGCCTGGCCGTGGACCGCCACATCACGATGGCCGACCTCAAGGGCACGGTGGCGCTGTTCGCCCGCGAGATGTTCGGGCCGGGCTCGACGATCCGCTTCCGCCCCTCGTTCTTCCCGTTCACGGAGCCGTCGGCGGAGGTCGACGTGCGATGCTTCATGTGCGGGGGCGAGGGGTGCCGGCTGTGCAAGCAGTCGGGCTGGCTGGAGATCGGCGGGTCGGGGATGGTCCACCCCCAGGTGCTGCGCAACGGCGGCTACGACCCCGAGGAGGTCACGGGCTGGGCGTTCGGCATGGGCATCGAGCGGATCGCCATGCTCAGGTACGGCGTGGACGACCTTCGCCTGTTCTTCGAGAACGACGTGCGCTTCCTGCGGCAGTTCGCCTGACATGAAGATCCCGTACGGCTGGGTGCGCGAGCTCGTGGACGTCGACCTCGACGCCGCGGCGGCGGCGGATCGGCTGGTCAACGCGGGGCTGGAGGTGGCGAGCGTCACGCCGATCGCGCCGGAGCTGCGCGGCGTGGTGGTCGGCGAGATCGAGGCGATCGAGCGCGAGCTGGGCGAGAGCCACGGCCACCGCCTGCTGCTGTGCCGGGTCAGCACCGGCGGCGCGCGCTTCCCGGTCGTCTCGGGCGCGCCCAACACCACGGTCGGCACGCGCGCGGCGTTCGCGCCGCCCGGCGCCCGGCTGCCCGGCGGGCGCGAGATCGGTATCGCCAAGATCCGCGGCGCCGAGTCGCACGGCATGCTGTGCTCGGAGCGCGAGCTGGGGCTCGGCGACGAGCACGAGGCCGGTCTGCTGGTGCTGGACGGGGCCCCGCTCGGCGCCGACCTGGTCGGCCATCTGGGCCTGGACGACCGCGTGCTCGAGATCGAGATCACGCCCAACCGCCCCGACTGCCTGTCGGTGCTGGGCGTGGCCCGCGAGCTGGCCGCGCTGACCGGGCGGCGCCTGCGGCCGCCCCGATTCGCGCTGCGCGAGTCGCCGACGCCGGCCCGCCGGCTCGCCCGCGTGCGGGTCGAGGCGCCCGACCTGTGCGCGCGCTACACCGTCCGGGTGATCGACGACCTGCGCGTCGGGCCCTCGCCGGCCTGGCTGGCCATGCGCCTGCGGGCCTGCGGGCTGCGGCCGATCAGCAACGTCGTGGACGTCACCAACTACGTGCTGTGGGAGCTGGGCCACCCGCTCCACGCCTTTGACGCCGACCGCGTCGCCGAGGCCACCATCGTCGTCCGCCGCGCCGCCGCGGGCGAGCGCTTCACCACGCTCGACGGCCAGGCGCGCACGCTCGACGCCTCGATGCTCGTCATCGCCGACCCGGCGCGCGCCGTCGGGCTGGCGGGCGTCATGGGCGGCCAGAACTCGGAGGTGAGCGGCGCCACGACCCGCGTGCTGCTCGAGAGCGCGTACTTCGACCCGGCCACCACACGCCGGACCTCGCGGGCCCTCGGCCTGCGGACCGACGCCGCCTATCGCTTCGAGCGGGGCGCCGACATCGAGGGACTGGTGGACGCCAATGACCGCGCGGCGCAGCTCATGGCCGAGTTGGCCGGCGGCGTCGTGGCCCGCGGGATGGTCGACGTCTATCCCCGGCGGCGCAGGCCCGTGCGCGTGCGCCTGCGCCTGAGCCGTGTGGAGCGGGTGCTCGGGATCGTCCCGACCCGCGCGCAGACCCGGCGGATCCTGGCCGGGCTCGGCCTCGGCGTGCGCGACCGCGGCGCGATGCTCGACGTCGAGGTGCCGAGCTTCCGGCGTGACCTCACGATGGAGGACGACCTCGCCGAGGAGATCATCCGCGTCTGGGGCTACGACCGGATCCCGTCCACGCTGCCCGGCGGCGCGACGGTGGAGGTCGCCCGCGAGTCGGACCGGCTGCGGCAGGAAGGCCTGGTGCGGCGGACGCTCGCCGGCGCCGGGCTGCTGGAGGCCGTCACCTCGAGCCTGTGCGATCCAGCGAAGGTCGAGGCGCTGCGCGCGGGGCCGGACGTCGAGCCGGTCAAGCTCCTGAACCCGCTGAGCCAGGACGCCTCCCATCTGCGCAATCACCCGCTCGAGGGCGTGCTGGGGGCGGTGGCGACGAACGTGCGGCGGCAGCAGAGCGACGTGCAGCTGTTCGAGATCGGCCGCACCTATCAGCGCTCGCCCGACGGCGAGACCGGAACGGCGGAGCCGCGCTGGGCGGGGATCGCGCTGACCGGTGCCCGCGCCGACCGGTCGTGGCACGGCGGCGGCGACCCGGTGGACGTGTACGACGCCAAGGGACTCGCCGAGCACGTGCTGGCCGCGCTGGGCGTCGCCGCCGGGACGCAGCCGGGCGGCCGCCTTGGCGGCTTCGAGCGCGACTGCCACGGCAGCCTGGTCACCGCGGCCGGCGAGCGCCTGGGGGAGTTCGGGGAGATCGCCGCGGAGGTCCGCGCGCGGTTCGGCCTCGACGCGCCGGTGTTCGCGGCGGCGCTCCGCCTGGACGCGCTGCCGGTGGGGCGCACGTTCCCGCGCGCCCAGCCGCTGCCGCGGTTCCCGTCGGTCCAGCGCGACATGGCGTTCGC
>DASTOJ010000050.1:0-10150 GCA_035762565.1 Candidatus Methylomirabilota bacterium | reverse complement strand
GCGAGGGCCTGTCCGATCCCGCGGCCCCGGCGAGCGGGCTCGGTCCACATGCCGCCCAGGTGGGCCGCCCCCGCGCGCTCGCGATCGACGGTGCCGAAAGCCATGCCGACGGGCTCCGCGCTTTCCTCGGCCACGAACATGACGTGCCGTCCCGGCTCGGTCACCGAGCGCGTCATCTCTTCCCAGTACTCGTCCGGTTTCGCGCTGATCTCGGCGAACGTGTGGGCGAACGCGTCCGGCGCGTCCGCGAGGGCGCGCAGCCGCAACGTCTTGAACAGCTTCGCCTCGTCGGGCCGCAGGCGCCGCACGGTCACGTCGTCACGCCGGGCAGGTCGAGCCGGTGACGGTTGGCCGCGGCCACCGCCTCCGGATACCCGGCGTCGGCGTGGCGCATGATCCCGGTGCCGGGATCGGTCGTGAGCACGCGCTCCAGCCGGCGGGCGGCGTCCGCCGTGCCGTCGGCAACGACGACCATGCCGGCGTGGATCGAGTAGCCGATGCCGACGCCGCCGCCATGGTGGACGCTCACCCAGGTGGCGCCGCCCGCGGTGTTGAGAAGGGCGTTGAGCACCGGCCAGTCGGCGATGGCGTCGGAGCCGTCGCGCATCGACTCCGTCTCCCGGTTGGGCGAGGCCACCGAGCCCGAATCCAGATGGTCCCGGCCGATCACGATCGGGGCCTTCACCCGGCCGGAGGCGACGAGGTCGTTGAAGATCCGGCCGGCCTTCGACCGGTCCCCGTAGCCGAGCCAGCAGATGCGCGCTGGCAACCCCTGGAAGTGGACGTGCTCGCCGGCCAGCCGGAGCCAGTGCACGAGGTGCGCGTTGTCCGCGAACGCCTCGATGAGCGCGCGATCGGTCGCGTAGATGTCTTCGGGGTCGCCGGAGAGCGCCACCCACCGGAACGGTCCCTGGCCCTCGCAGAAGAGCGGGCGGATGAAGGCGGGCACGAAGCCCGGGTACGCGAAGTCGCCGACGCCGGCGTTCTCGGCCTCGCGGCGGAAGTTGTTGCCGTAGTCGAACAGGATGGCCCCCGAGCGCTGGAACTCCAGCATCGCCCGCATCTGGGCGGCGATCGACTCGCGCGCCCGCTTCAGGTACTCCTTGGGGTCCTGCCGGCGCAGCGCGGCCGCCTCGTCGACCGACAGCCCGGCCGGGATATAGCCGCTGAGCGTGTCGTGGGCGGAGGTCTGATCGGTGACGACGTCGACGCGCACGCCGCGGCCGGCCAGCTCGAGGTGCACTTCGGCGGCGTTGCCGTGGATGGCGATGGACAGCGGCTGCCGCCTGCCCCGCGCCTCCTCCGCCCAGCCCAGGGCCTCGCTCACCGAGCCCGCCAGGCGGTCCACGTACCTCAGGCGCAGGCGGCGCTCGATCCGCGCGCGGTCGATCTCGACGAACAGGCCCACGCCGCCGTTCAGCGTGACGGCCAGCGGCTGGGCGCCGCCCATGCCGCCGAGCCCGGCCGAGAGCACCAGCCGCCCGGCCAGCGAGCCGCCGAAGTGCTTCCGCGCGCAGGCGGCGAAGGTCTCGTATGTCCCCTGGAGGATGCCCTGGGTGCCGATGTAGATCCACGAGCCGGCCGTCATCTGGCCGTACATCGTGAGCCCCATCGCCTCGTACCTGCGGAAGTGCTCCCAGTCGCCCCACGCGGGCACCAGCAGCGAGTTCGCGATCAACACGCGCGGGGCGTCGGCGTGGGTGCGGAACACGCCGACCGGCTTGCCGGACTGCACGAGCAGCGTCTCGTCGCCCTCCAGCCGCCGGAGCGTCGCCACGATCCGGTGGTAGGCGTCCCAGGTGCGCGCCGCCTTGCCGGAGCCGCCGTAGACGACCAGGTCCTCCCAGCGCTCGGCCACGTCGGGATCGAGGTTGTTCATGAGCATGCGCAGCGCGGCTTCCTGCGGCCAGCCCTTGCAGGACAGAGCGGTGCCGCGAGGCGCCCGGATCGGCTGCGCCGGCCGCCCGGCCGTCACTGATCGATCACCTGGTCCGCGCGGAGGACGAGCGACCGGGGCAGCGTGAGGCCGAGGGTCTTCGCGGTCTTGAGGTTGACGATCAGGCTGAACTTCGACGGGCGCTCCACTGGGAGGTCGCCGGGGCGGGCGCCGCGCAGGACCCGGTCGACGTAGCCGCCGAGCTGGCGCCACATCGCCGGGAAGTCGGGGCCGTAGGCCATCAGCCCGCCCCAACCCGGGTACGGCGAGAACGGGCTGATGGAGGGCAGCCGGCTCAGAGCCGCCAGCTCGGCGATCCGGCGCAGGCCTTGGAACACCACGGGCGCCGTCAGGAGGACGATCGCCTGGGGACGCTCCGCCACCAACCGCTTGAGCGCGTCGTCGATCTCGGTGGTCAGGCGCACCGCCGCGGGGCTCAGATTGATGCCGGCGCGGCGGCAGACGGCCTGGAGCTCGGCGAACTGAGGCTGCCCGATCCTGTCGTCCCAGACGACCCCCAGGCGGTTGAGGGATGGCAGCACCTCGCGGAGGAACTGGATCTGCTTGCCCGCGATTTCCGGTAGATCCATCCAGATGCCAGTGACGTTGCCGCCGGGGCGGGCCAGCGTCTTGATGAATCCATTCGCCACCGGATCCGCCTCGAGGTCGATCGCGATGATCGGGGTCGTCGTGGTGACTCGCATCGCGGCCCGGATCCGGTGAGCCCCCCCGGCAACCAGCACGTCCGCAGGAGTCTTCGCCAGATGCTCGCCGATCCGAACCTCGCTCCCCTCGACCCCCTGCCAGTCCATGGTGATGTTACGGCCCTCGACCCAACCGCGCTCGCTCAGAGCCTCGACAAGACCGTCGCTCACTTGACGCCCTGCGTACACCGTGATCCTTTGAACTCGAGCGGCGCTCGCCTCGCGCGGCACGGTGAGCGCCGCCACGATGCCGAGCACGATGTCGCGGCGGGTGAGCGTCATGAGCCTGCGGTCGCCTCAGACGCCCATGATGAAGTAACCGCAGTCCACGTGGATCACCTCCCCCGTGATCCCCGACGCCATCGGCGAGGCCAGGAAGAGGGCGGTGTCGCCGACCTCGCGCAGCTCGACGTTGCGGCGCAACGGCGCCTTCTCGGCGTGGTGCTTGAGCATGCCGGTGAAGCCGCGGATGCCACGGGCGGCCAGCGTGTTGACGGGCCCCGCGGAGATCGCGTTCACCCGGATGCCACGGGGGCCGAGGTCGGCGGCCAGGTAGCGCACCGAGGCTTCCAGCGAGGCCTTGGCCACGCCCATGACGTTGTACCCGGCGGCGACCTTCTCGGCGCCGTAGTAGGTCATCGCGATCACCGAGCCGCCGCCGCCTCGCTCCATGAGCGGCGCCGCCGCCCGCACGAGCGCCACCAGCGAGTACGCCGACACGTCGTGGGCCACCCGGAAACCCTCACGCTCGGTGGCCAGGAACTCCCCCTCCAGGTCCTCCTTGCGGGCGTAGGCGACGGAGTGGACGACCGTGTCGAGTCTTCCCAGGTCGCGCTCGACGCCGGCGAAGACGGCGGCGATCTCGGCGTCGGCGCCGACGTCGCAGGGATAGAGGACCGATCCCGGCAGCGTCGCGGCCAGCTCCTCGACGTTCTCCTTCAGCCGCTCGCCCTGGTAGGTGAACGCCAGCCGCATGCCGGCGCCCGCCAGCGCCTGGGCGATGGCCCAGGCGATCGAGCGCTTGTTGGCGACGCCGAGGACGAGGCCGGTCTTGTCCTTGAGCATGGCCCATAGACTACCGCAACGCCGCGCTATACTCCGGGACCATGACGCCCAACCACGTGAAGCGGCGCATTCGCGCCGGTCAGCCGGCGTTCGGCAGCCTCCTCAACTTCGGTGATCCCCTGGTGGCGGAGATGATGGCCTCGGTCGGCTTCGACTGGCTGCTCGTCGACACCGAGCACGGCCCCATCGACCTGGCCACGATGGCCACGATGTTCGCCACCATCACCCGCTACCCGTGCGCGCCGTTCGTGCGCGTGCACGCGCTCAGCGAGGAGAACGTCAAGCGCGTGCTCGACGCCGGCGCCTGGGGCGTGCTGGCGCCGAACATCCGAACCCGGGAGGAGGCCGAGCTGCTCGTGCGAGCGTGCAAGTACCCGCCCCAGGGCGTCCGCAGCCTGGGGGCGGGGCGCTTCCATCTCTCCTTCAAGACCGACCCCGCGACCTATTTTCAGCGCGCCAACGACGAGATCCTCGTCATCGTGCAGATCGAGCACCACGAGGCGATCGAGAACATCGACGCCATCCTCTCGGTGCCCGGCGTGGACGCCTGCTACGTCGGCCCCAACGACTTCTGCGCCTCGCTGGGCCTGGCGCCGTCGCTCGAGCCGCCCCATCGGGAGTTCCACGACGCGATGGACGTGCTGTTCAAGGCGTGCAAGCGCCACGGAGTCGCGCCGGGTATCCATTGCCAGACCACCGAGACCGTGAACCGCCGCATCGGCGAGGGCTGGCCGCTCGTCGGCATGGTCAACGATCAGCGCTATCTCGTGTCGGCCGCCCGGGCCGCCCGCGACGCCGTCAAGACCGACCGCTGATGCGGCTGGGGATCGTGCTGGCCGGCCTCACGCCGCTACCCCTGGCGGAGTTCGTGGCTGCCGCCCGCGAGGCGGAGGCGCGCGGCTATCACACGGCCTGGCTGGGCGAGACGTCCGGCCACGACGCGCTCGTGATGTCGACCGTGGTCGCCACCCACACGACGCGCCTCAACGTCGCCAACGGCGTGCTGCCGGTGCAGACGCGCACGCCGGTGATTCTCGGGATGGCGACGGCCACGCTGAACCACCTGGCGCCCGGCCGCTTCGCGCTCGGCCTCGGCCTGTCGAGCCGGGTCATCGTGCAACAGTGGCACGGGCTCCCCTTCTCGACGGCGCTCGCCCAGATCCGCGAGGCCGTCGAGATCGTGCGCAAGGTCGCCGGCGGCGAGCGGGTCACCGTCGACGGCAAGTTCTATCGCGTGCGCAACTTCCGGCTCACGGCGCCGCAGCCGGCCGCCCCCGTGCGCGTCTATCTCGCCGCGCTCGGTCCCGAGATGCTCGAGCTGGCCGGCGAGATCGCCGACGGCGTGCTGCTCAACTGGATCCCGCCCGAAGCGGTGGCGGCCTCGATCGCTCACCTGGAGGCGGGCGCCCGCCGGGCCGGGCGCACGCTGGAGGGCTTCGAGATCGCCTCGTTCGTCCGCGCCTGCGTCACCGACGACCTGGCCGCCGCCCGCGAGACGCTGGCGCGCGACATCACGGGCTACGCGACGGTCGACGTCTACCAGGCGTTCTTCCGCACCGCCGGGTACGCCGACGAGGTGGACGCGGTGAGCGCGGCCTGGGCGGCGGGCGACCGCGCGGGGGCGGTGAAGCGCATCTCGCCGCGCATGCTCGACGGCCTCGGCGTGGTCGGCGACGAGGCGTTCTGCCGCGCCCGCATAGCCGAGTTCGCGGGGTCGGGGCTCACCCAGCCGGTGATCGTGCCGTTCGCCCCGGCCGGCGCCGACCGCGCCGCGCTCCTGCGCACGCTCCGCGCGTTCCCCTGAGCCGATGGCGCTGCGCGTCCTCGGCGTGATCCCCGCGCGCCTGGCCTCCACCCGCCTGCCGCGCAAGGTGCTGCGCCCCCTCGCCGGCCGGCCGCTGGTGGCCCGGGTGTACGAGGCGGCGCGGCGGGCGCCGGCGCTCGACGAGGTGCTGGTGGCGACGGACGCCGACGAGGTCGCCGCGGCCTGCCGGGCGCTCGACATCCCGGTCGTCATGACGTCGCCCGAGCATCCCTCGGGGACCGACCGCGTCTGGGAGGTCGCGCAGACGCGCGCCGCCGACGTCTACGTCAACGTCCAGGGCGACGAGCCGTTCGTGACGCCGGGCCACATCGCGCTCCTCGTCCTGCCGTTCCGCACGGCCCCCGACACGCAGGTGAGCACGCTCTGCATCCGCGCGACGCCCGAGGAGGTGGACGCCCACCAGGTGAACAAGGTCGTCTTCGGCGCGGGCGGCCGTGCGCTCTACTTCTCGAAGTACGGCATTCCGTTCGACCGCGACGGGCGCGGCGCCGTGCGCTACAAGCACGTCGGCCTCTACGCCTACCGCGAGGCCGCGCTGGAGGCCTTTCATCGCCTGCCGCCGTCCACGCTGGAGCGGACCGAGGGCCTCGAGCAGCTGCGCTTCCTCGAGAACGGCATCTCGATCACGGTGACGGAAACGACCGAGCCCACGATCGGCGTCGACACCGAGGAGGATCTCCGGGCCGCCGAGGCCCGCCTCGCCGCCCGCTCGTGACCGGGCGTACGCTCGCCCAGGCCGGCTCGTCCCTGTCCGCCTACTGGCATGACGGGACGCGTGCTGTTCGGCATGCTCTCCGACCGGCTGTTCGGGGGACGGCGGCGCCTGCCGCTCGTCCTGGCCGGGGCCGGCTCCACCGCCTGCACGCTGGCGATCGCCTGGACCGGCGAGGGCGTCTCGACGCCGGTGCTGGCCGGGCTGGTGTGACGCTGGGACCGTTCGCCTTCGGCGATCTGGTGCAGGCGGCAGGTGGCCGCCGCGGGCCCTGGATCGGGCTGGCGGGGTCGTCATCCTGGCCCTGGTGCGCGAGCGCCGGCGCCCGCTCGCGGCGTAAATACGCGCCCCCGCCCGCGCGTCCTACAGGACGAGCCGGTACCCTGATCCGGCCAAATCACACGGGAGGTGCGCTTCGATGAGAGCGACGAACGCGTTCCGCGCCGCCGCCTTGACGCTGGTCGCCACGCTGTTCACGGCCACCGCACTCTACGCCGCCAACGCCCAGACCGGCCCCGGCCAGCCTAGCCGCTGGGAGGACCGCCTGCAGCAGAAGCTGGGGCTGACCGACGATCAGCTGCAGGCCTTCCGCCAGCTCAACGCCGCGCGCGACGTCGAGGCGCAGCGGCAGCAGCACCGCAGCCTGCGCGCCGCCCAGACCGAATTGCGGCGGCTGGCGCTCAACGGCGCCGACGACGCGACGCTCGCGGCCAAGCAGGCCGAGATCCAGACGCTGCTCGCGCAGCAGATGCAGCAGCGCGTGAGCGCGCTCAAGCAGATCGGCCCGATCCTCAATCCCGACCAGCGCGAGCTCTTCGCCAAGATGATGGAGCGCGGCCCGCACGGCCGTCACCACAACCGGGCTCCGCACCAGCGGTCTTGACTTACGTTGGGGGGCCCTGACATGGCCCCTCTCCCCCCAGTGCCCGGCGCGCCCCCGGCTCCAGCCGGGGCGCCCCTCGATCGCCCGCAAGGACCCCGTGGGGTCCGTTCTTGCTCGATTTCGGATGGGCTACGGTGTGGCGGGGTCGGCTGGGGAGTCGCCCGTCGCGCCGCGCGTCTGGATGACGCGGACAGGGTAGGGGATCTCGATGCCCTCGGCCCGGAAGCGACGGAGGATGCGCTTGCGCAGCTCGTGCTGCACCGGATACTGGTCCACGAAGGAAGCGACCTGGCACACCAGGGTGAAGTTCAGCGAGTAGTCGCCGAATCCCGGGATGAGACGGACCAGCGGCGGGTCGGCGAGGAGCCCGGCCACCTCGCCGGCCGCCCGCTGGGTCTCGTCCAGCAGCACGCGCTCGACGTGGTCGGGATCGGTGTCGTAGCCGACACTGACCGGCACCAGCAGGGCCATGCGGCGTTCGGGCATGTCGTAGTTGGTGATGATCGACTCGGCCACGCGCTTGTTGGGCACGATCACCACGTTGTTCTGCAGCATCCGCACCCGCGTCGAGCGCCAGCCGACGTCGACGACGTAGCCCTCGATCGCGTCGGCGATCTTCACGTAGTCGCCGACGCGGATCGGCTTGTCGGCGAGCAGGTGGACGCCGGCGAACAGGTTGGAGAGCGTGTCCTGCAGCGCCAGGGCCACGGCGAGGCCGCCCACGCCGAGGGCGGTGAGCAGCGGCGCGATCTGCACGCCGAGAGCGTCCAGCAGCACGAGGAAGCCGACGATGAGCACCGCACCGCGCACCGCCGTCCGGGCGAGCCCGGTCACGCCGATGCCCAGCGCGCGCCGCTCGCCGGCCGCCGCTGCCAGCGAGCCCAGCACGCCGGCGACCGTGAACGTGACCGACAGGATGATGGCGGCTTCCAGGATCGTGCGCAGCTGGGAGGCCATGCGCCGCGGCAGCTCGACCATCTCGATGGCGACGAACAGGCCGAGGACGAGACACCACAGGATCGACGGCAGCCGGGTGGCGTCCAGGAAGACCTCGACGCTGGCCGGGCCGAGCCAGCGGCGCAGGGCCGTCGTCAGGGCCTTGCGGAAGAGCAGCGCGACGGCGCTGGCGACGACGAAGGCGACGGCGGGCCAGACGAGAGGCCACATGCGAGGCATGCTATCGTAAATCCCGCGCATGGGTCAGCGCCGACTCTTCTACGGCTGGATCGTCGTGGGCGCCTCCGCGCTCATCATCTGCCTCGGCATGGGGGCGCTCTTCTCGCTGGGCGTGTTCCTCAAGCCGATGGCCGAGAGCATGGGCTGGAGCCGGGGCGCGATCTCCTCGGTGGCGCTCCTGAACTGGATCGCCATGGGGTTGGGCTCGTTCTTCTGGGGCGCGCTCTCCGACCGCCTCGGCACCCGCGCCGTGGCCCTGGCCGGCGGCCTGCTGCTGGGCCTGGGGCTCGTGCTGTCGAGCCAGGTGCAGGCGCTGTGGCAGCTCTACGTGACGTTCGGCTTCATGGTCGGCTTCGCCGTGGGCGCCTTCTACGCGCCGCTGACCTCGACGGCGACCAAGTGGTTCACCACGCGCCGCGGCCTGGCGGTGGCGCTGGTCTCCTCGGGCATCGGCGTGGGGATCCTGGTGATCGCGCCGCTGGCCCGCGCGCTCACGAGCCTGTGGGACTGGCGCGTCGCGCTCCTCGTCATCGGCGACCTGGCGTGGCTGGTGATCGTGCCGATGGCCCTGGTGCTCCGCGAGCAGCCCGGCGACGTGGGCGCCGCCGCCATGGGCGGCGCCGCTCGCGCCGGCCGGGAGTACTCCACGCGCGAGGTCGTCGCCGCGCCCCAGTTCTGGGCGATCGCGCTGACGCACTTCGCCTGCTGCGCCGCCCACTCGGGCCCCATCTTCCACATGGTGACGCACGCCACCGACCAGGGCGTCGGCGCGATGGCGGCGGCGACGGCGCTGGGAGTCTCCGGCCTGGCGTCGATCGCCGGGCGGATCGGTGGCGGACTGCTGGCCGATCGCTTCGGCGCCAAGCCCACGCTGATCGCCGGGCTGGCACTCCAGGCCGCCATGATCCCGGTCTACCTGGTCACGCGCGAGGTCTCGCTCTTCTACGGCCTGGCCGTCGCGTTCGGCGTCGCGTACGGGGGCGTCATGCCGCTCTACGCGCTGGTGACGCGCGAGTACTTCGGCGAGAAGGTCATGGGGGCGGCCTACGGCGGCGTCTTCCTGATCTCCACGCTCGGCATGGGCATCGGCTCCTACGCGGGGGGCGCGCTCTACGACCGGCTCGGCTCCTACGCGTGGCTCTACGGTGGCTCGTTCGTGATCGGCGTGCTGGCCGTCGCGCTGGCGCTGACGTTCCGGCCCCCGCGCGCGGTCCCCGCATTCGACGCCGTCGCAACGGCCGCGCGCTGACGCGCGGCGTCGCGCGTCGGGCGGGTTGGCCGGTTGACACCCCACCCCCTGGGGTGATATCACTTCGTCACTTTTCTCGGAGGTTTAGCCCGCACTCCCCGTAGCGCGATCAAGGAGGATCCGCATGGACGCAGAGGTCATGAATCGCCGGTACTTCCTCAAACTCTCCGGCGCCGTCGCGGCGGTCACGGGCGCCGGCATCGAGGGGATCCTGGCGGCGCGGCAGGCGCCGGCCTGGGCGCAGGGCAGCAAGCTGCACATCGTGCGCTGGAACGACTTCATCCCCGAGGCCGACGTGGAGCTCAAGCGGCAGGCGCCGGAGGCATCCAAGGCGCTGGGCGCGGAGGTGCAGTTCGAGTTCATCAACGCCAACGACCTGCAGCCGCGCATCACCGCCGCCGTCCAGTCCGGCAGCGGGGCGGACATCATCCAGATGCTGTGGAACTGGCCGCAGCTCTACCAGAACGCGCTGATCGACGTCTCGGATGTGGCCGAGCCGATCGGCAAGGCCCAGGGCGGGTACTACGACGTCTTCCAGGCATCCGCGCGCGTGGACGGCAAGTGGCTGTCCGTGCCGCACGGTGTGGTGGGCAACGCCGT
>DASTOJ010000049.1:0-24082 GCA_035762565.1 Candidatus Methylomirabilota bacterium | reverse complement strand
GGGCCATTGCCCGTCCACGCCCGCCTCGTACAGAGCTTCGAGCCGCCGCAGCGCGGGCTGGCTCAGTGCCGAAGCCTCGCGGATGAGCACGGGGACGGCCTCCCGCACGCGGCCCCGGCGCAGCAACGCGCCCCCGACCGTGTCGTCGCCGTCGGCGGCGAGGCCGGGAAAGTCGTTCCAGAGCGCCGCGCGGTAGTCGGAGAAGGCCTGCTCGGCGGCCTGGCGGTCTGCGCCCGGCCGGCGGCTTCGCCCCAGCGCCACCTGACGCAGCTGGGCCAGCGCCGCCTCGGCCTCGGGCACGCCCTGCCCAGCGGCGCGGAACCACCAGCCGACGGCCGCCGGCAGGCTCCGCGCGACACCCAGCCCGGCCGCGTAGGCCGCCCCCGCGAAGTACTGCGCGCGCGCGTGGCCCGCCTGGGCGGCGGCGACGAACTCGGGCGTGGCCTCGGCCTCGCGACGCGCCAGGTGGAGCACGAGGGCCAGGTTGTAGCGCGCGTCCGCCTGCTGCGGGTCGCGCGCGAGCACACCCCGGTAGGCCTCGATGGCGCCGGCGACGTCGCGCTGGGCGTAGCGCACGACCCCGAGCGCGTAGCGCGCGTCCGCCTGCTCCGGCTCCGCGGTCAGGATCCGGTCCAGCTCCTCGCGGGCGGCCGTCCACTCCTGCCGCGCGATGAGCACCCTGGCCAGCGTCAGCCGCGCGTCGAGGGCGTCCGGCTGGCGGCGCAGCGCGGCCCGCAGCTCCTCCGCCGCGGCGTCGAGGTCGCCCAGGCCGTACAGTGCGCGGCCCAGGCTCACCCGGGCCGGAAGCAGGTCGGGCTCGAGGCGCAGCGCCTCGCGCAGCGCCGTCGCGGCGGCGGCCATCTCGCCGCGTGCGATGAGCGCTTGCCCGCGCTCGAGATGCGCGGGGGCGGCCTCGGGGCCGGGCGCGGCCGGGGACGGCGGTGCCGGCGGCCCGGCCCCGGCGACCGGCGCGGCGGGAGGCGTGGGCGCCGCGGCGGTCGCACACCCGGCCAGCACGAGGACGAGGAGGAGGGCGACGCGGGACACTGTCAGCGATCATAGCGCCGGCGGCGCGAAGCCGCCAAGCGCGCGCGGCGCTCAGCGCGAGAAGTGCGGCATCACCTCGCGCGCGAAGAGGTCGAGCGAGCGCCGGGCGGCCTCGGCGGGGAGATTGCCGTAGGCGAAGCGGCCGACGAAATAGTTGCACCCGCTGGCGGCGACGTGGCGCTCGACCTCGGCCCGCACGGTGCTCGGCGAGCCGACGACCGCGGTGTCGATCTCGATGGCGCGGTCGAGGGTCTCGGCGAAGCGCATCGGCACGGTGTTGAACTGCCGCCACAAGTGCGTGAGGCTCTCGTACCAGCGCTGGTAGGCCGGCCGCGCCACCCGCATCGCCTCGGCGTCGGTGTCGGCGACGAAGACCGAGCGCTGCATGCCCACCAGCGGCGCCGGCGCGCCGGCCGGCGCGCTCCACGCCGCGAAGTAGCGCTCGACGAGCGGCTTGAGCGCGGTGCTGCCGAGCGTGCTGACGATGTTGACGCCGCGGCGGGCGGCGTCGGCGGCGCCGTCGGGCCGGACCACGCCCTGCCAGAGCGGCGGGTGCGGCGTCTGGACGGGCGCCAGCTCGATCGGCACGCCGCGATACGTGAAGTGGCGCCCGCGGTACGTGAGCCGTCCGCCCCGCAAGCCCGTCAGGATGACCTCCAGGGCCTCGTCGGCGATCTCCTGGGCGGCCAGGAAGTCGACGCCGGAGTAGGCCAGCTCGTAGGGCGAGATCCCCCGCCCGACGCCCAGCTCGAAGCGCCCGCCGCTGAGCTGGTCGAGCATGCAGATTTCCTCGATCAGCCGCAGCGGCGTGTAGAGCGGCAGCAGGTAGACCAGCGGCCCGAAGCGCAGCCGTCGCGTGCGCTGGGCGACGGCGGCCAGGTAGACGCCCGGCGAGGGCGCCATACCGAGCGGCGTGGCGTGGTGCTCGGCCACGTGATACGTGCGAAACCCGGCCGCGTCGGCCGCCTCCACCAGCGCGAGCCGCTCCGAGTACAGCGTCCCGAGGGGCCCCTCACCGCGATCGACGTGATCGAAGATGCCGAACGCCACCGGCGCCATGGTGCCGCGATTGTAGCAGGGCACGCGCAGACCGGCTTTGCCGCATGCGCGACGAATCGGGCCGTGGTAGGCTTCGCCGCGGTCTTGTGACCACGGTGCGAAAGGAGAACGCGATGGCCATCAAAGTAGGCGACCGGCTCCCGGACGGCACGCTCACCGAGCTCGTCACGGAAGAGCGCCCGGGCTGCACTGTCGGTCCCAACGCCTTCAGCGTCGCCGACCTGACCAAGGGCAAGAGGATCGTGATCTTCGGGGTACCGGGCGCGTTCACGCCCACGTGATCGGCCAAGCATGTGCCCGGGTACGTGGCACAACACGACAAGCTGAAGGCCAAGCAGATCGACGAGATCTGGTGCGTGGCGGTCAACGATGCGTTCGTCATGGGGGCGTGGGGCAAGCAGCAGCAGTGCGACAACAAGGTCCGCATGATGGCGGACGGCAGCGCCATCTTCACCAAGGCGCTCGGCCTGGAGCTGGATCTCGTCGCCCGAGGCATGGGCGTACGCACCCAGCGATACTCCATGCTGGTGGACAACGGCGTGGTGAAGAGCCTCAACGTCGAGGCTCCGGGCAAGTTCGAGGTCAGCGACGCCGAGACGATGCTGAAGCAGGTCTGAGGGACGACGGCATACAGCCTGCCCTTCCCGTTCCGGTCCACCGTCTGGATCGGGCCGGACGGCGTCGTCCGCAAGCACTGGCGGCGGATGGCGGACGCGGCGAAGCATCCGGCGAAGGTCCTGGCCACCATCCAGGGCGAGCCGGACTGACCCGCGCCAGCTGGCTGGCAGCCAGGTTGCAGCGCCCGTCACCAGGAGGGCACGTGTGATGACCCATCGACTGACCATCCTGGCGGCAGTCCTCGGCATCGTCGTGCTGACGGGCTGCCAGACGACGACCGGGCGAACGGCTGGAACCGTCATCGACGACGGCGCGACGACAGCCGCCGTGAAGAGCAAGCTCGTCGCCGATCGGCCGGCCAACCTGACAGCGGTCGGCGTGGACACCGTGAACGGCGTGACGTACCTCACCGGCGTCGTCGACACGCCGGAGCAGCGCATGCGCGCCGAGCAGATCGCCTGGGAGACTTCGGGCGTACGGCAGATCGTCAACAACATCCAGGTCCGGCGGCCGATCGCGGCGGCCCCGTCGGCGGCCGTGGCGACCTCGCCGATGACCGTGCGGAGAGGCGCGGTGGTCGCCACGGTGACGAGCGTCGACACGGCCAGGAGCCAGGTGACGGTCAACACCGGGACGGAGCAACTCCTGCTCCAGTTGCCCGCCGGCGTCGTCCGCGACCTGCGTCCCGGCGACCGGGTCAGTCTCGACGTGAACGTGCAGCCTGCGCGCTAGCGCGGACTATTCACGAACGGCCCGCCGACCGTGTGTTGGCGCTGGCGACGGGGCGCGTCGGCGTCGGCGGCGCCATCATGGCGAGCCGTCGTCGCGTGCGCGAGCGCAGGACGGGGCGAGCGCGCGATCAGCGAGTCGACTCGGCGCCAGCCCCGCCCCCTCTGGGGGATGGGGGGCTCGCGTTCGCCCCGTCCGGAGCGAGCTGGAGCGATGCAGGCGACGCCGACGCCGACGCGCCCCGTCGCCAGCGCCCGGCCGCGCGCGTCGTGCCGTTCGTGAACAGGCCGGGCTAGGCGAGCGACTGGGAGCGGACCCGCTCCAGCCTCGACTGCAGCCTCGCGAGGCCGCCGCCGGCGAACTCCGCGACCTTGCCGCCGCGCCGGTAGATGAGCGTGTAGGGCAGGACGTCGGCCTCGGCGAGCCAGGGGTTGGCCCGCTTGAAGCCCGCGAGGCCCCCGCGGTCGAGCAGCATCTTGCCGAAGCGGACGTCGCCGTACGTCCGGTCGGCCGCCAGGAACGCGTGCAGCTCCTCGGTGAACTCCGTACAGTGCTCGCAGTCGCTCTTGCCCAGCATCAGCACGGCCCACGGCGCCCCGAGAAACGCCTCCCAGTTGCTGCCGTCGATCGCTTCCAGCCGCTCCATCGCGCTACGCCGCGAACTTCTCGCCCTTCTTCCAGTCGGCACCGCACAGGCCGCCGCTCTGCAGGGCCTGGGCGGTGCGCAGCACCTCGCGCGGGCTGCGGCCGACCGTGGTGTCGTTGACGTGATAGGCGCGGACGATCCCCTGGTCGTCGACGATCACCGAGGCCCGGTAGGCGATGCCGGCATCCTCCTTGAGCACACCGAAGGCGCGGCTGACCGAGTGGTTGGTGTCGGCGAGGACCGGGTGAGTGATCTCGCGGGGGAAGGTCTGGCGGTCGGCGAACCAGGCCTGGTGACTGTAGAACGAGTCGGTGCTGACGCCGATGACCTCGATCTCGTCGTCGGCGAAATCTTGAAGATGGTCCTCGAAGCCCCGGATCTCGGTGGGGCACACGAATGTGAAGTCCAGCGGGTACCAGTACAGCACGTGCCACTTGCCGGCGAAGTCCCGGCTGCTCAGCGTGCGTTGCTCACCCTTGTGGTAGGCCACGCCCGACCACTCAGGCTCCTTTCGACCGATCAGGCTCATCATCTCCTCCGTCTTGAGAACCGCTCGCGGCTGCCTCCATCCTCTCGATGCCGCCCGGGCGCCGAGGGATTCGGGGCGCCGGCCTATTGATAATTATTATCCAGAAAGGCTCCGTGGCAAGCGGGCTGGACAAGCAGGATCGCCCGCGCTACGATCCGGCCCCCAACCGCCCGCTTCCAACGGAGGGATGCGATGAGACCCGCGTGGATGGCCGCCGCCCTGGCCCTGGCCCTCGTCATCGCACCCGCCGGCCCCGCCGGCGCCCAGGCGAAGCCGACCGAGCTGAAGTTCTCGAGCTGGGTCAGCGCCGTGCACGGCCACCACACCGGGGTGATGGTGCCCTGGGCCAAGATGCTCGAGGAGAAGAGCGGGGGCCGGCTGAAGGTGACCATCTATCCGGGGAGCACGCTCGGCAAGCCCGCCGACCACTACGACATGGTCAAGGACGGGATCGCCGACATGGGATTCACCACCCCCGGCTACACGCCGGGCCGGTTCCCGCTCATCACGGTCACCGAGCTGCCGATGCTGTTCAAGTCGTCCCGGGGCGGCAGCCTGGCCGTCATGTCGATCTTCGACAAGTACTTCAAGAACGAGTTCAAGGACGTGAAGGTGCTCTGGTTCTGGGTGCATCCGCCCGGGCACTTCCACCTGGCCAGAAAGCAGGTCAAGGTGCTCGAGGACCTGGGCGGGCTCAAGATCCGCGCCGCCACCCCCATGCTCACCAACATGGTGAAGACGCTCGGCGCCACCCCGGTGAGCATTCCCGCCCCCGACACCTACACGGCGCTCGAACGGGGCACGGTGGACGGGACCATCTTTCCGTGGGAGGCGATCTCGTCCTTCAAGATCGCCGAGGTGCTCAAGCACCACGTGGCCTCCGGCCTCTACGTCGCCCCCCTGTTCACGTTCATGAACCAGAAGAAGTACGACAGCCTCCCCCCGGATCTCCGCAAGGTCATCGACGACCTCTCGGGCGCCTGGGGCGCCGAGTTCAACGGCAAGGTCTGGGACCAGAACGAGTTCGTCGGCATCGAGGCGATCAAGAAGGCGGGCGGGACCATCTACACCCTGCCGGCCGAGGAGCGCCAGCGGTGGGCGGCCAAGCTCAAGCCGGTCGAGGAGGAGTGGCTGAAGAGCATGGAGGCCAAGGGACTGCCCGGCCGCCAGCTCCTCAACGATCTGCGGGAGGCCATCAAGCGGTACGACCCGTAGACCATGCACGCGTGGCTGGACGGTTGCGAACGGGCGCTGACCCTCGTGGCCGCCCTGGCCACTTTCGCCATGATGCTGCTGACGTCGGCCGATGCGGCCGGGCGCTATCTCTTCAACCGTCCCATCCTCGCCGCCTACGAGCTCACGACCAATTACCTCATGGTCGCGGTGGTCTTCCTGGCCATGCCGTACGCCTACCGGCAGGGCGCCAACATCCGGGTCACCTTCGTCGTCGACCGGCTCGGCCCGGCCCCGCGCCTGGTCGTCGACCACGCCGTCCAGGTCGTGTCCATCCTGTACTGTGCGGCCCTCGTCTATGCCACCTTCCAGCAAGCCAGCCACGTGCTGGGCACCGGGACCACGTTCGCGACGCTCGACCTGCCGCTGTGGCCCGCGCACATGGTCGTCTGCGTCGGGCTGCTCCTCACGTCGCTCATGATGCTGATCGACCTCGGCGAGGTCCGTAAGGGGCGTTCGAGCCTCTTCACCGGCGACTAGCCGGATGGTCTATCTCCCCTTCCTCGTGATGGTGGCCGCACTCCTGCTCGGCGTACCGATCGCCTTCTCGCTGGCCACGGCCGGCGTCGTTGGCATTCTCCTGCTCGGCGGCGACGTCAACGTGGTCCTCCGCATCCTGGGCACGACCCCGTTCGGCGTCACCGCCGAGTACGTGCTGACCACGATCCCCATGTTCATCCTCATGGCCTACCTCTCCGCCTCCGGCGGCCTCGCCCGCGATCTGTACACCGCGGGCGCCCACCTGCTGTCGAGCGTCCGGGGCGGCCTCGCCATCGCCACCGTCTTCGCGTGCGGCATCTTCGGGGCGATGTCAGGAGCCAGCCTGGCGGCGGCGGCGGTGATGTCGAGCATCGCCATGCCGGAGATGCGCCGCCACGGCTACTCCGACGAGCTGGCGGCGGGCTCGATCGGGATCGGCTCCACGCTCGACATCCTCATCCCGCCCAGCGTCGGCATGGTCATCTACGGCATCGCCACCCAGACCTCGATCGGCAAGTTGCTCATCGCCGGCGTGGTTCCCGGCATCATGCTCGCCCTCTTCTTGACCGCGGCCATCCTGGTCTGGGTCTGGGTCCGTCCTGCCCACGCGCCGGAGACGTACGCCGTCTCGGCGCGGGAGCGCTGGGCGAGCGTCGGCCGCATCTGGCCGAGCCTGCTGCTGATCGCCCTGGTCATCGTCCTGCTGTACACGGGCGCCGCCACCCCGACCGAGGTGGGCGCGCTCGGCGCCTTGCTGGCGGGCGGCATCGGCATCGCCTTCGGCCGGCTCACCTGGGCGGGCGCCTTCGAGGCGGTCCGGCAGACGATCAAGACGTCGGCCCTGATCTTCATGATCCTCATCGGGGCGACCGTCTTCGGCTACTACATGGCGATGAGCCAGATCCCCCAGCAGGTCGTGGCCGTGGTGACCGAGATGAACCTCAACCGCTGGGTCGTCATCCTGGGGATCGTGGTGACCTATTTCGTGGTGAGCATGTTCATGGACGAGCTGCCGCTGCTCCTGCTGACGCTGCAGCTGACCTTCCCGCTCATCACCTCGCTCGGCTTCGACCCCGTCTGGTTCGGCGTCATGTCGATGCTGATGGTGGCCATGGGGCTGGTCTTTCCGCCAGTGGGCATGATCGCCTTCGTGGTCAGCTCGAGCGCCAGCGTGAGCCTGGTGAAGGTCTACACGGGGACCAGCATCCTGATGATCGCCCTCGTCCTGACCACCGCGCTCGTCATGGTGTTTCCGCAGATCGCGCTGTGGCTGCCGAACACGATGAAGTAGTCGTAGGCCGCTCCCCCGATGCCGTGGTATGGTGTCTTACTTGCAAATCCTCATCGCCATTCTCGTGGCCGTCGCGCTGACCGAAACGGCCGTGGTCCTCACCTCGATCTACCTCCATCGCGGGCTGGCCCACCGCTCGCTGGTCCTGCATCCCGCCGCCGAGCTCGTCTGCCGCATCGTCCTGTGGCTGACCACGGGGCAGCGGCGGCAGGAATGGGTCGCCGTCCATCGCAAGCACCACACCTTCACCGACCGCGAGGGCGATCCCCACAGTCCCCAGCTCCTCGGGTTCTGGCGCGTGCAGCTCTTCAACGTCTTCTACTACGTCCGGGAAGCGCGGAAGCCCGAGACGCTGCGCCGCTTCGCGCCCGATGTCGTCGAGGACCGCCTGGACCGGCTGGTGTTCTCGCACGGCTGGACCGGGCTGGCGGTCGGGCTCGGCCTGCTCTGCCTTCCGCTCGGCGTGTGGGCGGGGACGGCGGCGGGGGTGCTCCACGCCGGGCTCTACGTGTTCGTGCTCGCCCCCCTCATCAACGGTCTCGGCCACTGGCGAGGGCGCCAGAACTTCAGCAACTCCGCCTACAACTCGCGCGTGCTGGCCTGGGTGACCGGCGGCGAGAGCCTGCACAACAACCACCACGCGCAGCCGCGGGCCGCCAAGTTCAGCATGTCCGCGTGGGAGTTCGACCCGAGCTGGGTGGTGATCCGCGCGCTGGCCGCGCTGAGGCTCGTCGCCGTGGTCACGACCACCTCGTAACCGCGCGCCAACGAATCCTTGCGCCGTCTCCCCGGCGCGCCTACGCTGGTGATGTCGGCCCCATCCACGCCCCTCAACCCACGGCAGACCACGGGAGACAGGCCATGGCCCAGAAGCTCTTCGTCGGCGGACTCAGCTTCAGCACCACGAACGAGAGCCTCCAACGGTTCTTCACCCAGGCCGGAACGGTCGCCTCCGCCACCGTCATCGTCGATCAGATGACCGGGCGCTCGAAGGGTTTCGGGTTCGTGGAGATGGCGACGAGCGAGGAGGCCCAGACAGCCGTGTCCCAGCTGGACGGGCGTGAGCTGGACGGCCGCCAGGTGAAGGTCGAAGTGGCGAAGCCCAAGGCCGACGGCGGCGGGCGTGGCGGTTTCGGCCGGCGGGGTGGCGGGGGCGGCGGTGGGCGCGGGGGGTGGCGCTAGGATGCAGGTGGGCGCGTTCTCGACCCCCGGGGCCCCGGCCTGGCGCTGGCGGATCGTCAACAACGCGGGGGAAACGGTCGAGGAGTCCCCGGCCGGCTTCGCGACGATCGCGCTGGCAATGGCGGACGGCCGCAAGCGCCTCGTGCAGCTGGACATCGACCGCTCGGCGCCGCGCGGCCCCTACCGCTCGACGTACCACGCGCGCGGGGGCACCGCCCGCTAGTCAGCCTTTGAGCCCGCTCAGCACCACGCCGCGGACGATCCACCGCTGGCAGACGAGGAAGACGGTCAAGATAGGCAGGACACTCACGACTGCGGCGGCGGTGACGAGGTTGTATTCCGGTCGCGGGTACTGCTCCCAGTGCGTCCAGAACACGAGCTTCTTGGGCTGGCTCCACGCCGCCGGCGGAATCATCGCCGCCGCGATCACCGCTACCACCGTCACCGCGCGAACGATACCGGACCGCATACCGGGGCCCCTTTCTGTCGGTTCCTCAGAATTTGAGCAGGCTGGGCAGCCACAGCGAGAGGGCGGGGAAGTACGTCACGATCAGCAGGGCCAGGCACATGACCGCGTAGAAGGGCCACAGCTCGCGCGAGACCTCCTCCATCGTGACCTTGCCGACCGCACAGCCCACGAACAGCGTCGGCCCCACCGGCGGCGTGATGAGCCCGATGCCGAGGTTGAGGATCATGATGATGCCGAAGTGGATGGGGTCGATGCCGAGCTTGAGAATGACCGGCATGAAGATCGGCGTGCAGATGAGCAGCATGGGCGCCAGGTCCATGAAGGTCCCCAGCACCAGCAGGAGCACGTTCACGAGCAGCAGGAACACGTACCTGTTGTCGGAGATCCCCAGGAACAGCTCGGTCATGACGGCGGGGATCCGCATGATCGCCATCATGTAGCCGAACGCCACCGAGAAGCCGATCAGCATCATCACCATCGCCACCGTCTTCACCACCCGGTGGATGAGGTGCGGCAGGTCGCGCAGCTTGTAGTCGCGGTACACGAACACGGTGACGACGAACGCGTAGACGCAGGCGACGGCCGCAGACTCGGTGGCGGTGAACACCCCTGACAGGATCCCGCCCATGATGATGCCGATCGTGATCAACCCCCAGACCGCGTCCAGTACGATCCTCGGCACCCGTGCCAGCGGCACCGGCTCCGCCTTGGGGAAGTTGCGCGTATGGGCGGTCCACAGCACGAGACCGATGAGGCAGAGGCCGAAGAGCAGTCCGGGAAACACGCCGCCGATGAGCAGATGCGCGACGGAGACGGTGCCGCCCGCCGCCACCGAGTAGATGACCATGTTGTGCGAGGGCGGGATCAGCAGGGCCTGCAGCGAACCGCAGATCGTGATGTTGGTCGAGAAGACGCGCGGGTAGCCCTGCCGGACCATCTGCGGGATCATCACGGAGCCGATGGCCGAGGTGTCGGCCACCGACGACCCCGAGATGGCGCCCAGCAGGGTCATGGCCAGCACGTTGACGAGCGCCAGGCCGCCCCGGATGAAGCCGACGAACACCTTGGCTAGGTCGATCAGCCGGCCCGCCATGCCCCCCTCGCCCATGATGGCCCCGGCCAGCACGAAGAACGGGATGGCCAGCAGCGAGAAGTCGTCGGTGCCGTCGGACATCTTGAGCATCACCGCCTCGAGCGGGATGTCGATCCAGACGGCGGCAACCAGCGCCGCCAGGCCCAGCGCGTACGCGACCGGCATCCCGATCGCGCACAGCACCGCGAAGGCGCCGAGCAGGACGAGGGCGTTCACGCGCTACTCCAGCGCCCCGGCCTGGTCGCGATACATCACCGAGGTGGGCGGCGGCTCGCCCACCCAGACGCGCTCGACGATGAACAGCAGCGTGAGGAGGCCGCCGAGCGGCAGCGGCAGGTAGGTCACGCCCACCGACAGCACGGGAAACTCGGCGATCACCTGGTGCCACGTCGTGCGGACGAGCTGCAGCCCCCACAGCAGCATGAACAGCGCGGTCAGCGCCATGGCCCCGTTGACGAGCCGGAGCAGCAGGGCCCGGGGGCCGGCCCCGGCGGCGTCCACCAGCGCTCGCACGGCGATGTGGACGTTGGCGCGGTAGACGGCCGCCCCCCCGACGAACGAGAACACGATCATCAGGAGCACGGCCGCCGGCTCCGGCCACGACGCCGGCGCGTTCACCACGTAGCGCATGAATACGCCGTAGGGAATGATCAGCGTGATGACGACCAGGCTGGCGCCGGAGACGGCGATGCAGGCCACGTACAGGGTCTCCATCGCCGCCGCGTAGCGGGATTTCGTCACTTGGTGTCCTCGATGCGCTTGATCAGCGCCGCCCACTTGGCGCCGTACTTGTCGCGCACCGGCTTGGTCGCGGTGTAGAACGCCTTCTTGTCCACGTCCACGAACTCGACCCCGGCCGCCTTCAGCTTCTGGGTCGACTCGGCGACCATCCTGTCCCACAGGTCGCGCTGCTCGGCCTGGGCCTCGCGCGAGACCTTCCTGAGCAAAGCCTGGTCCTCCTTGGACAGCCCGTCCCAGGTCCGCCGGGAGAACACGAAGATCTCGGGGATGATGAGGTGGCCGGTGAGGCTGTAGACCTTGCTGACCTGGTAATGATTGTGGGTGAGCAGCGTGGGCGGGTTGTTCTCGGCGCCGTCCACCACGCCCGTCTGCAGCGCCGTGTACAGCTCGTTGAACCCCATGGAGATGCCGTTGCCGCCCATGGCATTCATGGTCTCCACGAAGATGGGGTTGCCCATCATGCGGATCTTCTGGCCCTTGAGGTCGGCGGGGGTCTTGAACGCCTTCTTGGCGTAGACGTTGCGGGTGCCGGCGTCCATCCAGCCGAGCCCGACCAGCCGCGAGTTGGACGCGCTGGTGATCTTGTCGATCAGCTCGACACCGATGGGGCCGTCGATCACCTTGCGCATGTGGCCCTCGTCGCGGAAGACGAACGGCAGGTTGAAGACGTTCAGCTCGTCCACGATCGTGCCGACGGGCCCCACGCTCACCCGGCAGATCTGCAGCGCGCCCACCTGCGTCTGCTCGAGCATCTCCTTCTCGCCGCCGAGCTGCATGGCCGGGTACATCTGCACGGACAGTCGTCCGTTGGTGGCCGTCTCCAGCTTCTTGCCCATCCGCACCACGGCCTCCACCGTCGGATAGCCGAGCGGGTGGACGTCGGAGGCCTTGAGGATCTGCCTGGCCTGGGCCCGGGCCGGCCGGGGGCCGCCGAGGGCGGCCGCGCCGGCCACGGCGGTGGCGGACGCGCGGAGGAAGTCACGTCGGGTCTGCATGGTCAGTCTCCTTGGTGAGTGGTCGGACATCGTACAAGGCTCAGCCGACCCGGGTGGCGTGGTCGAAGGCGGTGCGGATGCGCTCGCGGCCGTTGACGAGGTGCACGCGCATCGCGGCCCGGGCGGCGTCGGCGTCGCCGGCGGCGACGGCGCGCAGCACTTGCTCGTGCTCCTGGTTGACGCGCCGGAGATAGGCGCTGCGCCCGGCCGGGTCGTTGCGGAAGGTGTCCACGCGCGCGCGCGGAATGAGCAGGGGCCCGAACTGCCGCAGCAGCTCGACGAAGTAGCCGTTGCCGGTGGCCTCCGCGATCGCCCGGTGGAAGCGCAGGTCGGCGTCCACGGACTTCTCGCTCGAGTCCACGCTGGCCTCGAGCTCCTCGAGCGCCGAGCGCATCCGGGCCAGTTGCGCGTCGGTGCGCCGCCGCGCCGCCAGCGCGGCTGTCTCCGCCTCCAGCCCGATGCGCACCTCCATCACCCGCACGACGTCCTGCAGCGTGACGACGTCCGCCTCGGTGAGGCGGAACGCCGCACGCGCGCCCTCGCGGGAGACGAACGCGCCCTTGCCCTGGTGGGTGACGACGAGCCCCTCGGCGCGCAGACTGCTGATCGCCTCGCGCACGACCGTGCGGCTGACCCCGAAGGTGCCCATCAGCTCCCGCTCGGTGGGGAGCCGGTCGCCCGGCCGCAGCACGGCGGTGTCGATCCGGGCCGAGAGATCCTGGATCAGCACGGCGGTCAGGGGCTTGCGCAGCGGTGCGTCGCCCGGCGCCGTCATGGGCCGAACTTGTACGACAACTTCCCGGCGCCCGTCAAGGGGTGGGCAGGTAGAGGCGGGTGACGTGAGTGTCTATGACCTCGCCGCCGGCGCTGACGGTGAAGTTGGAGGTGATCAGACCGGTGGCGCCGGCAAAGCGGCCGGCGCCACCGGTGATGGTCCACACCACCCCGCCCACCACCCAGCCGGCCTTGGGGCTCGGCCCCACCCAGCCGCGACCGATCGTCTCGAAGACGACGCGCCCGGCGGAGCCGTAGGTGATCGTGCCGTCCTCGACGAACGTGCCGTCGCCGAAGCGCTCCACGCGCGACTCCAGCACCGCCGACTCCCCGGCGATGCCGTCGATGCGCGCCCGAACGCCGTCGCTGCTGAGCAGGGTCGAGAGCGTCTGGCTCGGCGCCACGCTCCGCGCCCGCCGCAGGGTCTCCGAGCCGGGCATCGGGCCCGCTTTCCCTCGGAACTCCAGCGCGAAAACCAGCTCACGCACGACGACTAGAAGACGATCAGTCCGCGGCCCAGCTCGCCGGCCGCCAGCGCCCGAAATCCCTCGTTGGCCTCGTCCAGGCCGTAGCGATGGGTGATGAGCTGGTCGACCTTCAGCTTGCCCGCCAGGTAGAGGCTCACCATCCGCGGCAGGTCCTCGCGCGTGCGGGCGCTGCCGTAGCTGCAGCCGCGGATCACGCGCTCGGCGGTCACGAGCGGGCGGACGTCGAGCGGCAGCGTGGCGCCGGTCTCGGGCAGGCCGATGAGCACGCAGGTGCCGCCGGGCGCCAGGGCGTCGATCGCCTGGCCGACCGCGCGCGTGTCGCCGACGGCGACGAACGTGTAGTCGGCGCCCAGCCGGGTGAGGCGGCGGATGGCCGCCGGCGCGTCCTCGCGCGAGGCGTCGACGGTGTGGGAGGCTCCGAGGACCCGCGCGTGCTCCAGCCGCGCCGGCCGGAGGTCCACCGCGATGACCGGGTGGGCAGCGACCAGGGCGCCGCCTTGCACCACGTTGAGCCCCACCCCGCCCGCGCCGAAGACGGCCATGCTGGCCCCGGCCGGCACCGCGGCGGTGTTGATGACGGCGCCCACGCCCGTCATCACCGAGCAGCCGATCAGCGCCGCCCGGTCGAGCGGCATGTTCTTGTCGATCCGGATCGCGCACGACTCGTGCACCACCGTCTGCGAGGCGTACGTCGCCACGTGGCCGTAGTGGTGGACGGGGTGCCCGCGCAGCGACATCCGGGTGGTGCCGTCGGGCAGCACGCCCTTGCCCGGCTGTCGCCGCTCGCACAGGTTGGGGCGGCCGATGACGCAGTAGTGGCAACGGCCGCACGTCGGCGCCCACGAGAGGATGACGGGATCGCCGGGGGTCAGCCCATCGACCCCGGGGCCGACCTCTTCGACCACCCCCGCGCCTTCGTCGCCCAGCACGATCGGCACCGGCACGCCCTTCCACGACCCGTCGGCGGCGTGCAGGCAGGAGTGGCAGACCCCGCTGGCCACCATCCGCACCAGCACCTCGCCGGACCGCGGCGCCTCCAGCTCGAGGTCCTCGACCGAGAGTGGCTTGCCCTGCTCGAAAAGGACGGACGCTCGCATGACGTTCTCCTCAGGCGCGGTACCGGATGCGCGGATCGAGATAGCCGTATAGCACGTCGACGGCCAGGTTGATGGCCATGAACAGCACGGCGATGAACAGGATGGTGGACTGCGTCAGCGGGTAGTCCCGCTGGTAGATGGACCACAGCACCAGCCGCCCCACGCCGGGCAGCGTGAAGACTTCCTCCACCACGACGGTGCCGCCGAGCAGGATCCCCATCTGCAGCCCGGCCACGGTCACGATCGGGATGAGCGCGTTCTTGAGCGCGTGCTTCAGCACGACGATGCGACCCGCCAGGCCCTTGGCCGCCGCCGTGCGGATGTACTCCGAGCGCAGCACGTCGAGCATGCACGCCCGGGTCGTACGCGCGATGTTGGCGGCGCTGGCCGTCCCCAGGCAGAGCGCGGGCAGCAGCATGATGGTGAGGTTGCGGCGCGGGTCGCTGAAGAAGTCGACCCAGACGACGGGCGGCATCCAGCGCAGATAGATCGAGAAGAACAGGATCAACATGGTCCCCTGCCAGAAGACGGGGATGGACAGGCCCAGCAGCGTGCCGACGCGGGTGACGTTGTCGATCGCCTGATCGCGGCGGGTGGCGGATACGATGCCGGCCGGGATGCCGAGGACCAACGCGAACCCGACCGCCAGCAGCGTCAGCTCGACGGTGACAGGCAGCCGCTCGAGGATCAGCGCGACCACCGGCTTGCCGGTGCGCCACGAGGTGCCGAGGTCGCCGCGAACGAGCTCCCCCATCCACCGCCCGTACTGCACCCACCACGGCTGGTCCAGCCCGAAGAACCGCTTCAGCTCCGCCACCATCGCCGGGCTCACGATCGCATCCGCCCCGATCATCTGCTCCACGACGGTGCCCGGCACCAGCCGCAACATCAAGAACACCAGCACCGACAACCCCGCCAGCGTCAGCGCCATGGAATACAGCCGGACGACGACATATCTGGCCAAGCCCTCTACCTCTTGGGGGAACCCTCGAACGGGTTCCCCCAAACCCTCTCCCACCCGCGATCGAGGCGACGACGATTCGACTCACCTCCGACCCAGCCCCCCCTGGGGGATGGGGGGCCCGCGCTCGTCGGGCCCGGAGCGAGCGTACGGCGACCGGCGAGCCATCGTGGCGCGGCCAGGGCTCCCCGGCCCCGGCCCGCCCCTGCCCCCACCCGCCCGACGCACGTCCAGAGCGTCACGCCTTGTCGAGCCACACACCCTCGAACCCGTAGAGCAGCGTGGTCGGATGCTGCCGGAACCCCTTCACGAACGCCTGGGTGAAGTCGATCGTGTCCGCCGAGAACAGCCAGAGGTGCGGCACGTTCTCGAGAATCATGATCTGCGCCCGGTCGTAGATCTCCTTGCGCTTCTTGAAGTCCATCGTCCGCCGGCCTTCCTCCAGCAGCGCGTCCAGGTCCGGCACGCTCCACGAGTTCCAGTTCTGGCCCTTGGTGGAGTGCAGCGCGCGGAAGAATGCGGTGTCGGGGTCGGCGTAGCCGGGCGTGGTGTTCATGGTCATGTCGAAGTCCTTGGCCAGCCACCGCTTGATCCAGACCGCGTACTCGACGTTCTCGATCTCGACGTTGATGCCGATGCGCTTGAGCTGGGCGGCGACGACCGGGGCGCCCGAGACCATCGTGGGGAAGGTCGGGATCACGCCCAGCTTCACGCTGAAGCCGGCGGCCTGCCCGGCCTCCGCCATCAGCTTCTTGGCCCGCTCCACGTCGGGCTTGTAGTACCGCGCCCACCGCTCCTCGGGCAGCTGCCACTGCTTCATGGGCGCGGTGGCGGGCGCGGTCAGGCGGCCGAAGCCCGAGGCGGCCACCCGCATGATCTGGGCCCGGTCCACCGCCCAAGAGATCGCCTGCCGCACGCGCACGTCCTTGAGCGGCCCTCGGCTGGCGTTGATGTTGAGGAAGTCATAGCCCAGCCGCGAGGAGCGGTAGCCGGTCAGCGATTTCTCGTCCTTGAGGAGGTTGAAGTTCTTGTTGTCCTCGATGAAGGCGTGGTGGATCTGGCCGGTCCGCAGCGCGGCCACGATGTTGGCCTCGTCGGGAATGATGCGCAGCACGACCTGGTCGACGTGCGGCAGCCCCTTCTTGAAGTAGGCGGGATTCTTCTTGAGGGTCATCTGCTGCTCGACCTTCCAGTCGTCGAGCATGTACGGCCCGGTACCGACGGCGGCCTTGTTGAGGTCACCGTGCTTCTTGACCCCGGCCTCGTTGATGATGAAGCCCCAGAAGCCGCCGAGCGCCGCCAGCAGTCCGGCGAACGGCTCCTTGGTGATGAACTTCACGGCGTGCTTTCCGCTCGGCTCGACCTTGTCGACGGCGATGAAATCGGACTTGCCGGGCGACTTCTCGAAGAGCCGGTCGAAGGTGAACTTCACGTCGGCCGAGGTCATCTCCTGGCCATCGTGGAACTTCACGCCCTGTCTGAGCTTGAACGTCCACGTCAGGCCGTCGGGGCTGATCTGCCAGGACTCGGCCAGCTCCCCCACCGGCGTCATGTCGGGCTCGAAGCGGACGAGCTGGTTGTACATCATCGGGGAGCGCGCGCTGCGCGAGAACGCCGGCACGAGCTGGGGGTCGAGCCCGGTCGCCTCCGTGGTCCGGGCCGAGACGAACGTCCCGCCGGCCTTCGGGGTCTGGGCCAGCGCGCTGCGGCCGACCGCGAACGCGCCCAGGGTGAGACCGCTGGCCTGCAGGAGCTGGCGACGGGTCAGGTGCTGAGTCATGAGCTTTCTCCTTACGCGTTCGGGTCGAGAATGTCCCGCAGCCCGTCGCCGATCAGATTGAACGCGAGCACGGCCACCATGATGGCGACGCCCGGAAACACCGAGATCCACGGCGCGGTCTCCAGATACGTGCGACCTTCGTTCAGCATGTTGCCCCACGACGGCGTGGGCGGCTGCGCCGAGAGCCCGAGGTAGCTCAGCGAGGCCTCGATGAGGATCGCCTGCGAGAAGGCGACCGTCCCCTGCACCACGAACGGCGACATCACGTTGGGCAGGAGGTGCTTGACCGCCACCACCAGCCGCGAGGCGCCCAGCGCGCGCACCGCCTCGATGTACTCCTTCTCGCGCTCGGCCAGCACCGGCGCGCGCATGATCCGCACGAACAGCGGCGTGTAGACGATCGTGATGGCGACCACCGCGCTGTTCACGCCCGGCCCCCGCATCGCCGCCACGCCGACCGCCAGGAGCAATCCCGGGATGCTGAAGAACACGTCCATCACGCGGTTGATGGCATTGTCCCAGGACCCGCCCGCGTAGCCGGCGATCAGGCCCAGCGTCCCCCCGATCCCCATCGCCAGCCCGATCGAGGTCAGCGCCACGTAGAGCGACACGCGCGCGCCGTGGATGACCCGGCTCAGCACGTCGCGCCCGAACCGGTCGGTGCCGAACAGCGCCTGGGCGCCGGGCCTCGCCTCGATCAGGTCGAAGTTCTGTTCGTCGGGCGGATACGGCGCCAGCACGCCGGCGAACAGCGCCATGCCGACGATCACCAGCGCAAAGATCGCGCCGACGACCACCACCGTGCTGCGCGCCGCCCGTCGAAGACTCTTCGTCGCGATCCTCCGCGAGAGGCAGACTAGGCGGGGCGGGCCGCGAGTGTCAACTGGCGCCCCTGAACCTGCTACCATGAGGCCCGCGTCGCGGCGGACGCCCGGCGCAGGAGCGATCCCCTGGACGATCTGTCGATTCGCGGCGGCCACCTCGTCGACGGCACCGGCGCGCCCGGCCGCGAGGCTGACCTGAGCCTCGACGGGGGCCGGATCGTCGCCATCGAGCCCCGCTCGGCCCGCCCGGCCCGGCGCGTGATCGACGCGCGCGGGCAGGTGGTCGCCCCCGGCCTGATCGACGTCCACACCCACTCCGATTTCACCCTGCCCCTGAACCCGCGCGCCGAGTCCAAGGTGCGCCAGGGCGTGACGCTCGAGGTCCTCGGCAACTGCGGCTTCTCGGCCGCGCCGGCGCTGCCCGGGCGGGCGGCGATGCTGCAGGAGTACCTGGCCTCGAGCGCCCCCTGGCTGTCGTTTCACGAAACGAGCTTCGCGGACTACGTCGCGGGGTTCCCGACCACATCCGTCAACGTCGTGCTCCAGGTCGGGCACAACACGCTCCGGCTCATGACGGGGGGCCTGGAAGACCGCCGGCTGACCGCGGACGAGCAGACGGTGATGGAACAGCTGCTCGTGGAGGCCCTCGACGCGGGGGCGTGGGGGCTGTCGTCGGGGCTGTTCACCGCGCCCGGCTGCTATGCCGATGCCGCCGAGATCCACGCTCTTGCCCGGGTGCTGCGGCGGCACGGTGCCGCCTACTCGTCGCACGTCCGGGACGAGGCCGACCACGTCGGCGAGGCCGTCGAGGAGGCCATCGCCGTCGCGGAGGCGACCGGCGTGCACGTGCAGATCGCGCACCTGAAGCGCTCGGGAACCGACAACTGGGGCGGCGCCGCCCGCCTGCTCGAGCTGATCGCGGCAGCCCGGCGCCGTGGGCTCCCCGTGGACTGCGACGCCTACCCCTACGACACCGCCACCAACCCGCTCCGGAACCTGCTGCCCCGCTGGATCGTGGAGGGCGGGATCCCGGCGATGCTCGAGCGTCTCGGCCGCGCCGAGGTGCGGGCGCGCATTCGCGCGGACATCGCGCGCCACGGGCTCACCAACTTCGGACGCATTCCCTCGTGGGACGTGGTGCGCGTCGCCGTCGCGCCTCACCTGCCGGAGGAGGCCGGCCGCACGCTCGGCGAGATCGCGCGGCGCCGAGGCGTCGATCCGCTCGACGCGGTGTGCGACTTCCTCGTCGCCGACCGGGGTGGCACACGCATCCTGATCACGTCCATGAGCGACAAGGACGTCCACGAGATCACGCGGACGCCCTGGGTCCTGGTGGGCTCGGACGGCAACGCGCTCGCCACCTCGGGGGTGACGAGCCAGGGCAAGCCGCACCCGCGTTACTACGGGACCCACGCGCGCCTCCTCGGCCCCTGCGTCCGCGACCTCCACCTGCTGAACCTGCCGGCGGCCATCCACAAGACGACCGGCGCCGCGGCGGCGGCGCTCGGACTCGGCGATCGCGGGCTGCTGCGGGAAGGTGCCTGGGCCGACGTGACGGTCTTCGACCCCGATCGGATCGCCGACCGGGCCACCTACGACGAGCCCCACCAGTACGCCGCCGGCGTTTCCACGGTGATCGTCAATGGCGAAGTCGTGGTCGACGGCGGTGATCACACGGGCGCCCTCCCGGGCCGCGTGCTGCGACGGGCGTGAGCGAGCCTGGGGCGCACGATCTCGCGCCGTTGATGGCGCCGCGCCGCATCGCGGTGATCGGCGCCTCCCAGCGGATGAGCCGGGCGACGCGGGTCGTGGCGAATCTCAAGCGGTTCGGCTACGGCGGTCGGATCTTCCCGATCAACCCGAGGTACGACACGGTCCTCGACCTGCCCTGCTATCCCGACCTCGCCTCGACGCCGGAGCCGGCCGATTCCGTCGTGGTGGGGATTCCGGCCGAGCAGGTGCCCGGTGTCCTGACCGCCGCCGTCGACAGCGGGGTGCGCGCGGCGGTCGTGCTGTCGAGCGGCTTCGCCGAAGCGGGCCCGGCCGGCCAGCAGCGGCAGGCGGCGCTCGAGCACCTGGCCGTCGAGCGGGGGCTGCTCATCTGCGGGCCCAACTGCTACGGCGTCTTCAACATCCGCCTGGGCGCGGCGACGTTCAGCGCGGATATCGCCGAGCCGCGCCCGGGCGGGGTCGCCGTCGTCTCCCAGAGCGGCGGCTTCAGCCACGCGATCGCCGAGCACCTGATGCGCCAGCGCGCGGCGGGCCTCAGCTACATCGTCTCCTGCGGCAACCAGGCCGGGCTCGGCGTCGAGGACTACGTCGACTTCCTCGTCGAGGACGACGACACCGCGGTCATCGGCGTGTTCGTCGAGGGGTTCAAGCGCCCCGAGCGGCTGCGCGAGGTGGCGGCGCGCGCCCGCGCCCGCCGCAAGCCCGTCGTCGTGCTGAAGGTCGGCCGGTCCGAGAACGCCCGCCAGGCGATGCTCGCCCACACCGGCTCGCTGGCCGGGGCGCCCGAGATCGTGGAGGCGGTGCTCAAGCAGAGCGGGCTCGTCCAGGTCACCAGCCTCAACGAGATGATCGACACGCTCGCCCTCATGGCGGCGGCCGGGCGCTACGCGCGGAAGAGCTGGCGGCTGGCCGTCCTCAGCGGCCTCGGCGGCGAGTGCGGCAACCTGTCGGACATCGCCGACCGCGTCGGGGTCGAGCTGCCGCCGCTGGCGGCATCCACCGTCGACACCGTACGGAGCTTCATGCCCGACTTCGCCAATCCGCGCAACCCGCTCGACGGTACCGGTGCCATGTACGAGAACCCGGCCCTCTTCCCGCGGTTGATCGACACGCTCCTCCACGACGAGACCGTGGACGTCGTCGCGTTCAACACGCGGGTGAACGTCCCGGCGCCAGGCGGGTGGGCGCCGGCGCGCGACTATGCCAGGACGCTCTGCGAGGCCGTGCGGCGCGGCACCGACCGGCTCGTGCTGTGCTTCAACTCGTTCCCCGCCGGCGATCTGGACCAGGAGGTCGTCCGCCCGCTGGCCGCGGCCGGGATCCCGTTCCTCGAAGGCTCCGAGACCACGCTACTGGCGCTGCGCCACCTCCGCGCGTACCGGGCGTCGCTGGACCGGCCGGTCGCTCCGCTACCGGCGGCACCGGCGGTCGCGCTGCCGGTCGGCATCCGGGGCGTGCTGCCCGACGCCGAGGCGATGCGCCTGCTGCGCGAGGGCGGGATCCGGCTGGCCGAGACGCATGCCGCCAAGGACGCCGAGCAGGCCGTGCGCGCGGCCGAGGCCGTTGGCTACCCTGTGGCGCTGAAGGTCGACTCGCCCGACATCGCGCACAAGACCGACGTCGGCGGCGTCCGCCTCGGCTGCGCCGACGGCGCCGCGGTGCGCGAGGGGGTCAGCGCGCTGCTCGACGAGGTGCGCCGGCGCGCGCCGGCCGCCCGCCTCGACGGCGTGCTCGTGCAGCGGATGGTGACCGGCGGCACCGAGATGCTCGTCGGCGTCAAGCGCGATCCGCAGTGGGGCCCCGCGATCGTCTGCGGCTTCGGCGGAATCTTCGTCGAGCTGCTGCGGGACGCGGCCGTGCGCGTGCCCCCGCTCGACCGGGCCGAGGCGCTGGCGATGCTCGCCGAGCTGCGGGGCGCGGCGCTGCTGCGCGGCGCCCGCGGCCGCCCGCCCGCCGACGTGGACGCGCTCGCCGACACTCTGGTGCGCGTGGCGCGCCTGGCCGAGAGCCACGGCGCGTCGCTGCGGGCACTCGACCTCAACCCGCTCGTCGTCCTCGCCGAGGGGCACGGCGCCGTCGCGGTCGACTGGCTGGTCGAGCTGGACTAGGAGGCTGGGGATGGCCTACGAGACGATCCTCTATGAGAAAAAGCGCCCGGTCGCCACCATCACGCTGAACCGGCCCGAGGCCCTCAACGCGATCAGCCAGCAGATGACGGCCGAGCTGCACCGCGCGCTCGACGAGGGCGACGCCGACCCCGAGGTGCGCGCGATCATCCTCACGGGCGCCGGGCGCGGCTTCTCGGCCGGCTACGACATCGCGCGCCGCGCCGACGGCCGGGCGCCGCTGGACGGCGCCGGCGTCGAGCACGCGGACTTCATCCGGGACTGGTGGACGCGCGACGCGGCCTCCGCCCAGCGGCTGATGCACCTCTGGCACCTGTCGACACCGATCATCGCCGCCGTCCACGGCTGGGTGATGGGCGGTGGGTTCTGGTACTCGCTGGCTGCGGACATCACGCTCGCCGCCGACAACGCCGTCTTTGCCCAGCCCGAGGTCCGCCACACCTCCAACACCACGATCCTCTTCGCCGCGCTCGCCGGCTGGAAGGCCGCCCACCGCTACGCGCTGACCGGCGACCACCTGGACGCCGCCGAGGCGCTGCGCCTGGGCCTCGTCAACGAGGTGGTGTCGCTCGATCAGCTCCTGCCCCGGGCCCGCGCCCTCGCCGAGCGCATCGCGCGCGTGCCCGAACCCTCGGTGCGGCTGAACAAGGCCGTCACCTGTTACGGCCTGCTGGCGATGGGCCTGGGCGCGGGGATGCTGATGAACGTGCCGCTGTCGGCGATGGCGCACGCCTCCTACGACGCAGAGCGCGGTGACCTGCTGGAGATGATGCGGAGGGGCGGGCTCAAGGCGTTCCTGGAGGCGCGCGACGGCGCGTTCCGGCCCGAGCCGTTCGGGCCCAGGTCGGAACCCACGAGACCCTGACGACTCTACTCTTTCAGCGCCAGGATCGCCACGATACCGACCAGCTCGCGCACGCCAACAGGCTTCTCGACGTGGTACTGGAACCCCGCACGGAGCACGCTCGCGCGGTGTTCGGGGCCGGCGAAGGCGGTGAGGGCGGCGGCGGGCGTGGCGCCGCCGCGCTCGGGCGGCAGCGCTCGCACCTGGCCGATCAGCCAGTAACCACCCAGCCCCGGCATCGCGAGATCGCTCAGGAGCACGTCAGGGCGCTCGGTTTGCAGCACCGCCAGTGCCTCCTCGGCAGAGCTCACCGCGGTCACCGTGGCGCCATCCTGCTCCAGGATCGCCGTCACCACCTGCAGCACGTGGAGGGTGTCGTCCACGACCAGGACTCGGACGCCGTCGAGACGCGGCCGATCATCGAGCAGGGGGTCGGATGTCTTCATGCCTCACGCTGCGCTTTCTCCGGCGCCTTGCTCCCCAGTGCGAGGTGCACCGCCTCGACGACGTCATCGGCGCCGTACGGCTGTCCGACGATGATCTCCACCACGCTCGTGGCGCTCACCGCGGCGACCAGCGCCTTCTTGTCGGTGGTCGTCACGACCCAGGCTCGATCCTTCAGGGAGTTCGTTTCCTTCAGGAGCCGGAGGAAATTCCAGTGACTCTCGTAGGGGCGCGGGAGGTCATAGACGATCACGTCGGGGGCGTGCGCGTCGACGAAGGCGACCAGGTCGAGCGTGCCGTTCTGGATCTCCGCCAGGCGGGCGGTCACCGTCGCGAAGCCTTCATGCTCGAGGGCCGAGCGGACCGCCTCGATCACCTCGGCGCGCGAGTTGAAGATCGCGACCAACGGCCGAGCGGCGAGCGGCCGAGATACACAATCGGTCACGGTGGTTCGTCCTTTCCCCTCGGCCCGCGGTTCGGAGCAAAGGGTGCAGGCCACCAGGGGGCCCATGGACTGCGTGAAGAGCGGCGAGCGGGGCTGACGAGAGCTGCGACTCTACGGGAGAGCCGCCCATACCCTAGAGAGGCGCAACCTCAATGCGCCTCGCGATGCACTCATCGCGACGTCGAATGCAAACGCGCCCCCGATTGTCCCGCTCGACGGCGCGTCAACAGCTGCAACCGTGAACAACAACGATGGACCTGGAGAAGGCGACTGTCAAGGTCACCCGCCGATCCCGGCCTCCCCCTGCACGAGCGAGAGCATCCAGAAGTTCAGGCCGGCCGGGCGGGTGAACGTCAAGAACACCTCGATGGGCATGGGCGGCGGCGGCGAGACGGCGACGGCCTTGCCCGTCGCGTGGTCGACCGTGTGGCTGAGCATCGAACCGGCGATGTACGC
>DASTOJ010000048.1:0-6850 GCA_035762565.1 Candidatus Methylomirabilota bacterium | reverse complement strand
TCTTCCTGTGGACGCAGAACGACACGCTCGGCATCTCGAGGAAGGTCGCCTACGAGGCGCGTCCCGACGAGTGGCTCTGGCTCTTCGCGGCCAAGCCGCAGAACTGAGGGGCTGAAAGAGGAGGCGCCGTGTCGGCGTTCCTGGTCCGGCGCCTCCTCCGTTTCATCGTCGTCTGCATCGGCGTGTCCCTGGTCACCTTCGCCATCCTGCAGGCCAGCGGCGACCCGGTGGCGCTGATCATGCCGGAGGCGCCCGAGTCCGATCGCGCCAGGCTTCGGGACGCGCTGGGGCTGGCGGACCCGCTTCCCGTGCAGTTCGCGCGCTTCGTCTCCAACGCGGCGCGCGGCGACTTCGGCAAGTCGTTCTTCCACCGGGAGCCGGCGTTCAAGCTCGTCATGGAGCGCATGCCGACGACGCTGGCGCTCACCTGCCTGGCTGTTCTGCTGGCGATCGCGGTTTCCCTCCCCGTCGGCATCTACAGCGCCGTGCGGCGCAACACGCTCCTGGACCACGTGGCGACGGTGGCGGTCTTCCTCGGCCAGTCGATGCCGGTGTTCTGGATCGGCATCATGCTCATGCTGCTCTTCGCCGTGCAGTGGCGGCTGCTGCCGGTCTCCGGCTGGCAGTCGTGGGCGTCGATGGTGCTGCCGGCGGTGACGCTGGGCGCCTTCACGATGCCGCTGTTCATGCGGCTCGTCCGCTCCAGCATGCTGGAGGTCATCAACCTCGACTACGTGCGGACGGCGCGGGCCAAGGGCGTGTCGGAGTGGGCGGTGATCTGCCGCCACGCCCTGCGCAACGCGGCGCTCCCGATCGTCACCGTGATCGGTCTGCAGTTCGGCCTCCTCCTGGGCGGCGCCGTGCTGACGGAGACGGTGTTCGCGGTCCCCGGTGTCGGGCGCCTGATCGTCGGGGCGATCCAGCAGCTCGACTTCCCGATCGTGCAGGCCGGCGTGTTCATGCTCGCGATCATCATCGTGACCGTCAACTTCCTGGTGGACGTGCTGTACGTCTACCTGAACCCGACGATCCGGCTGCGCTGATGGCCGTCACGCTGCCCCGCGCGAGGCTCGCCTACGGCGTGCCGGCGCCGGCCGCGTCGGGCTCGCGCGCGTGGCGTCGATTCGCCCGCAACCCCTCGGCGCTGGCAGGCACGCTGATCCTCCTCGTCGTCGTGACCGCGGCGCTGGCCGCCCCCTGGGTGGCGCCGCACGATCCGGCCAAGCAGTCGCTGCTCCGGCGCTTCACCCCGCCGGTGTGGCAGGCCGGGGGGAACGCCGCGTACCCGCTCGGCACCGACCAGGTCGGGCGCGACGTGCTGAGCCGGGTGATCCACGGCGGGCGCATCTCGCTGCTCGTCGGCGTGTCGGCGGTCATCGTGAGCCTCCTCGTCGGGGTCACGGCGGGTTTGGTGAGCGGATTCGTCGGCGGGAAGGTGGACACCGTCATCGGCGGCGTCGTCGACGTCACGCTGTCGTTCCCGCAGATCCTGCTCGCGCTGGCCTTCGTGGCGGCGCTGGGGCCGAGCCTCGTCACCATCATCGTGGTGCTCGGGCTCACGGGCTGGGAGCGCTACACGCGCGTCGTGCGGGCCGAGGTGATGGCGCTCCGAGAGAAGGAGTTCGTCGAGGCGGCTCGGGCGATCGGCGTGGGCCGGCTGCGCATCATCGCCCGGCACGTCCTGCCCAACACGGTGTCCTCGATCGTGGTGCTCTCCACCCTGCAGGTGGCCCAGGCGATCCTGGCGGAGTCGGCGCTGTCGTTCCTCGGAGTGGGCTCGGGGCGCGCCTACCCGACGTGGGGCCAGATGATCTCCCTCGGACGCGACTTCGTGACCGTCGCCTGGTGGCTCTCCACGCTCCCGGGGCTGGCGATCTGCCTCACCGTCTGCGCGATCAACCTCGTCGGCGACCGGCTGCGCGACGCCCTCGATCCCAGGGCAACCTGACCGACACCGTGGTTTCTCTCACGTGTCGAGCGCGGAAGGGAAGCTGAAGACGTTCGCGGGCTCGTGATGCACGTCGTGGTCGCGGCGGAGGCGCTGCACCATGCCCAGCGCGTACGGCGCACCCTCCAGGAGCTGGGCCAGCATCAGGTCGTCGAGCGGAATGCCCGCGCGCCCCGCGGCCTTCACGCACAGATCGCGCGTCTCGGCGCCGACGTCGCCGGCGCCACCTGACAGCACCGGGGGCGGCGTCACGTCGGGGGCCTTCCCGCCCTGCTCGAGCCGGGGGCGCCGCGTGTGCCACTCGGTGGCCCGCTCGAAGGCGTGGCCGACGCGCAGGATGGTGGCCTCGCCGAACGGCCGGCCGACGATCTGCATGCCGAGCGGCAGGCCGTTCCGCCCGACGCCGTTAGGGAACGCGAGCACGGGCTGGCCCGTGACGTTCCAGGCGGTGAGCAGGCTCGGCTTCTGCCAGAACGAGACGCTGCGGTAGTCGGCCAGCCGCGGGGCCTCGCCCATCCCGGCCGTGACGAAGGCGTCGAACCTGGCGTAGAGCGGTTCCGGCTCGAGCATCATCCGGCGGTGCTCGCGCGTGGCCTGCACGTAGTCGTGGGCGGTGAAGAGCACGGACGGCAGCACGCGCGAGCGGAAGTCGGCGCCGAAGTCCTTGGGCCGGGCGATCACGTTCTTCTGGTGGACGCTGAAGATCTCGCTCTCGGCGATGATGATCTTGACGTCGAAGTAGCTGGCGAACGGCCGCACGCGGCACTCCTCCAGCTCGGCCCCCAGCCGGCGCAGGACGTCCAGCGCGGCGTCCATGGCCCGGCGGACGTCCTCGGACGCGGGGATGTCCTCTTCCCAGTGATGGCGTAGCACGCCGAGCCTGAGTCCCTTCAGATCCTGGCCGAGCGCCTGGCGATACGGGGGCGTCGCACGGCGGAGACTGCCCGCGTCCTTGGGGTCATGGCCGGCCAGGGCCTCCAGGACCAGCGCGCAGTCCTCGACCGTCCGGGCGAGCGGTCCGCAGTGGTCGAACGTGTAGGAGTTGGTGATGACGCCCGCCCGACTCACCAGGCCGAACGTCGGCATGAGCCCGACGACCCCACAGAGCGACGCGGGGCCGCGGATCGAGCCGCCGGTGTCGGAGCCGAGCGCCACCGGGACCAAGCCGGCCGCCACGGCCGCGCCCGATCCCGACGACGATCCACCCGTGAAGTGAGCCAGGTTCCACGGGTTGCGGGCCGGCGGCCAGGGGAGATCGAACGAGGGGCCCGCGTGCGCCATCTCGTGCGTGGCCAGCTTGCCGAGGAGCACGGCGCCGGCCTCGTAGAGCTTGCGCGTCGCCGTCGCGTCCTCCGCGGGGATCCGGTCGATGAAGATGCGCGAGTGGCCGGAGGTGAGGATGCCCTTCGTGTCGTAGATGTCCTTGAGGGCGAACGGAATCCCGTGCAGCGGTCCTCGGTAGTTGCCTGCCGTGATCTCGGCCTCGGCCTGCCGGGCCTGCCGCCGGGCCAGGTCGAACGTGGGCGTGATGAAGGCGCGCGTCTGCGCGTCGTACTGCTCCACGCGCTGGATCAGCGCGTCGACCAGCTCGACCGGGGACAGCGTACGCGCGGCGATCAGGCCGGAGAGCGCGGCGATGGACAGCTCGTGGAGTTCGGGGGCCATGAGGCTCGTCAGTCTATCATCGGCCCGAGCGGGGCGCCCCCGACCAGCGTGAGATCGACGGTGAGGTGCTCCAGCCGCTCCTCGGGGCAGGTGAGTGGATTCTCCGAGAGGACGGTCAGGTCGGCCAGCTTGCCGACCTCGATCGAGCCCAGCCGGTCCTCGGCCCACGTCAGCTGGTGGCCTGTCTGGACCGAGAGCCGCAGCGCCTCCTCGCGCGTCAGCCGGCTGTCGCCGAGGCGTCGCGTGCCGTCGCCGTCCCACCGCGCGAGCGCCTCCCAGAGCGTCCACGTCATCGCGTAGGGGACGCCGTCGGTGCCGAGCGCCACGGGGATGCCGGCATCGATCATCTCGCGGAGCGGGATCGCGGCCGGCCCCACGGCGTCGAGGCCGTAGCGGTCGCCGGCCATGTAGAGGAAGCCGGGCGTCGCGGTCACGATCACGCCGAGCGCCTTCATCCGGCGCAGCTGGGCCGGCGTCGCCTGGTTGACGTGGATGAGCACCCAGCGCCGGTCGTGGATCGGGATCTCCCGGTCGATCGTCTCGTACGCCGACAGCGCGTACTCGAGGTCGCGGCTGACGATGGTCCCCACGCGCAGGCCCAGGCGCGCGGCCTCGAGGGCGAGCCGCGCGAATCGGTCGGGCGCCATCGCGGGATTGAAGTGGCCGGCCCACTGCTCGTACGGATAGCCACCGGCGACGATCTCCGCCACGCGCTCGTCGCCGGCCCCGCCGAGCGTGAGGCCTTCCACGCGGAACGTGTCGTCGCCGAGGCCCCGGCCCCCGGCGACGGCCGCCCACTGTCGCATGAGGTCGGCGATGTGCGCGTCGCCGAAGGCCGAGGTGGGCAGGCTCACCGGCGCGTGCAGGCGGAGCGGCAAGCCGTCGCGCTCGTGCACCTCGCGGTAAGCGCGCAGCAGCGCCGGCGTCAGCCCGTGGCCCTCCCAGGCCGCCGTGGTGCCGGCGGCGCGGTAGCGTCGCGTGCCGGCCCGCACGCTCTCGAGCCGATCCGCCGGGGTGAACCGCGGCAGGCAGCGGAACAGCGTGTACTCGAGGATCGGCACGAAGTTGCGCTCGAGGAAGACGCCGGTCGGCTCGCCGCGCCCGTCGCGGAGGATCTCGACGTTGTGGGGAGCGGGCGTGTCGCGGGCGACGCCCGCGAGCCGGAGCGCCCGCGTGTTGGCGACCGAGGGAAACGGCCGATGGCTCCACCAGCCCCACACGGCCCGGACGTAGACGGGGTGGTCGGGCGCGACCGCGTCGAGCTCGTGCCGGGTCGGGAAGCGGCCCTCGCGGAGCTGATCCGGCCGGCTGACGTAGTCGTGCGGCGGCGAACCCATCGGCATGAGCACGATCCACTCGCCGGGCTCCGTCGTCGCGGCCGCCTGGCGCACGACGTCGATGATCTGCGCCACGGAGGTGAGCCCGGCGATCGGGATGCCGCCCCGGGTCTTCAGGCCCTCGCGGTCGACGTGAGGATGCGCGTCGAAGAAGCCGGGCACGACCGCGCAGCCCCCCAGGTCGAGCGTGTGCGTGGCCGGCGAGGCGTCGCGCAGGAGCGCCGCGGAGTCCCCGACGGCGACGATGCGCCCGCCGCGGACCGCGACCGCTTCGGCGACACGAGAGCTTCGGTCGAGCGTGATGATCTTGCCGCCGTGCAGGACGAGGTCGGGCGCGGGCATGCCCGGGATGGTACTGGGTCAGGGCAGGAGTCGTGAGACGGGGATGCTCGAGCCGGGTACCGCCAGCGCGGCGACGCGGGCGGAGGCGTCGAGCACCTCGACGCGGGCGTAGCGCCAGCCGAACGGCGCCGTAGCATCCGGCGTCGGCTCCCGGTACACCTCGAGGACGCGGTCGACCAGGTTGAGCACCCAGTAGTCCGACAGGCCGGCCCGCGCATAGAGACTGCCCTTGCGTTCCCGATCGGCGGCGAGGCTCGAGTCGGCCACCTCCACGGCGAGGGCAGGGCGCGAGGGATGTGCGCGAGCGTAGTCGTCCGGGCTTCCCGGAACGACGGCGACGTCGGGCTCGGGCGCGGAGTCGTCGTCGAGTCCGATCGGCCCCTGCGTACGCACGTGCCAGCCGGGGCCGAGGACCGTCTCCAGCACCTTGGCGGTTTTCACGATCGCGGTGTAGTGCGCGGCGCCCTGGGGCTCGGCGACCACGAGTTCACCGCCAATGAGCTCGATGGCCTCGCCCGGCTGGAACACGCCGAGGTCGATGAGGCGCTCGTACTCGGCTCGGCTGAAGCGGCGCGTCCTGGTCTCGTAGCCGGCCATCTCACGGATGGTATCGACGGCCGATCGACAGGTCAATGTGTCCCGAGGGATTCAGAGCGTTCGGCGGGCTCGAGTTCACTGCGATCCCCTTCGGCTTGGGCGCCATCCGCGGACCGTCGACGAGCGCATCGAGGTCTACTGCAACCGCGTCGCCGGAGCCATTTTGGTGCCACGAGACGTCCTGCTGGATCACCCTGTGGTGGCTCCTCTACGTGGTCCCCGGGAGTGGAACGACGAGGCGCTCCAGCAGCTCTCAGTCCAGTTCGCCGTCAGTCAGGAGGTTGTGCTACGCCGCCTCCTGATCCTGGGCCGTACGACCGACGACTTCTACGAACGCAAGCGAGCGCAGTATCTGGCCCAGTATCAGGCTTTTGCGACTCGGGAGCGCGCGCGAGAGGGGTTCGCGCCGCCCTTTCGCATCGCCGTGCGGGACAATGGACGCCGATACACGCGGCTCGTCCTTGAGGCTCTCGATCGCTGAGTGAGACGGGCCGTAGCTCGGCCACCGGCTTGCCCCGGTCGGTGATGACGAGCGTCCGCCCTCTCCGGACCTCGCGGAGATACTGAGCCAGCCGGGTTTTCAGCTCTCGGACGCCGACCACGTTCTTCTTCGGGTCACGTGAGCTCATCCAATGTGGTGATGATGACCACAGAGGCCGGCGCCGCTCAATGGCCTGACCGTCAATCCACACGAACTCCCAAGACGTTGTGGGTGAAGACCGGGCGCTGGAAGCCTTTCAGGGTGAGATCCCCGACCGGCTCGGCATCGATGCGGGTCTCGACCTTCGAGAAGATCCGCGGCGAGGTGAGGATCTGGCCGTTGCCGGCCTCGCCGCAGAGACGGTGCCGATCGCACCATAGTCGAGGCGACCCTCGAAGCCGATCGTGCCGATGGTCGCGTAGCCTCCGGCGATGCCCACCCCGAAACCGAGGGCATACCCGCGCTTCGTCCATCCCTTGG
>DASTOJ010000047.1:0-15247 GCA_035762565.1 Candidatus Methylomirabilota bacterium | reverse complement strand
CGCGCAGTTCAACAAGATCATCCAGACGTCGTCCTTCAAAGACCTGGTCGACAAGCTCAAGGCCAAGGAGGCCGAGGGCTTCGAGGCCGACGCCATCCAGCTCAAGCGCGCGTCGCAGAAGTAGCGGGCGCGGTGAGCGAGCCGCCGCCCCGCGAGACCTACGGGCGCATCGCCGCCAACCTCGCCCGGGTGATGCGCGGCCAGGCTCCGGCGATCCGGCGCCTTCTGGCCGCCTTCGCCAGCGGCGGCCACGTGCTCCTGGAGGACTACCCGGGCACCGGCAAGACGACGCTGGCCAAGGCGCTGGCGCGCTCCATCGGTGCCGGCTTCAAGCGCGTGCAGTTCACGCCGGACCTGCTGCCCGGCGACATCCTCGGCGTCTCGGTCTTCGACCCCCGCGACCAGACCTTCCGCTTCCACGAGGGGCCGGTCTTCACCCACATCCTGCTGGCCGACGAGATCAACCGCGCCTCGCCGCGCACGCAATCGGCGCTGCTGGAGGCGATGGCCGAGTGTCAGGTGTCGGTGGACGGCGCCAGCACTCGCCTGCCCGAGCTGTTCTTCGTGATCGCCACCCAGAACCCCGTGGAGTTCCGCGGCACCTATCCGCTGCCCGAGGCGCAGATGGACCGCTTCGCGCTGCAGTTCGGCCTCGGCTACGTGGACGCGGCCGACGAGGTGGCCATCCTGGCCGCCCACGCCGAACGTCACCCGCTGGACGACCTCTCCCCGTGCGTGTCGCTCGAGGAGGCGATGGCGCTGCGCCGGGGCGTGCGCCACGTGCGCGCGAGCGCCGAGATCACGCGCTACGCGGTCGAGCTGGTGCGCGCCACCCGCACCGCGCCCGGCGTGCAGCTCGGCGCCAGTCCGCGCGCCTCTCTGGCGCTCGTCGCCGCCGCCCAGGCGCTGGCACTGTTCGACGGCCAGGCGTTCGTCGCGCCCGAGCATGTGCAGGAGCTGGCCGTCCCCGTCATCGCCCACCGTCTGGCGCTGGACCCGCAGGCGCGCTTCTCCGGAGTCACCGCCGTGTCGGTCGTCGAGGAGATCGTCAAGACGATCGCCGTGCCCGCCTAGCGTGCTGCGGCGGTTCGTCCACCGGAGCTTCCACGGATTCGCCGGGTGGCAGCACACGCTCTCACGCCGGCTCACGCCGGCCGGGCAGCTGCTGGCGGCGGGGCTGCTTGCCGCCGTCATCGTCGGTCCCAACACGAGGCTGACCGTCACCTACCAGGCGGTGACGTTCCTGGGCGCGCTGCTGCTCGTCGCGCTGGCCGGCGCGCTGCGGCGGCCGCCGCGCCTGTCGGTGCGCCGCCGGCTCCCGCGCTTCGCGACGGTCGGCGAGCCGCTGACCTACACGCTGCGCGTCGTCAATCCCGGCCCGCGCGCCGAGCCCGGGCTGGCTCTGCTGGAAGACCTGGGCGACCCGCGTCCGACGCTCGAGGAGTTCGCCACGACAGCCGACCCGGACGAGGCGCGCCGCAACCGCTTCGATCGCGCGGTCGGCTACCCGCGGTGGGCGTGGCTGCTGGCGCGCAACCGCCGGGCGAGCGTCGCCGAGCTGGCGCTGCCGACGCTGCCGCCCGGCGGCGCGGCGGACGTCCGCCTCACCCTCATGCCCCTGCACCGGGGCCGGGTGACGTTCAGGGGTACCACGGTGGCGCGCCGCGAGCCTCTCGGCCTGGCGCGGGCGCTGCGTCCGCTGGCCGGCCCCGAGACGCTGCTGATCCTGCCACGCCGCTATCCGCTGCCGCCGATGGCGCTGCCCGGCACCCGGAAATACCAGCGCGGCGGGATCGCGCTGGCGACGTCGGTCGGCGATTCCCAGGAGTTCGTGGCGCTGCGCGACTACCGCCCCGGCGACCCGCTCAAGCGCATCCACTGGCGCTCGTGGGCGCGCACCGGCCGCCCCGTGGTGCGCGAGTACCAGGACGAGTTCTTCGTGCGACACGCCATCGTCCTCGACACGTTCGCGGCGGCGCCGACCGTCGGGTTCGAGGAGGCGGTGTCGGTGGCGGCCTCGTTCGCGTGCACCGCCGGGACGCAGGACTCGCTGCTCGACCTGCTCTTCGTGGGCCCCGACGCGTACAGCATCACAGCCGGGCGCAGCGTCGGGCACGTCGACCACCTGCTGGAGATGCTGGCGGCCGTGCGTCCGTGCCGTGACCGGCCGTTCGCCGCGCTGGCGCGGCTGGTGCTCGAACGCCAGGCCTCGCTGAGCGGCGCCATCTGCATCCTGCTCGCCTGGGACGAGGCCCGGCGGCAGCTGGTCGACCGCCTGCGCGCGCTCGGGACGCCGACGCTGGTGCTGCTGGTGACGCCGCCCGGAGGAGGCGCCTCGCTCCCTCCGGCGGTCGGCGTCCACCGGCTCGAGGTCGGCCGCGTGGGCGAAGGGCTGGCGAGGCTCTAGTGCCGCCGCTGTTGCCGGGCGCGGCGCTCGTGTTCTGGGGCTGGCAGACCGGCTGGCTCCCCATCGGCGTGGCCACGGCAGTGGTGCTGGAGGCGCGGGCGTTGGTGCGCTCGCGCTGGGACCTCACGCGCGCCGACTTCAACCGCGTCTCCGATCTCAGCGCCATCCTCCTGGTCTTCCTCGGCGTCTACCAGGGCGTCGCCACCGAGTCGGCCCGGGCTGTGACGGTGGTCATCCAGTGGCTGCCCCTGCTGCTGTTCCCCCTCGTGGCCTGCCAGCTGTACAGCGCGGCCGGGCGGGTCGAGACCGCGGTGTTCTTCTGGTCGCAGCGCGAGCGGCCGGGCCTCACGCCGCTGGTGGATCTCACGCCGGCCTACTTCGGGCTGTGCCTGCTGTCCGCCAGTGCGGCCGGCACGCGGGCGACCTTCTACGCGGGCCTCGTCGTGCTGGTGGCGTGCGCCCTGTGGCGGGTGCGCGGCCGGACGGGCCGGCTTCGCTGGGTCGCGGGTGTAGCGCTGGCAGCCCTGCTCGGCTGGGCCGGGCACGTCGGCCTGGCCGAGGCCCAGCGGGTCGTCGAGCAGCGGGCGCAGGCCCTGCTCCTCAACTGGCTCCGCCGTGACGTCGATCCCTCGCGCAGTACCACGTCGCTGGGCGACGTGGGTGAGCTCAAGCTCTCGGACCGGATCGTCCTGCGTGTGGAGACGGGCGGGACCCGGATGCCTATCCTCCTGCATCAGGCGAGCTACAACGTGTACCACGCGCCGGTGTGGCTGGCGGTCGATGCCGGGTTCGTGCCGGTGCCGCCGGAGTCCGACGGCGCCACCTGGCGCCTGCGCCGCGAAGCCGCGGCCGACGCCCGCCTCACCCTGTCGGCCTACCTGGCGCGCGGGCGCGGCCTGCTGCCCCTGCCTTACGGCGCGGTCCGCCTCGACGAGCTGATGGTCGTCAGCCTCGCCCGCAACCGGTTCGGCGCCGTCCGTGTGGACGAGGGGCTCGGTCTGGTGACCTACACGGCGCACTTCCCGCGGCGCGGATCCGGCGAGGCGCCGGGACAACCCTCCGACCTGCAAGTCCCGCCGCGCGAGGCGGCCGCGGTCGCTCGGGTGGCGCGCGAGCTGGATCTGACCGGCCGTTCGCCGGCCGAGGCGGTGGCGGTCGTGCGTGCGCACTTTCTCGGCCGGTTCCAGTACTCGCGCCATCTGGCGGGGACGCGCCCGGGGCGCACCGCGCTCGACCAGTTCCTCACGGTCACGCGCCGTGGCCACTGCGAGTACTTCGCGACGGCCACCGCGCTCCTGCTGCGCGAAGCCGGCGTGCCCGCGCGCTACGCCGTCGGCTATGCGGCGCACGAGTGGAGCCGCGTGGAGCAGCGCTGGGTCGTGCGCGCGCGCGACGCCCACGCGTGGGCGCTGGCCTGGATCGACGGCGCCTGGGTGGAAGTCGACACCACGCCGCCGGGCTGGATCGCCGAGGAGACCGGGCCGGCGACCGCCTGGCAGCCGTTGGCGGACCTGTGGGAGTGGGCGACGTTCCTGCTCTCGCGCTGGCGCTGGAGCGAGCGACGCGACCGGCTGACCGGCCGCCTCGGCTGGCTGCTGCTCCCGCTGCTGGCGATCCTGGCGTGGCGGCTGTGGGCCCGCCGCCGCGTGGCCCGGCCGGCGGCGGCGACCACGGCGCCGGCTCGCCGCGCCTCCCTCCCCGGCGCCGACTCCGAGTTCTACGGGATCGAGCGGCGGCTCATCGCGCTGGGGTTCGCGCGTTCGCCCGGCGAGCCTCTCGGGCGCTGGCTCGAGGCCGTGTCGAATACGGCGCCGCCCGGGCTGGCGACGGCGCCGCTACGGGTGCTGCTGGCCCTGCACTATCGCCACCGGTTCGATCCGGCCGGGCTTGCCGACGCCGAGCGGCGGCGGCTGCGCGCGGACGCCGAGGCGTGGCTGGCCGCGCATCCGCCAGCGCCAGTTTCAGCGCGCGCGGGAGCGCCTTGACGGCGGCCTCGCGCCGGCTGGCGGCAGCGCGGTCACGGCAGGACTCGGTCCACACCAGCCGCACCGGCCGCCGCGCCCGCGTATACTTCGACGCCGAGCCGGCGTTGTGGGCGGCCAGCCGGCGGTCGAGCGCCGTCGTGATCCCCGCGTAGAGGGAGCCGTCGGCGCAGGCGAGGAGGTAGCAGAACCATCGCGCGGGACCCGTCCCGGCCATCCGCAGCCGATCCTAGCATCCGCCCGCCGGCCGCCGCCGCGCTCGAGGCGCGCCGCGCGCGCATGTTCCGCCACCAGCCGGCCCGGCGCGTGCGCAGCGCCGCCGCCGCGCTGGCGTTCGTCGACACGGTCGGCTTTTGCTCGACCTTCTTCCGCTTCCCCGAGGGCGTGGCGTGCCTGTGGGAGGCGGTGGTCGGCCGGGCGAAGCCGCGCTGGCCGAAGCGCTCGCACCACGACGACGGCGTGGGACGGACCTGGCGGCTCAAGGACGAGTTGCCGGCTGCCCGGCGCGTCTACTACGGCAAGCTGCTGCGAGGGCGCCCCGTGCTGGTCGCGCTCGATCTCTTCCCGGCGTTCTACGCGCTCGTCCGCGGCCGCCAGCGCGCGCGCGACTACCGGGCGGAGTACGCGGCGGGGCGGTTGTCGCTCACGGCCCGGCGGCTGATGGACGCGCTCATCCGCGAGCATCCGCAGTACACGCGCGAGCTGCGCGCCAACGCCTTCCTGCTCGAGCCTTCCCGCACGCGGGAGTTCGAGCGCGCGATGGGCGAGCTGCAGCAGGGCCTGTGGCTGGTCAAGAGCGAGGAGCGGTACGACCCCTCGTTTTCCTACCGCTGGGAGCTGGTGGAGAGCTGGCTGCCCGAGCTCGTGGCGGAAGGCCGGCGCCTGAGCCGCGCGGCCGCGCTCGACCGGCTCGTGGCGCGTTACGCGGCCGGTGCCGCGTTCACGACGCCCGCACGCCTGCGCCGCATCTTCGGGGTGCCGGCGGCGGAGGTGGACACCTCGGTCGCGCGGCTGGTTCAGCGCGGCGCCCTCGATGAAGCCCTCGTGGAGGGCTGGCCGGGTCGCTGGCTGGTCTCGCCGCCGGCCCGGACGAGCCACCGCCGGAACAGCGCGTCCAGGCTGATGCGCGTCCAGGCTGATGCGAACTCGTCGAGGTCGCTCACCCGCTCGAAGTTCACCGTTGCCACCGCGACCACGATGTTGATGGCCAGCAGAATCGCCGCCAGCCGGGTGAGGAGTCCGAGGACGATCAGCGCCAGACCTTGGCCCCGCCCCTGACGAGGAAGAAGTAGCCGACGAGCAGTCGGACCAGCAGCGCCGGGATCCACGCGGACCGGTTCAGCGCGTCGAGCACGGCTGCCAGCGCATCAGGAGGCCACCGATCTCCCGGGCAGCGGTCTCCGGCCCGGCGTCGGCGGCGTATCGCCGGGCGCCTTCTCGTGTACCGCACGCGCCCCCCTCGTTGTCAACGGCGTGTGAATTCGCGGGGACGGGGGGGTGGACCACCGGCGCGGAGCGCGGACAGGCGGCGCAGGCGTTGCGAGCAGCGCGGGGCTGTATGCCGCAACGCGTTGGTCCGGAGATCTCGGGGGCGCCGCCGGAAGGTGCTTTCTACGATTTACACGCGGCGCTGACTGGCACGCGATTCGCTGCATCCGCCACTACTGCGCCATCGCCTCGACTACGCCCCGTCCCCGGAAAGAGAAGGAGTGAAAACATGGCGAACGTGATCACGCTGCTGAGTGGCGCCGCCCTGGGCGCGGGCACGATGTACCTCATGGACCCCGACCGCGGACATCGCCGTCGCGCCGACTTGCGCGAACGGCTGGCCGAGGCCGGCGACAGCGAAATGCTCGACCGCGCGCGTCGGCTGGAGCCGCTGACGGCCGTGCGCGAGATCGGTACCGGGATCCTCGCGTCGCGATGGCCCGGGCTCGGCGTCTCGAGATCGCGCGGGCGGGTGGTGCGCCTTCGCCGCGGGGGGACGTCCGCCCTGCAGCCGCGCGACTGGGCGCTGCTGGGCGGCTTCGCGGCCGCGATCGCCGCGGGCCTGTGGCGGCTCCGCCGATCGAGAGGCGCCGGGGGGGGCATCGAGGTCGTGCGCACGCTGACGGTGGAGGCGCCGGTCGAGCGCGTCTACGAGTTCTGGAACGACTTCGAGAACTTTCCGCGCTTCATGTCGCACGTGCGCGAGGTCCGGCGGACCGGCCCCGACCGCACCCACTGGGTGGTCAATGGGCCGGGCGGCGCGCCGATCGAGTGGGATGCCGTCGTCACCCGCCGCGTGCCCAGCGAGGAGATCGGCTGGCGGACCGTGGAGAGCTCGCTCGTCGAGCACGAGGGCACGGTGCGGTTCCGCCGCGCCGGCCCCAACGCGACCCGCATCGAGGTCGGCCTGACCTACCGCCCCGTGGGTGGGGCGCTCGGTCACGGCCTGGCCGCGCTGTTCGGCAGCGATCCCGAGCGCGTCATCGCCGACGACCTGGCCCGGGTAGCGGCCCAGCTGCACGCCGCCCGGCCGGCGGTGGGCGAGACGGGCCAGAGCCGTTGACCGGCGACGTCGTCCGGGTGGCGGCAGTGGGCGACCTGCACTGCCGGAAGGACTCGCAGGGCGGGTTCCAGCCGCTGTTCACCCGGATGGCGCACGCCGACGTCGTCGTGCTCTGCGGCGATCTGACCGACTACGGCCTGCCCGAGGAGGCGCGCGTGCTCGCACGGGAGCTCGGCGCCGTCGTGAAGGTGCCGGTGCTCGCGGTGTTCGGCAACCACGACTACGAGTCGGGGCACGCCGACGAGGTGAGGGCGATCCTGACCGAGGCCGGGGTGCGCATCCTCGACGGCGACGGGACGGAGGTCAACGGCGTGGGGTTCGCCGGCGTCAAGGGCTTCGCGGGCGGCTTCGGGCAGCACGCCCTGCAGTCGTGGGGCGAGCCCGTGCTCAAGCAGTTCGTGCGGGAGGCCGTGGAGGAGGCGCTGAAGCTGGAGGCGGCGCTGGCCCGCCTGCGGACGCCGCAGCGCGTCGCAGTCCTGCACTACTCGCCCATCCGCGCCACGGTGGACGCCGAGCCCCCCGAGATCCACGCCTTCCTCGGCTCCAGCCGGCTGGAGGAGCCGATCAACCGCTACGGTGCGGCGGTCGCCTTTCACGGCCACGCGCACCACGGCTCGGTGGAGGGACGGACCAGCGCCGGCGTGCCCGTCTACAACGTGTCCATCCCGGTGCTGACCCAGGCGTTCCCGGACCAGCCGCCGTTCCGGCTGCTGGAGCTGCCGGTGCTGCGCGAGGCGGCGGCGCCGGCCGCCGTCGCGCCGTGAGCCCGGCCGAGACCGGGCTCGACCGGGCGGCCAGAGCCTTCTACCGCCGGGTGATGCGGCTGCTGGAGGAAGGCGGAGTGTCGTTCCTCGTGGGCGGCGCCTACGCCTTCGAGCGCTACACGGGCATCGCGCGCCACACGAAGGACTTCGACCTGTTCGTCCATCCGCGGGACGTGGACCGCGCGCTGGCGCGGCTGGCCGCCGACGGCTGCGAGACGGGGATCCCGTTCCCGCACTGGCTGGCCAAGGCGCGTGGTGGCGAGGACGTGGTCGATCTCATCTTCAGCTCGGGCAACGGTGTGGCCCTGGTGGACGACGACTGGTTCCTTCACGCCGTGGACGAGACGGTCCTCGACGTCCCCGTCCGGCTGATCCCGGCCGAGGAGATGATCTGGTCCAAGTCGTTCGTCATGGAGCGCGAGCGCTTCGACGGCGCCGACGTCGCCCACATCCTCCGGGCGTGCGCCGAGACCCTGGACTGGCCCCGCCTGCTCGCGCGCTTCGGCGACCACTGGCGGGTGCTGCTCCAGCACCTCGTCGGGTTCGGCTTCATCTATCCGTGCGAGCGCGCGCGCGTGCCGGCCGCCGTCGTGCGGGAGCTGATGGGACGACTGGACCGCGAGCTGACGCGCTCGGACTCCGAGCGCGTGTGCCAGGGCACGCTGATCTCCCGCGCGCAGTACCTGGTGGACGTCGAGCACTGGGGTTACGGCGACCCGCGCCTGGCCCCGGCCGGCAACCTGACGCCCGCGGAGCGGGCCCGCTGGACGGCCGGGATCGCGGAGGACGGGCCCGCGGCCAGGCCGGGTCCTACCGACCCCTCGCGCCGGGCGGCGTGATCGTCTAGACTCCGGGCGCTCATCCACGTCTCGTCTCCGGGGAGGATGGTCCATGGCGAAGATCGAGAAGTATTGCGCGCCGGGCGTGTTCGATCCGCCGACGTACAGTCAGGCGATCAAGGTGACCGGGGCCACGTCGATCCTGTTCATTGCCGGGCAGGTCGCGTACGACAAGGACGGCGGGCCGCTGCACCGGGGCGACTTCAAAGGCCAGGCCCGCGAGGCGTTCAAGTCGCTCAAGGCGCTGGTCGAGGCGCAAGGCGGCACGCTCGCCAACGTGGTGAAGATCAATACCTACGTGACCGACATCCGCTACCGCGCCGACCTGGTGCCCGTGCGCGAGGAGTTCTTCGGCAAGAAGGGCCCGGCCTCGACACTGGTGGCGATTCCCGCCCTTGCCCATCCCGACTGGATGATCGAGGTGGAGGCGATCGCCGTCGTTTAGCCGGCGAGGCGGGCGAGGTCGAAGCGGCCGCGGGCGGCGTTGAGCGGCGCCCACAGGTCGCCCAGCCGGGCGACGCGAGCGGGGACGTTGTCCATGCGGAAGTCCTCGAGCGTGACGCCCCTCGCCACCTCGTCCCAGGTCACGGGCGTGGACACGGTGGCGCGGGGCCGCGGGCGCACCGAGTACACCGAGGCCAGCGTCCGTCCCCACGCGTTCTGGTTGTAGTCGACCAGCACCCGGCCCGCCGGCCGCGCGGACTTCTTGTAGACGGCGGTGAGCAGGGCCGGGTGACGCCGGGCCACGTCCACCGCGATCGTCTTGCTGACCTCCCACACCTGCTTCTGGGTGGGGCCGCGCACGATGGGGACGTAGACGTGCAGGCCGCGGGAGCCGGTTGTCTTGACGTAGGTCGGCATGCCGAGCGCGGCCAGCGTCTCGTTCACGACCCCGGCCGCCTCCCGCACGGTGGCGAACGGCACGTCGCCGACCGGATCGAGGTCGAAGTGCAGATAGTCCGGCCGGTCCACGTCGTCGCAGCGGGCGTACCATTGGTTCAGGTCGATGCAGCCCAGGTTGACGACCCACAGCAGGGCGGCGAGGTCGTTGATGACGGGAAAGTCGATGACGCTGCCGGAGGCGTGCGCGATGGCGCAGGTGGCGATCCAGGCGGGCCGCGGCGTGGGCGCCCGCTTCATGAAGAAGAAGTCGCCGGCGGCCCCGTTGGGATAGCGCTTCATCACCATCGCCCGCTCGCGCACGTGCGGCAGCAGCACGGGGGCGACGGCGACGTAGTACTGCAGCAGGTCCCGCTTGGTGGCGCCGATCTCCGGGAAGAACACCTTGCCGAGGTTGGTCAGCCGCACGCGCCGCCCGCCGACGTCCAGCTCGACGTCGCCCCGTACGGGCGGGATCGTGACCGCCGTCACCCTCCCGGCGGCCCGCCCGGGCCGGCGCACGGTGGCGGGGTGATAGTCGCGCGTCGGCGCCCGCTTTGCGCGCGCCATCAGGAGACCCGCGTGAGCCGGGGCGGGCGGGGGCCGTGGCGCACGGCGCCGGCCACGGGGACGTAGTCCAGCTCGACGCCGGCCCGCACGCTCCGCAGCAGCAGCCCTCCGCGGCTCATGTCCCCCCGCCCCACGAACGCGGCGGGAAACGTCAGGCGCTCGCCGAAGACCTCCAGCAGCGCGCCCACGTACTTGTCGGACGCGATCGAGCCGAGCAGCGTGACGCCGGCGTCGGGCTCCAGCGTGTCCGCCACCGCCCGCGCCGAGGCCAGCAGCGGGCGCCGGTAACGCGGGTTGGCCGCGTGGACGTCGACGCGGGCCGAGGCCCGCAGGGCCGCCAGCGTGACGCGCGCACCGGCCGGCTGGAGCCCCGCGTTCGGCGTGATCACCAGCGGCACGCCGAAGCGCTCGGCGTAGGCGAGCTTGCCGCGGAAGTAGAGTCCCGAGAGGAAGGTGAACACCTCGCCGAGCGTCGCGCCGCCCCCGCGCAGCCGGCGGGCCAGGTCGAATGCGGCCCGCGGCGAGCCCAGCAGCGCGGCGCGCTCGCCGCCGCAGTGGGCGGGGGAGAGGAGGAACACGCGCGGTGGCGCCACGGCTACGGGTCGCTGCAGTCCCGCCAGTAGCCGCAGTTCCGGCAGACGATCTTGCACTGGCGCTCTTCCATCCGCTCCCCGCACCGCTCGCAGACGTACACGAGCTCGTTCCCCGGCATCCGTCGCGGCGCCGCCGACTCGTTCGGCATGCCGCCAGAGTGGCCCCAGAGCCAGCGAATAGTCAACTGAGCGTGCGGCGAGGCCGTACACTGTCGGCGTGGACGCGGAGTGGTCGGATCCGGAGTTCCTGCGCGCGGTCTTCAGCGAGACCGAGATCGTGCGCAAGCCCCTGACCGGTATCATCACCGGCTACCACGTGCTGCCCTACGTGCTGGTCGCCCCCGAGAGCCGCGACCGGCCCACGCGGTCGGTGGAGGTGCGGGGGCGCATCAAGGTCTCGCCCCGGCTGGTCATCACGCCCGGCCGCGACGGACCCACCTACGGCGAGCTGTTCGGCGAGCGCGAGCTGATGGACCACCGGCTGGTGGCCCGCGTGTTCAGCTTCCGCTACGCGGCGAAGATCGCCCTCGAGAGCGAGGATCTGGCGATCCGCCGCCACGAGCACGACCCGGCCCGCCACCTGGAGCGGGTGCTCGACGAGCTGGCGCGACGCGAGGTCATCGATACCGGCGTGATCGTGTCGCCCGACGCGCGGTTCTACCCCGTCTCGCTCGACCGGTTCATCCGCGAGATCCTCGACCAGGAATTTCGAGAGTAGCGAGCAGGTCGCTCAGGGTGCCCGGATCGACCGGCTTCACGAGCAACCCGTCGAAGCCGGCCTCGGTCGCCCGGCGGCGGTCCTCCGGCTGACCGTACCCGGTGAGCGCGATGAGCACGGGACGGCGCGGGTCGAGGGCGCGCAGGCGGCGGGCGATCTCGAAACCGTCCATCCCGGGCAGGCCGATGTCCACCAGGGCGACGTCGGGGTCCTTGGCGCGGGCGAGGTCGAGCGCCGCGCGGCCCTCCTCGGCCGTCTCCACCGAGTGGCCGTCCAGCTCCAGCAGCACGCGCAGCGCGTCCCGGGCGTCGGCGTTGTCCTCCACGATGAGAATCGAGCGGCCCGCAGGGGCCGGTTGGGATGGCAGCATGGAGACTCCTCGTGTGGGGTGGGGCAGGGCCGTGCCCTGACGCACTCAGCCTATCATCGCGAACAAGGCGACGCCGTCGCCTTGACACCGCCGACGAGCCGATGCTATTAGTCGTGCGAACTTACCGCCGCCAGGAGGACCCGTATGACCTTCAAAGCGCTCGGATCTCTGGCACTCGCATCTACGGGCTGATCGGGCCCAACGGCTCCGGCAAGACGACGCTGTTCGACTGCGTCACCGGCCTCGAGCGTCTCGACGCCGGCCGCGTCGCCCTCCGGGACGAGCGCATCGAGCATCTCAAGCCCCACCAGATCGCCAACCGGGGCGTGGGGCGGACGTTGCAGGTCATCCGCGTGTTTCCCGAGCTGACGGCGCTCGAGAATCTGCTCGTCGTCACGCGGGGGCCGCGCGCCGACGTCGAGCGGCGGGGGCGCGAGCTGCTGGCGTTCGTCAAGCTCGAGCGGCTGGCCGGCGAGTACGCCGGCAACCTCTCCTACGGCCAGCAGAAGCGGGTGGAGTTCGTGCGCGTGCTCATGACCGACCCCGCGCTGGCGGCGGTGGGCCGGCTGTTGGTCGAGCACGACATGAAGGTGGTCATGGGCCTGTGCGAGACGGTCTTCGTCCTCGACCATGGCGAGAAGATCGCCGAGGGGCCGCCGGGTCTGATCCAGGCCGACGAGCGGGTCATCGAGGCGTACTTTGGGCGGTGACCCGGAGGCGGGCGAAGCCGGCGCTCGGTTCATCGAGCGCGTCGTGACGTGGATCGCGGTCGGTGGCTGCGCACTTCTGGTGGGGTGGCTCGTGTGGCGGTCGTGGGATTGGCCGCTCGTGCACGATGCGCCGATCATGCACTATGTCGCGTGGCGGATCGGGGAGGGGGCGGTACCGTATCGGGACCTGTTCGACATGAACTTCCCCGGAGTCTATTTGCTGCACCTGCTCGTGATCCGTACGCTCGGCGCCGGTGATCTCGCGTGGAGGGTCTTCGATCTCGCATGGCTCGCCGGGACGGCGGGCCTCATCGCGGCGCTCGGGCGGCCGGGGGGGCGGCCGGCGGCCGGCGCCGGCGCCCTCGTGTTCGCGCTCTATCACCTGGCGGGCGGCGCCTGGCAGGCGGGGCAGCGGGATTTCCTGCTGTGCCCCCTCCTGCTCGCCGGCGCGCTCGGCGCGGCGCGCTGGGTCGAGTCGCGAGGCCGGGTTGCGCTCATGTGGAGCGGTCTCGCCCTGGGCGCGTCGGTGATGGTCAAGCCGCACGCGGCGCTGCTGGCCGCGGCGCTCGGCACGATGGTCGCGGCGGCGGCGTGGCGCGCGGGCGGCGGAGTGGCCGCGCCGCTCGGCTGGTTCGTGGCGGGCGCGGCGGTGGCGCCGTTCGCGGTGGTCGGTTGGCTGGCGCTGGCCGGCGCGCTGCCGGCGTGGCGTGCGATCGTCGTCGACTATCTGATCCCGCTCTACGGGCGGCTGGGCCGCGCGACGGAGTGGAGCGTCCATCGCGGGTGGATCTGGATCCCGCTGGGCACCGGAGTGTTGCTGTCGGCGGGCGCCGCGCTGGCGGCCGGGCGGTTTGGCGCGCGGCACGTCGCCGCGGGGCTGGGCGTCCTCTACGGCGTCCTGCACTTCGTGGGGCAGGGCAAGGGCTGGGAGTACCATCTCTACCCCCTGGCGGCGTTCGCCGCGGCTCTGCTCGTCGTTGGGCTCGCCCCGGCGCTGGCCCTGCCGCGGCGGCCGGCGGCGGCCGTCCTGCTGCTCAGCGCCGCGCTCGCCGTCGTGCTGCTCGCCGAGAAGGCGGCGGCGGTCGGTGGCGCCGACTGGGAGCGGGCCAAGGCCGCGCGAGTCGGCCAGCTCGCCGCCGAGCTGGCTCTGCGCTTGCGTGAGGGTGACACGGTGCAGGTTTTCGACACGACGGCCGGCGGCATCCACGCATTGCTGCGGCTGGGGGTCCGCGAGCCGACGCGCTTCCTCTACGACTTTCACTTCTTCCACGACCCCGGCCATCCGACCGTCCAGGCCCTGCGCGCCGAGCTGCTCCACGGCCTCGACGCGCGCCCGCCCGCGCTCATCGTGGTCTTCGAGGAGGGGTGGCCGGCGGGCGGCTGGGAGCGCCTCGACACCTTCCCCGGGCTGGGCGAGCGGTTGGCGCGGTACGATCTGGTCCACGCCGGTCCGGGGTACCGGATCCATGCACAGCGACGCCGTCCGTAAGATCATCCGCGCCTACGACGATCCTGTCGTGCGCGCCTACTGCTGGGTGCGGTTCGGCATCCTGCGTCAGCGCTTCCTGGACGAGATCGGGCAGTACTTGCCCGACGAGGGGCCGGTGCTCGACATCGGCTGCGGCTTCGGCCTGTTCTCGCTGTACTACGCGGCGACCGAGCGGCGGCGCTTCGTGCGCGGGCTCGATGTCGACGGCGCCCGCCTCGCGCTGGCCCGGCGAGCGGCCGCGCGACTGGGCCTCGACAACGTGGCCTACGAGTGCGGCGACGCCCGCGACTTCAAGGGCGACGTCGAGGTGAGCGCGGCCTACATGCTCGACATCGTCCACCACGTGCCGGCGGCCAGCGTCCCGCCCCTGCTGCGCGCGCTCCGCCGGGGCCTGGCCCCCGGCGGCGTGCTCCTGGTGAAGGACGTGGACACCCAGCCGGCCCCCAAGCGCTGGTTCACCTGGGCGCTCGACAAGGCGATGGCGCCGCGCACGCCCGTGCGGTACTGGAGCGCCGAGGCGCTGACCCGGGCGCTCGTCGCCGCCGGCTTCGTCGTGCGCCGCCACCTCATGGTCGACTGGATGCCGTACCCGCACATCCTCTACGTCTGCGAGGTGCCGGCGTGACGCGGGCGCCGCTGCTCGTGGCCGAGGCGCCGGCGTTCAAGACCATCATGGGGCTGCTGACGCCGCGGGCGGGCCGCGTCCTCGTCAACGGCGAGGAGCGCACCGGGCTCCGCCCCGACCTCGTGCTGCGCCGCGGGCCCTGTTCCCGATCCTGGCCGAGCGCCGCAAGCAGAAGGCGGGCACGATGTCGGGCGGCGAGCAGCAGATGGTGGCCATCGCCCGCGCGCTGATGACGACCCGAAGCTCATCCTGCTCGACGAGCCCTCGCTGGGCCTGTCCCCGAAGTTCGTCACGCTCATCTTCGAGAAGCTGATCGACCTGCGGCGGGCGGGCTACACGCTGATGCTGGTCGAGCAGTACGCCACCCGGGCCCTGGCCATCGCCGACCGCGGGCACGTGCTGGAGCTGGGACGCAACCGGTTCGAGGGCGCGGGGCAGCAGCTGCTGACCGATCCGGAGGTCAAGCGCCTCTACCTCGGTCGCTGAGCGTCGGGCGGGGCGCGGGAGCGGGCAGTCTCGGATGTCTCCGATATTGGACGTTCCAGCGGCGACGGGCGCAGCGTATCGTGGGCGACGCCGTGGGCCAGCTTCGTCTTCCGCTCGATTGTCGCTTACCGGAGAACCATGCTAGTCTCCGCACTGACCGTGAGCCTCAGGAGACGGCGGGAGCGACGGTCGACGATGACGGGAGCGTCCTCTCCTCAGAGGTCACGTCCCTGAAGCGGCTCCGGCCTCTGGTCGCGACCGAGC
>DASTOJ010000046.1:0-23381 GCA_035762565.1 Candidatus Methylomirabilota bacterium | reverse complement strand
GTGGGGCGCCATCCCGAGCGTCAGCTCCACCGCGAGCGTGCGAAGGGAGCCGGCGCGCTGCTCCCGCGGCAGCGGGGGTCCCAGCCGCGGGTTGATCAGGCTGCGGACGAGCGTCCAGCCGATGAAGAGGGCCGACAGGAGGAAGCCCGGGCCGAACGCGGCCGCGTAGAGGTCGGCGACCGGGACCCCCATCACCGGCCCCATCACCACCAGCATCACGCTCGGGGGGATCAGGATGCCGAGGCTGCCCCCGGCGGTGATGGAGCCGGCCGACAGCCGCGGATCGTAGCCGGCCCGGATCATCGTCGGGGCGGCCATGATGCCGACGACGGCGACGGTGGCCCCGACGGTGCCGGAGGCGATGCCGAAGATGGTGGCGGTGATGAGCACCCCCACGTAGAGCGAGCCGGGCACCGGCCCCAGCAGCAGCTGCAGGGCGCGGAACAAGCGCTCCATGAGCCCCCCCTCCTCGAGGAGATAGCCCATGAAGATGAACAGGGGCACCGCGGCGAGGACCTCCTCCTTCATGAGGCCGAGCGTCTGGAACACGCTCAGGAAGGAGACGATGCCGCCGAGCGCGAAATAGCCGAAGGCGAGCGAGAGGACGATCAAGGTGAAGGCGACCGGGAACCCGATGAAGATCGCGAAGAAGAACACGCCGAGCAGGACGAAGCCGAGGAGCTCGGGACTCACCGGGCGCGCGCTCGGAGCACGCGCGCGCACTTGATCAGCTCGGAGAGCCCCTGGAGCAGGAGCAGCAGCGCCGTGAGCGGGATGATGGCCTTGAAGGGGTAGGCCGGCCACCCGCCCGCGCGCTCGCCGATCTCCCAGGCGTGTCGCGCCTCCACTGTTCCGGCGTGGAGGACGAGCAGCATGCCGGGAAAGAAGAAGGCCACGTAGGAGACCGCGTCGATGATCGCCCGGGTCCCCGGCGACCACCGCCCGTAGAACACGTCGGTCCGGATGTGCCCGTCCTTGAGCAGCGTGTAGGCCGCCGCCAGCATGAACTGGGCGCCGTAGAGCGTGTAGGTGACGTGGGAGACCCATCGGGTGGGCGCGTTGAAGACGTAGCGGGCCACCACCTCGTACGCCACGGCCAGGGTCAGCGGGGCGATCAGCGCGCCGGCGAACCAGCCGGCGGCCGTGCTCAGGGTGTCGATGGCCCTGACCACCCCGTCCAGGGCGCCCGGCGCCGGAGGGGTCGATGCGCCGGGGGCCGAGCTCATGCGCTCGTCACGGACCGTACAGCCAGTGCGGGAACCACAGCGCGAGCCCCGGAAAGAACAGCAGGACCAGGAGCCCGACCACCTGCAGCACCATGAACTCCGCCATCCCCCAGTAGATGTCGGTCAGCTTCCAGTCCGGCGCCACCGCCTTCAGGTAGTAGGCCGCCATCGCCACCGGCGGCGACAGGAACGCCGTCTGGAGATTCACCGCGATCAGGGTGGCGAACCACAGCTGGTCGAACTTCAGCGCGATGATGGCCGGCTGCAGGAGCGGCACGAAGACGAGCACGATCGCCGGCCACTCGAACGGCCAGCCCATCAGGAAGATCAGGAACATCACGACCAGCATCGTGCCCATCGGCGGCAGGGGCAGTCCGATGAGCGTGTCGGTCATCAGCGTGGCCGACCCCAGGCGCGTGAACACCGCGCCGAAGATGTTGGAGGCGACGGCCAGGAACAGGACCATGCTCGTCTGCTGGGCGGTCTGGAGCATCGCGTCCTTGACCCGGGTCCAGGACAGCGCCCGGTAGAGCGCGGCCATGATGACCGTGCCCACCACGCCCACGGCCGCCGCCTCGGTGGGCGTGGCCATGCCGGCCAGGATCGGCCCCAGCGTGATCACGGTCAGGATGACGTGGGGGAGCATGCCCAGCGTCAGCTCGACCGTGAGCGTGCGCAGCGAGCCCGAGCGCTGCTCGAGCGGCAGCGGCGGCCCCAGCCGCGGATTGATGAGGGAGCGGATCAGCGTCCAGCCGATGAAGATCCCCGCCAGCAGGAAGCCGGGGCCGAAACAGGCCGCGTAGAGGTCGGCGACCGAGACGCCCATGACGGGACCCATCACGACCAGCATCACGCTCGGCGGGATCAGGATGCCGAGGCTGCCGCCGGCCGTGATGGAGCCGGCGGAGAGCCGCGCGTCGTACCCGGCCCGGACCATGGTCGGCACGGCCATGATCCCGACCACGGCGACGGTGGCGCCGACGGTGCCGGCGGCGATCCCGAAGATCGTGGCGGTGGCCAGCACGGCGACGTAGAGCGAGCCCGGGATGCCGCCCATGAGCAGCCGGAAGGCGTGGAACAGGCGCTCCATGAGCCCGCCCTCCTCGAGGAGGTAGCCCATGAAGATGAAGAGCGGGACCGCCGCCAGGACCTCCTCCTTCATGAGCCCGATCGTCTGCAGCACCGTCAGGTAGAAGACCATGTCGCCGAGCGCGAAGTAGCCGAAGGCCAGCGACAGGAAGATGAGCGTGAACGAGACCGGGAACCCGATGAAGATGGCGAAGAGGAAGACGGCGAGCAGGATGAAGCCGAGGATCTCGTGGCTCACCGCCGCCGCCCCCGGATCACCCGCAGGCAGCGGACCAGCTCGGCGAAGCCCTGGAGGATGAGGAGGACCGCCGTCACGGGGATCACGAACTTCAAGGGGTAGATGATGGGCCGCCAGGCGCTCCAGTCCGAGCGCTCGCCGATCTGCCAGGAGAGCCAGGCCTCCACCCAGCCCGCGTAGAGGACGAACAGCATACCGGGAAAGAAGAACAACACGTAGGAGACCGTGTCGATGGTCGCCCGCGTCCGCGGCGACCACCGCTCGTAGAACACGTCGGTCCGGATGTGCCCGCCCTTGAGCAGCGTGTACGCGGCCGCGAGCATGAACTGGGTGCCGAAGAACATGTAGGTGCTGTCGTAGGCCCAGACGGTCGGGGCGCCGAAGGCATAGCGCGCGACCACTTCGTAGGTGACGGCCAGGGTCATCGGCACCATGAGCCAGCCGGCCAGCCATCCCGTGGCCGTGCTCAGGCCGTCGATCGACGCCACCACCCGATCCAGCCCGCTGGGTGCCTCCGGCGCCGTCGATGCGTCGGCGGGCAGGCTCACGCACTCACCTCCATGGGGGTGGTCCTCCTCCGAGGGGATCGAAGCTCCGGTCGGGGCGCCCTCAGGGCGTCGGGCGGCCTCTTACTTGCCGTAGAGCAGGTTCGGGAGCCACAGCGCGATCTGTGGGAAGAAGAAGAGGAGCAGCAGGCCGACCACCTGGAGCAGCATGAAGTCGACCATCCCCCGGTAGATGTCGTTGAGCTCCCACGACGGCACGACGGCCTTCAGATAGTAGGCGGCCATCGCGACCGGCGGCGACAGGAACGCCGTCTGGAGGTTCACTGCGACCAGGGCGCTGAACCAGATGAGGTCGAACTTGAGCGCCTGCACCACCGGGATGAAGATCGGCAGGAAGATGAAGATGATCGCCGGCCACTCCAGCGGCCATCCCAGCAGGAAGATGAGGATCATGAGAAGACCCAGCATGGCGAGCGGCGGCACCGGCAGCGAGACCAGCGTGTTGGCCAGCATGCTGCTGGTGCCCAGCCGGGTGAAGACGGACCCGTAGATGTTGGAGGCCACGGCCAGGAACAGCACGAGACTCGAGGTTTGCAGGGTCTTGATCGCCGCATCGCGGAACATCGGGTAGTTCAGCCGGCCGTAGGACAGGGTCAGGATGGTGGCCCCGAAGGCGCCCATGGCGGCGGCCTCGGTCGGCGTGGCCAGCCCCACGATGATGCTGCCGAGCGCGGCGAAGATGATGACCGCGAGCGGGACGACGCCCGCGAAGAACTCTTTCACGATCTGGACGTAGGACGTGGCCCGTTCGTCCAGGGGCAGCGGCGGTCCGAGGGTCGGGTTGATGAAGCTCCGGAGCATCGTGTACCCGATGTAGAGCCCCGCCAGCATCACGCCGGGTATGATGGCCGCCGCGAAGAGCTGGACGATCGACACGCCCACGATCGGGCCCATGACGACCAGCATCACGCTGGGGGGGATCAGGATGCCCAGCGTTCCCCCGGCCGCGATGGCCCCGGCCGAGAGCTTGGGGTCGTAGCGGGCCTTGATCATGGCCGGCCCCGCCATCAGCCCCATCACGGTCACCGAGGCGCCGATGATGCCGGTGGCGGTGGCGAAGATCGTGGCGGTGAGCAGCACCCCCAGGTAGAGCGAGCCGCGCACCGGCGCCAGGATGAGCCGGAAGGCGTTGAACAGCCGCTCCATGAGCCCCGCCTGCTCCAGGATGTGCCCCATGAAGATGAACAGGGGCACGGCAGCCAGCGTCTCCTCCTTCATGAGGCCGATGGTCTGGAAGACCATCAGATAGAACACCGTGTCGCCGAACCCGATGTAGCCGAACACGAGGCTGAGGATGATGAGGGTGAAGGCGATGGGGAAGCCCACGAAGATGCCGGTCAGCAGCGCCGCCAGGAGGACGAGCCCGAGGTATTCGGGGCTCACAGCGGCCGCCCCCGCAGCGCCAGGTGGAGGCTCTTGATGAACTCGGAGACGCCCTGGATCAGGATGAGCAGGGCCGTGACCGGCAGGACGAGCTTGAGGGGGTAGACGATCGGGCGCCACGGGCTGGCGTCCGAGCGCTCGCCGATCGACCAGGAGTGCAGCCCCTCCTGGCTCCCCATCCAGAAGAAGAAGATCATCCCCGGGAAGAAGAGGAACAGGTACAGCACGGCGTCGACCGTCCCCCGGGTGCGCGCGGACCAGTCCTGGTAGAAGATGTCGGTGCGGATGTGGCCGCCCTTGAGGAGCGTGTAGCCGGCGCCCAGCATGAAGTGGCTGCCGTAGAGCATGTAGCTGAGGTCGTAGGCCCAGATCGTCGGCGCGTTGAACAGGTAGCGCACGATGACCTCGTAGGTGGTCCCGAGGATCAGCGGGACGATCAGCCAGCAGAAGAGCCGGCCGGCCCAGTCGGAGCCTGTGTCGATCGCCCGCACGAGCGACAGCACCGCGGGGGGGAACTCATCCGCCTTCACGTCACGACGAGCAGAGGTGGCCACTGCTGTTCCTCCTGGCGCGGGAATCGCTGCGCGAGCGAGCGACGGGGCCGGCGGAGGCGCCGGCCCCGTGTCTTACCTCGCCGAGGCGCGCTACTTCAGCCAGATCTTTTCCTTCCAGTAGTGCTCCCCGATGAACTGGTAGGGCGGCCAGTAGGAGAGCCGGTAGGGAACGATCAGGCCGGCGTACTTCTTCTGGGAGTCCACCACCTTCTTGTAGAAGGGATCCTTGGCGGCGTACCCGTTGGAGATCTCGTCGTAGACCTTGAGGAACCGGTTGTTGAGCTCGTCGGTAGTCTTGATCACCTTGACGCCCGAGGCGATCAGCTCGCCGCAGGCCTTCGCGGTCTTCTCCTGGAACTTGACGAAGTGCATCCAGTAGGCGGCCTGGACCGTGCTCTTGATGATCTCCTTGATGTCGGCGGGCAGGGCGTCGTACTTGTTCTTGTTGATGATGAACTCGCCCACCGTCACCGGCTCGTGCATGCCCGGCGCGTAGTGGAACTTGGCCACCTTGTCGAGGCCGAGGATCCGGTCGTCGTAGCAGTTGATCCACTCCGCACCGTCGATGACCCCGCGCTCCAGGGCGGGAACGATCTCACCGCCGGGGATGGTCACCGCGCTGATGCCGAGCTTGCCGTAGGTCTCCGCGCCGATGCCGTAGATGCGGTACTTCAGCCCCTTGATGTCAGCGAACGAGCGGATCTCCTTCTTGAACCACCCCATCGCCTGGGGCCCTTCCGGGTGGACCTGGAAGGTCACCACGTTCATCTTGAGGTTCTTCTGGTACGCCTCGTTGAGGAGCTCGTGCCCCCCACCCTCCCAGTACCAGCCGAAGTAGTCGATGAAGTCCATCCCGAACAGCGGGCCGTGCGTCAGCGGGATGAACGCCTGCAGCTTGCCGATGATGTAGCCGGGGGTGGTGTGGCCGGCGTCCAGCACGCCGCGGTTCACCGCGTCCTGGATCTCGAAGACCGGCACGATGGCGCCGCCCGGCAGCAGCTCGATCTTGAGCCGCCCGCCGGTGTTCTTCTCGAGCATCTCCACCAGCAGCTTGGCGGCGTCCTGGACGATGGACGTCGGCGGCCAACCCGTCTGCACCTTCCACCGGATCGGCGCCTGGGCCGTGGCCGGGGTCGGTGTGAGGTACGCGCCCGCCAGGAAGGCGAGCAGCGCCACCACGAGGGTGGATACGATCGCGAGCTTCAGGGGGATCAACCTGCGCATATTCGTCCCTCCATTGGGAGGCGGCCTGCTCGAGGCGGTCGCGGCTCCGACGAAAGTGGCGGCAGGATAGACAGTCCGCCTCACGCTGTCAATGACCCTTCGCACGCCCTGTCGTGACGCTTCGCGCAAGCTGTCTGGACCGGCAGCGCGGCGGGTCGCCCCTCCCGCGGGCTACTTGGCTTCGATCCGGCCGATCCGCTTGATGACCTCCGCCAGCCGTCCGGCGTCGGCGTCCCACCACCTCCGGAAGTCGTCCGCGTCCTGGTAAGCGAGCGGGCTCTGGATCTTCTCGAGAGCGCTCTTGAACGCGGGGTCCTCCACGGCCTGCCGGACTGCCTCGCGCAGGGCCTTCATGACCGGCGCTGGCGTGGCCTTCGGCGCGAAGAGCCCGATCCAGAGGTAGTACTCCACGTCGAGGCCCAGCTCCTTGAGCGTCGGGGCGTCGAAGTGGGGATGCCGGGCGGCGGAGGTGACCGCCAGCGCGCGGAACTTGCCGGACTTCACGTGGGGCGCGGCCGGACCCGTCGTCGAGCACCAGAGATCCGCGTGGCCGCCCAGGACCGCCGTGGTGGCGGGCCCGCCGCCCGTGGTCGGCAGGTGGCGCATCTTCAGGCCGCCGGCCGATTGCAGAATCATCTCCATCGGCACGTGCGAGGCGCCGTAGATCCCCGACGACGAGAACGTGATCTCCCCCGGCCGCTTCCGGGCGTCGTCGAGGAGGTCCTTCATGGTCTTCCACGGCCGCTCGGCATTGACCACGACGACGCACGGATCGGCGTTGATCCGGGCGATCGGCGTGAATTGCTCGCGGGTGAACGTCGGATTCCGGCTGAACAGCTTGTCCACTTCCGGGATCATCGAGATGGCGGGCACCGTGATCGAGATCGTGTAGCCATCCGGCTTGGCCACCGCGACCGCCTGCATCCCCACCGCCCCCGACGCACCCGGCTTGTTCGTGATGACGACGGGCTGCTTGAGGACCTTCTCCAGGGCTGCGGCCAGCGGCCGGCCGCTGAGGTCGGCCTGGCCGCCCGGCGGAAACGGGTTGACGATCGTGATCGGGCGGCTCGGAAATGCCTCTTGCGAGGCCGCGGACCCGGGGAACATCACCAGCACGGCCAGCAGGAGCGTTACGAGCGATCGCGTCATGGGGTCCCTCCGGGTTCGCGCTTGGGCCCTACCCGATACCGCGCGCCTCCGCGGGAGTCAAGCGCGAACTTCGCGCCAGCCGGCGCGCTGGGCAAGCGGCAGGTGCCGGAAGGCGACGGCGAGGCCGCCGACGACCGCGACGGCGCCCAGCGCGTTCAGCGCGCCGAAGCCCCAGAGACCGAGGATCAGGCCCCCGACCGCGCTGCCCAGCGCCCCCATGAGCCCCATGATCAGGTCCGCCACGCCCTGGATCGACGTGCGCTCGTTCGGCGACAGCGCGTCCGTGAGCAGCGCGCTGCCGGCCACGAACGCCAGGTTCCACCCCACCCCGTTGAGGAAGAGCCCCAGCATCACGAGCGCGCTGTCGCGGCTCGGGACGAGGCCGGCCACCGCCAGCGCCACCAGGAGGACGAGGGCGCCGACCGCGATCATGACGCCGCGGCCGAGGCGGTCGGCGAGCCAGCCCGACAGCGGGGAGGCGACGTACATGCCCCCCAGGTGCATCGCCACCGCCAGGCCGATCGTCCCCACGTGGTGCCCGTGGTCGTGCAGGTAGACCGGCGAGGTGGAGGTCGTGCCGATCATGACGAGCTGGCTCGTCATCAGCGTGCCGAACGCGATCCGCACGCGCGGGTCCCGCGCGATCGCGCCGGGCGGGCGTGCGCGCTCGACCGGCCCGCCGGCCGCCGGCGCCTCCAGCCGTCGCGCGATCGCCAGCGGATCCGGCCGCAGCAGCGCCTGCACGAGGATCGCCGCCAGGCCGTAGCCGGCCACGCTGATGAGAAAGGCGCTGCCCACCGGCGACAGGCCCAGGAGCGCGCCCACCGACACCGCCGGCTTCATGAGATTCGGACCGAGGATCGAGCCGACGGTCGAGCCCCACACGATGAGCCCCATCGCGCGCCCGCGCTGCGCCGCCGGCGTGACGTCGGCGGCAGCGTAGCGGGCCAGGAGGTTCGACGTGTTCGAGATGCCGAACAGCGTCATGCCGACGAGGAACAGCCCGAAGCTGGCGGTGAGGACCCCGGCCATCCCGAGCACGGCGCCGACGACGGCGACGCCATAGCCGAGCGCCAGGCCCGGCCGGCGGCCGAAGCGCCCCATGAGGCGCGACAGCGGCCAGCTCGCCAGGGCCGCTCCCAGCGCGCCGAGGCCGACGGGCACGCCCGACCACGCGTTGGTCCCGGTGATGGCCGCGGCCATGATGCCGCCGACGGCCATGCCGATCGAGTGGCCCGTGCTGCCACAGGCCTGGGCGGCGAAGAGGGTGGCGAGCAGGACGCCACGCCGCGGCACCGGTGCCGCGGCCGGCGGGAGCGGAGTCACCCGGTCAGGGCCTCATCCGGTGCGTCGAGGGTCCCGGCCGCCGCAGCGGCGCGGCCAGGTTGGCGAAGTCGCACAGGAGCGGGCGCGTCTCACGCGGGTCGATGATCTCCTCGATCCAGAACGTCTCCGCCGAGCGGAACGGCGAACGGAGCTTCGTCAGGCGCTCCTCGATCTCGGCCATCCTGGCCGGCGGATCGGGCGCCGCGGCGATCTCCGCCCGGTACGCGGCCTCGATGCCACCCTCCAGCGGCAGCGAGCCCCAGCGGCCCGACGGCCACGCGTAGCGCGTACAGTACTGGCCGCCGTTGCGATGGGCGGCGCCGGCCACGCCGAAGACGTTGCGGATGATCACCGCGCACCACGGCACGCTCGTCTGCCAGATGGCCGACATCGCCCGCACGCCCTGCTTGATGGTGCCGCCCTTCTCGGCGTCGAGCCCGATGTGGAAGCCCGGGCAGTCGACCAGATAGACGATCGGCAGGTGGAACGTCTGGGCCAGGTCGACGAAGCGCTCGACCTTCTGGCAGGTGTCGGCGGTCCAGGCGCCGCCGTAGAAGAACGGATCGCTGGCGAGGAGCGCGACCGGCCAGCCGTCCAGCCGCGCGAAGCCCGTCAGCACCGCGCGGCCGTAGAGCGCGGTGAACTCGAAGAACGAGCCGCGGTCGACGACCGCCTCCACGATCGGGCGGATCTTGTAGGGCTTGCGCACGTCCCGCGGGATCGCGCCGAACAGCCACTCCTCCCGGCGCTGCGGGTCGTCGCCCTGCGGGCCGCGCGGGGGCACGTCGTCGATCGAGGACGGCAGGTAGGACAGGAACCGCCGCGCGCACGCGAACGCCTCGTCCTCGGTGTCCACGGCGGTGTCGACGGCGCCGGCCTTGAGCTGGATCTCCCAGCCACCCAGCTCGTTCTTGGTCAGCTTCTGGCCCAGGCGCTCGACGACGGGCGGGCCGGCCACGAACAGCGCCGACCGGTCCTTGATCATCACCGAGTAGTGGGCGGCGGCCAGGTGCGCCGCGCCGAGGCCGGCCACGGAGCCGAGGCCGAGCGCGACGCGCGGGATCACGCCCATGTTCGTCACGACCCACTCCCAGCCGTCCACGGCGGGGACGTTGGCGCGGCCGGTTGTCTCGATGGTCTTGACCGAGCCGCCACCGCCCGAGCCCTCGACGAGACGGATCAGCGGCAGGCGGAGGTCGTGGGCCATCCGCTCGCACATGTTGTGCTTGCCCTTGATGGTCGCGTCGGCCGAGCCCCCGCGCACCGTGAAGTCGTCGCCGCCGATGACGACGGGGCGGCCGTCGAGCCTCGCGCGCCCGAAGACGAAGTTGGAGGGCGTGAACGTCTCGAGGTCGTTCCGCGCGTCGTAGGTGGCGCGCCCGGCGATCTTGCCCAGCTCGTGGAAGCTGCCGGTGTCTGCCAGCCGGTCGATCCGCTCGCGGATCGTGAGCCGCCCGCCGTCGTGCTGCCGCTTGACCCGCTCGGGACCGCCGAGCTGCTCGGCGAACGCCTCCCGCCGCCGCAGCTCGTCCATCTCCTTCTGCCAGTCCATCGGGCCTCGACTCTACCATCGGATACCGTACTATGCTGCCCGTGACCTACCGCGTCCTGTCGCTCGTGCTGGCCCTCACCCTGCTGCTGACGACCAACGGTCCGGCCGCCGATCCCATCCGCATCGGGTTCCTCGCGCCCCTGAGCGGGATCTTCGCCCAGGCCGGCAAGGACATGCTCGACGGCCTCAAGATGGGCCTGGAGCAGGCCGGCGGCCAGGTCGCGGGGCGCAAGCTCGAGCTGATCGAGGAGGACGACGAGGGCAACCCGGCCACCGCCCAGGCCAAGTACCGCAAGCTCGTCCAGCAGGACAAGGTGCACGTCCTCACCGGAGTCCTGCTCTCGAACATCGGCTACGCGCTGGTGCCGCCGATCGAGCGCGACGAGGTGCCCTCGCTCTACCTCACGACCCCCGACGACCTCACCAAGCGCCGCCCGCCCAAGTGGATCCTCCGGTCCAACTTTGCGGCCAGCCAGCCCATGCACGCGCTGGGCGACTACGCGGCGAAGGTGCTCCGGTACAAGCGGGTGGCGGCCATCGCCATGGACAACAACTTCGGTCACGAGTGCATCGGCGGCTTCCAGCGCGTGTTCGAGGACGCCGGTGGCCGCGTGGTGCAGAAGACCTGGGTGCCGCTGAACGCGATGGACTTCGCGCCCTACCTCACCCAGGTCCCCCGCGACGTCGACGCGGTCGTGCAGGTGTTCGTGGCCGGCCAGGCCGTCCGCTTCGGCAAGCAGTACGCGGAAAGCGGGTTGAAGGAGAAGGTGCCGCTCGTCGGCATCGGCGTGTTCACCGACGAGTCCGCGCTGCGCTCGATGGGCGACGAGGCGATCGGAATCACGACGGCCCTGATCTGGGCCCCGACCTTGGCGACCCCGGCCAACCAGGCGTTCATGAAGCTGGCCGAGGCCCGCCTCAAGCGCACGCCCGCCTACTTCCACGCCGTCATGTACAGCGCCGGCCGCTGGATCACGGAGGCCGCCCGGGCCCTGGACGGCAAGGTCGAGGACCGCGCCCGCTTCCTGGCCGCCATCCGCCGGGCCAGCGAGACCACCCAGGACCCGCGCGGCCCGATCAAGCTGGACGAGTACAACAACCCCACGCAGAACGTCTACATCTTGAAGGTGGAGCGGGTGGGCGGGAAGCTGCAGAACACCGTGATCCACACCTACCCGATGGTGTCCCAGTTCTGGACCTACAAGCCGGAGGAGTTCCTGAAGGCGCCGGCGTACGATCGGAGCCATCCGCCGGTCCGGCCGTAGTCGGTGGCCCGGGTCGGCCCACGCGACCGCCGGATGACCGGACTCGGCGCTGCGCGCTGAAGGCCCGCATCCCCCACGACAAGCTGGTGACGCACGATTACCTGCCGAAGTAAGCTGGGCGCGTGACCGACGCGCCGATCGGGACGGGGCGCAAGTGGGCCATCACGTTCTCCGTGATGATGGTCACGGTGATGCAGGTGCTCGACACCAGCATCACCAACGTGGCCCTCCCGCACATGCAGGGCTCGTTCGCGGCCAGCATCGACGAGATGTCGTGGGTGCTCACCTCCTACCTGGCCGCCAACGCCGTCATCATCCCCGCCAGCGGCTGGCTCACGGCGGTGTTCGGGCGCCGCCGCTTCTACCTGATCTGCACGGTCACCTTCACCACCGCCTCGTTCCTCTCGGGTATCGCGCCCAACCTGGAATTCCTCGTGCTGATGCGCGTGTTGCAGGGTCTCGGTGGCGGACCGGTGATCCCCATGGCCCAGGCGATCATGTGGGAGATCTTCCCGCTCAAGGAGCGGGGAACCGCGATGGCGGTCTGGGGCTTTGGCATCATGCTGGCGCCCATCCTGGGGCCGACGGTGGGCGGCTGGATCGCCGACAACTGGTCGTGGCGCTGGATCTTCTACATCAACCTCCCCATCGGCGTCGTGGCCTTCTTCATGGTGAGCGCCTTCCTGTTCGATGCGTCGTTCCACCACAGGCCCCGGCGCGTCGACATCGCCGGGATCTTCCTGATGATGCTCGGCTTCGGGTGCCTGCAGCTCGTCCTCGACCTCGGCGAGCGTCAGGATTGGTTCGACTCGACCCTGATCCTGGGCCTCGCCGTCCTCGCCGTCTGCATGCTGATGGCCTTCGTGATCCGCGAGGTCCTGACCGAGGAGCCGATCCTCGATCTCAACGTGTTCCGCGACCGGAACTTCGGCGTCGCCTCGATCGCCATTTTCCTGATCGGTCTCGGCATGAACTCGAGCATGCTGCTGGTGGCGCTCTACACCCAGAAGGTCCTCGGCTACGACGCGCTGACGTCGGGCCTCACGCTCGCACCGGGCGGGGTCGGCACCATGATGGCGCTCATGATCTCGGGGCGTCTGGTCTCGCGCATGGACCAGCGCATGATGCTGGCCTTCGGCTGTCTGCTGCAGGCCGTGGCGCTCGGGATGATGACCAACATGACGGCCAACATGGATTTCTGGAGCCTCGCCTGGCCGCGCTTCATCCAGGGTTTCGCGATGGGATTCATCTTCGTCCCGCTCCAGGCCCTGGCGCTGGCCACCATCCGCACGGAGCGCCTGGCCAACGCGACGGCCGCCTACAACGTCGTCCGCAACATCGGCGGCAGCACGGGCGTGGCGCTGGCGACCACGATGCTGGCGCGGCGCAGCCAGCAGCACCAGGCCACGCTGACGAGCCACATCCACTCCTGGAACCCGGCCGTGGCCGAGCGCCTGCAAGACTGGACCGAGCACTTCCTGGCCCAGGGCGCCGACACGTTCACGGCCGGCCGGCGGGCGATGGCGATGATCTACCGCGAGACCCTCACGCAGGCCCAGGTGCTGTCATACGCCGACGAGTTCTGGCTGCTGCTGGCGACGTCCGTCGGCATCCTCGTCCTGATCCCCTTCATGCGGCGCGTCCGGGCCGAGCCGGTGGCCCGGCCGGCGGCCGCACCGGCCGCGCGCGACCCCGGCCTGCCGGCCCCCGCCGACTGATGGGACAAGCGGAGTCCTCGATGGACGAGACGGCGAACCAGACGCAGGCGCGGCTGCTGCAGGTCATCGCGCACGCCGAGCTCGAGGTGCTCTCCGGCCTCTACGCGTTCGCCCCGCTGCCGGCGGGACCGGTGAAGATCCGTGACGATGCGCTCGCCTGCGTCCGCGACGGCCGCCTGTGGAGCGAGCTGGTTCCGGCCGGTGAACCGGAACCGTCCATGGCCTTCAAGGTGTTCGCATTCCACTTCGATCCCGGCCACGACGCCACCGGCTTCGTGGGCTGGCTGCACTCCCACCTGGCCCGCGCCAGCGGAGCCGGCCACATCGTCGTGTGCGGGCGCTCGGCGCGCGCGGGCGCCGACCACGTCCGTGGCGGGATCTTCGACTACTGGGGCGCGCCGGCCGCCGTCGCCGGCCGTGTGCTGGCCGAGGTCGAGTGGCTGAGAGAGCGCGGCGGGCGCCCGCCACGGCCCCACGTCGGCCCGGCCGGGGGCTGCATGTTCTGCGAGGCGCTCGCCGGCGTCGCGGGCCTTCCGATCGTGGCCGAGAGCGGGCGGGCGGTCGCCGTGCTCTGGGAGCGGGGCGGCTACTCCCGCGGCCACTGCCTGTTCTTCCCCCGCCGCCACGCGCCGCGGCTCGACGACCTCGACGACACCGAAATCGCAGAGCTGTTCACCCTCGTCAAGCGCGTCGCTGTGGCGCTCGGCCTCGATCAGTACAACGTCATCTCGAACAACGGCGTTCGCGCCGGCCAAACCGTCTTCCACGCCCACGCCCACATCGTGCCGAAACCCAGCGCGGCCACCGGGCTGGTGACGCAGGCCGGGCTCGGCCCGGTCGATCAGGCGGGGATGGCGGCCGAGCTCCGGCGACGACTCGGCGGCTGAGCGCGCCGGCCGAAGCGGCTGATCAGATCAGGCGCTCATCGAATTCGGCACCCTCACGGTCAGCGGGTGCATAAAATGGTGGCGATGACCGGCGGCAAGCCCCGGCCGAACCATGGCGTATACGTCTGCGTGCTGCGTGCGATGACGCCCGAGCAACGCCTCAGGAAAGCGTTCGAGCTGGCGGCCACGGCGCGAGCGATGTTCGAGCACGGGCTGCGCCAGCGGTTTCCCGAGCTGCGCGACTCCGCCCTCGCCCGCCTCGTGCGCGAGCGCCTCGACCGGTGTCACAACCGGAACTACTGAAGCTCGTCGCCCGGCGACTGGAGGCGGCCGGGATCGAGTACATGATCACCGGCTCCGTGGCCTCCAGCCTGCAGGGTGAGCCACGCGCCACGCACGACATCGACGTCGTGCTGGCAATCCGCGAACCCGCGGCAACCGTTGCTGCCGCCCTGAAGGCCGCATTCCCAGAACCCGACTTCTACCTCGACGAGGCCGCGGTGCGTGACGCCATCCTCGCGCGCGGCATGTTCAACCTGATCGACACGCGCGAGGGCGACAAGGTCGACTTCTGGCTTCTGACGGACGACGTGTTCGACCGTGCTCGCTTCGAGCGGCGCTATGTCGAGCGCTTTGAAGACACCCGACTCCCGGTGTCCCGGCCAGAAGACACGATCCTCATGAAGCTCCGCTGGGCTGCCATGCTCGGTGGAAGCGAAAAGCAGTTCGTCGATGCCCTGCGCGTGTATGAGGTGCAGCACGGCAGGCTCGACGAGGCCTACCTCGAGCGGTGGGCGGCGACGCTGGGCGTCGCCGACTCATTGAGACGCCTCCGCGCCGAGGCCCAACCGATCGAGTGATCAGAGCCCGGTCAGTCGCTCCACGACCGGGGCGAAGGCGTCCACGACGTTCTCGAAGACGACGTAGTAGGAGATGCCCCAGCGCAGGCGATGCGCCACCAGCTGGGCCACGATCTCGTCGATCGAGCCGAGCAGGACGAACGGGCTGTCCAGGATGTCCTCGACCGTGAGCGTGGTCCAGCGCTGGCCCAGCTCCGCCGCCGCGCCCCGACGATCCTCGGTGAGGACGACGCGTTGGACGAGCGCGCTCAGCTCCACCTCGTCGAAGCGGTCGCCGGCCGCCGCCCGGACGTGCTCGACCCGCTCGTCCACGCCGGCGGCGCGGAACCCTGCCATGTCGGGCGCCGTCCCGCCGCGGGCGAACGTGATGCCGGTCAGGCCGACGATGTCGGCCTCCCGGGCCGCCAGCTCGAGCAGGCGGGGGCCGTTGCCGCCGATGAGAACCGGCAGCCGCGGCTGCTGCACCGGGCGAGGGTGAATCGTGTGGCCGGTGACCTGATAGTGCCGGCCCCTGAACGTGACCGCCTCACCGCCGAAGAGGCGCTTGACGATCGCCGCCGCCTCGCCGAGCCGCTCCACGCGGACGCCCCCGGGATCGAAGCGCAGGCTCGCCTCGTCGTACTCGCGCTTCACGTAACCGGCGCCCAGGCCCAGCTCGAACCGCCCGCCGCTCAGGAAGTCCAGCGTCGCCGCCTCGCGGGCGAGCAGCACGGGATGGCGGAAGTCGTTGTTGATGACCAGCGTCCCGACGCGCAGCCGCGTCGTGACGGCCGCCGCCACGGCCAGCGCGGGCAAGGGCGCCGGCCGGTCGGTCAGGTGGTCAGGTAGGTTGAGCGTGGAGTAGCCGAGAGCCTCGAGCTTCCGGGCCAGGCTGATCCAGTCGGCGGCCGATCCAGGGTCGCGGACGTTCACTCCGAATCTGAACGGCTTCATCAGCGCCTCCCGCCGTCAGACGGTCCGCTCGAAATGGTACTCCCGCGTCTGGTTGGCGTCCTCCGGCAGCACGCGCTCGCCGGCCTGCCGGAAGCCGTGGCGGACGTACAGCCTGTGGGCGTGCGCGAAGCGCGTGTCGGACCACAGCACCAGGCGTGCGACGGCGCGCTCCCGGCACCACGCCACGACCGTCTCCACCAGCGCGTCGCCCAGCCCGCGCCCGCGGACGGCGGGGTCGAGGTACAGCCGGTGCAGCTCGGCGGTCCGCGCATCCACCCGATCGACGCCGGCCGAGCCCACGACGCGCTCGCCCTGGCGGATCACCCAGAACGCCCCCCGGGGCGGTTCGTACGCGGTCCACCGCAGCAGATCCGGGACCTCGATCGCCGGATCCCAGATCCAGCCGTACTCGACGAACACGCGGCCGATGAGGTCGATGACGCCCGGGGCATCGGCCCGGGTGGCGGGCGCGATCGTCACTGCAGCTCGCGGGCCTCGCCCATGCGCTCGCGCGGGCGCCAGCGCAGGACGTAGCGCTCCAGCCGGTTGAGCACGCCGTTGAAGAGCGTCACGCACAGCATGAGCACGAGGATCCCGGCGGCCGCGCCCGTGGTGTCGAACTGGTTGGTGTTGAGCTGGATCATGTAGCCCAGGCCGCGCGAGGCGGCCATGAACTCGCCGATGATGGCGCCGATGAGCGAGAACGGCACTGCCGGGCGATCCGCAGCCGGCTCGAGACCCAGAACGCATCCATCCATCGCCCGGCGGCGAGCTCCCAGAGCAGCAGCACGCCGAGCCCGAACCCGATCCACCAGAGGAACAGCCGGATCCGCTCGCGGTGGGCCGGCGCGATCACGGTGGCGATGATAGCCCGGGAACTCGCCCTTGACACGGCGTAGGCGGCGCCGTAGGGTCCGCCCGTAGCCGGCGCGGCGATTGACCAAGAAAGTCTCTTTCCACGATCCTGGCGCCGGTCCATCGCTCGACGCCGAGGCGGGAGGAAAGATGGGTGGTGGACGCTCCGACCCGCTTTGTCCGACCCCTCAACGCCGAGGAGCAGACCGACCTCGAGCGGTTACGGCAGCAGGCCCCGCGCACTCTCGGCCTTCGCGCCGAGGCGATCCTCCTGTCCGCCCGACGCGTGCCGATCCCCGAGATCATGCGGCGCCTCGGAGTCTCCCGCCCGACCGTGGCGGGCTGGCTCACCCGCTTCGAGCGAGCCGGCGTCCCTGGACTCCTGTCGCGGCCCCGCTCGGGCCGCCCACGGAAGCTCACGCCCGATTTCATGCGACACCTTGCGACGGCCGCCAAGGCCCCGCCCCGGTCGCTCGGCCTCGACCGGCCCACGTGGACGCTGTCCGCGCTGCGCGCGCACCTCGTGCGGGCCGGGCACGTGCCGGCGATCTCGGAGGAGTCGCTCCGCGTTGCGCTCCGCAACGCCGGGCTCACGCTCAGGACCGCCCGAACCAGACTGGTCCAGAAGGGGAACACCACGATGATTCCCGCCGCGTTTGAGTACCACACTCCGGGCTCGATCGGCGAGGCGACGGCGCTGCTGGCGCGGCTCGGCGAGGACGCCAAGGTCCTCTCGGGGGGCCAGAGCCTCATCCCCCTCATGAAGCTCCGCCTGGCCATGCCGCGCCACGTCGTGGACATCAACGGGATCCAGGGGCTCGACGGCATCCGCGAGGCCGACGGCTTTCTCCGCATCGGCGCCCTCGCGCGCGAGGCGGATCTCGAGGGGTCCGAGCTGGTCCGAACGCGCTATCCGCTACTCCACGACACCTGCAAGGTGATCGCCGACCCGCTGGTGCGCAACCTGGCGACGCTGGGCGGCAACCTCGCCCACGGCGATCCCGCCAACGACCATCCGGCCACGATGCTGGCGCTCGGCGCCGAGGTCGTCGCCGTGGGAACCAAGGGCGAGCGCCGGGTGCCCATCGCCTCCTTCTTCACCGGCCCGTTCGCGACGGCGCTCCGGCCCGATGAGATCCTCGTCGAAATCCGGGTCCCGGTCCCGCCCGCGCGCAGCGGCGGCGCCTATTTCAAGCTCGAGCGCAAGGTCGGCGACTTCGCCACCGCGGCGGTCGCCGTGCAGGTCGCGCTCGCGGCCGGCGGCGCGTGCGACCAGGTCGGGATCGGCCTCACCAACGTCGGCCTGACGCCGATCAAGGCCACCCGGGCCGAGGCCGCGCTCAAGGGCAAGCGGCCCGACGCGGGGGCAATCAAGCAGGCGGCCGAGCTGGCCGCCGCGGCCGCCGAGCCGACCGACGATCTGCGCGGTCCCGCCGAGTACAAGCGCGACCTCGTCCGGGTGCTGACGGCGCGCGCGCTCCGCCGGGCGGTCGAGCGCGCCGAGGGACGCCAATGACTCTCGTGAAACGAGAGGGTCATTAGACGAAAGAGGTGACGACGATGCGGGTCCAGTTCTCCATCAATGGCGAGAAACACGAAGCCGACGTCGAGCCGCGGCTGCTGCTCGTCCACCTGATCCGCGAGAACCTCCGCCTGACCGGCACCCACATCGGCTGCGACACGACCCACTGCGGCGCCTGCACCGTCCTGCTGGACGGGCGGCCCGTGAAGTCGTGCACAGTGTTCGCGGTGCAGGCCAACGGGCGGCAGCTCATGACGGTCGAGGGCCTGGAGCAGGACGGCAAGCTGCATCCGCTGCAGGAGTCGTTCATGAGCGAGCACGGCCTGCAGTGCGGTTACTGCACGCCGGGCATGCTGATGACCGGCTACGCGTTCCTCAAGAAGCACCCGGCGCCGAGCGAGGACGACATCCGCGTGGCGATCTCCGGCAACCTGTGCCGGTGTACCGGCTACGTGAACATCGTGAAGGCCGTCCAGCACGCGGCGGTCAAGCTGCAAGGAGGCGCGTGATGGCGCTCCGGACCACCCCCGAAGTCGGTGGCATGGGCCACTCGCTCAAGCGCAAGGAGGACCCGCGCTTCATCCGCGGTAAAGGCACCTACGTGGACGACGTCCAGCTCCCCGGGATGCTCTACCTCGACATCGTCCGCAGCCCTCACGCCCACGCGAAGATCGTGAAGATCGACAGCGCCAAGGCGCTGGCCGTCCCCGGCGTGCTGGCCGTGATCACCGGGCAGGACCTGGCCAAGTACAACCTGCACTGGATGCCGACCCTCATGTCCGACACCCAGATGGTGCTGCCGGTCGAGATGGTCATGTACCAGGCGCTGGAGGTCGCGGCGGTGCTCGCCACCAGCCGCTACGCCGCCGCCGACGGCGCCGCCGCCGTGGAAGTCGAGTACGACCCGCTGCCGGTGGTCGTCGATCCGCACAAGGCCCTGCTGCCCGGGGCGCCGGTGCTGCGCACCGACAAGAAGGACAAGAAGGACAACCACATCTGGCACTGGGAGTGGGGCGATCGGGCCGCCACGGACCGCGCGATCGCCGAGGCCGACGTCACGGTCAAGCAGGACATCTACATCCCGCGCATCCACGTGGCGTCCATCGAGACGTGCGGCTGCATCGCCCACTTCGACAAGGTCAACGACAAGCTCACCGTCTGGATGACGACGCAGGCGCCCCACGCGATCCGCACGGTCTTCGCGCTGGTGGCCGGCCACGTCGGGCTGGCCGAGCACAAGATCCGCATCATCTCGCCGGACATCGGCGGCGGGTTCGGCGGCAAGGTGCCCGTCTATCCCGGCTACGTCATCGCCGTGGCTGCCTCGGTGCTGACCGGCAAGCCGGTCAAGTGGATCGAGGACCGGATGGAGAACCTCCAGGCCGACTCCTTCGCGCGCGACTACCACCTCACGGCCGAGCTGGCGGCCAGGAAGGACGGCACGCTCACCGCGCTGCGCATCAAGACGCTGGCCGACCACGGCTACGCGGACGCCGCCGCCAACCCCTCGAAGTTCCCGGCCGGGCTCTTCCACGTCTGCACCGGCTCCTACGATCTCAAGGCCGCCCACGTCGAGGTGGACGGGGTCTACACCAACAAGCCGCCCGGTGGCATCGCCTACCGCTGCTCGTTCCGCGTGACCGAGGCCGTGCACACGATCGAGCGCATGACCGATCTCATGGCCCACCAGCTCGACATGGACCCCGCCGAGTTCCGCATGAAGAACTTCGTCAAGCCCGAGCAGTTCCCGTACAAGTCGGCGCTCGGCTGGGAGTACGACAGCGGCAATTACGCGGGCGCGCTGCGCAAGGCAATGGACACCATCGGCTACGCCGACCTGCGGCGCGAGCAGGCCGAGAAGCGCCAGCGCGGCGAGCTGATGGGCATCGGCATCTCGAGCTTCACCGAGATCGTCGGCGCCGGGCCATCCAAGCACTTCGACATCCTCGGCCTCAAGATGTTCGACTCCTGCGAGATGCGTATCCATCCGACCGGCAAGGCCATCGCCCGCTTCGGCACCAAGTCGCAGGGCCAGGGCCACGAGACGACCTACGCGCAGATCCTGGCCGAGGAGCTGGGCATCCCGGCCAAGGACATCCAGGTCGAGGAGGGCGACACCGACACCGCGCCCTACGGCCTGGGCACCTACGCCAGCCGCTCGACGCCGGTCGCCGGCGCCGCCGCGGCGATGGCGGCGCGCAAGATTCGCGACAAGGCGCGCAAGATCGCCGCCCACCTGCTGGAGGTCGCCGAGGAGGATCTCGAGTGGGAGCCGGGGAAGTTCTCGGTCAAGGGCGCGCCGGGCAAGTCCAAGACCATCCAGGACATCGCCTTCGCCGCCTACACGAACCACCCGCAGGGGATGGAGGCGGGACTGGAGGCGGTCAGCTACTACGACCCGCCGAACCTCACCTACCCCTTCGGCAGTTACATCTGCGTGGTGGACATCGACTCCGGCACCGGCGAGGTGAAGGTCCGCCGCTTCGTCGCCATCGACGACTGCGGCAACATCATCAACCCGATGATCGTGCAGGGACAGGTGCACGGCGGCCTCACGATGGGGCTGGCCCCCGCGCTCTACGAGGAGATCTCCTACGACGACGACGGCAACGTCCAGGGCGGCAGCTTCATCGACTACCTGGTGCCCACCGCGGTCGAGACGCCGAAGTGGGAGACGGGCCACACGGTGACGCCCTCGCCCCACCACCCGCTCGGCGCCAAGGGTGTCGGCGAGTCGGCGACGGTCGGCGCGCCGGCCGCGATCGCCAACGCGGTGGTCGACGCCCTCTGGCATCTCGGCGTGCGCCACGTCGACATCCCGATCACGCCGGCCAAGGTCTGGAAGCTCCTGCGCCAGCACGGAGTCACGGAGTGAGCCCGGGTGGCTGAGCGCCTGCTCGCGCTGGCGGCCGAGCTGGAGCGCCGGGGCGAGCCCTTCGCACTGGCGACGGTCGTGCGCTGCGAGGCGCCGACCTCCGCCAAGCCGGGCGCCAAGGCGCTCGTCCGCGAGGACGGCACGGTCGAGGGCTGGGTGGGCGGCGCCTGCGCCGAGCCCGTCGTCGTGCGCGAGGCCCTCGATGCCCTTCGCGACGGGCGGCCACGGCTCGTCGGCCTCTACGGCGAGGGCGGCCGCGAGCCCGGCCGGACGGAGGGGATCCTCGACTACGCCATGACGTGCCACAGCGGCGGCACGCTGGAGATCTACGTGGAGCCCTACCTGCCGGTTCCGCTCCTGGTGCTCCTGGGCCACGGCCCCGTGGTGGAGACGCTCGCCGCGCTCGGCCGCGCCACCGGCTACTCGGTCGTGGCGCTGCCCGACGAGGCCGCCTGGGCCGGGCTCGACGGGCTCGCCCTCGGGCGGCGGGCCTCGGTCGTCGTCGCCACTCACGCCGACTCCGACGAGGACGCCCTCGCCCGCGTGCTGGCCACCGAGGCGGGGTACGTCAGCCTGGTCGCGAGTCGCCGGCGGGCGACGGCCGTCGTCGAGCGCCTGCGCCGGCGCGGGGTCCCACCCGAGCGCCTCGGGCGCTTCAAGGCGCCGGCCGGGCTCGATCTCGGCGCCGTCACGCCGGCCGAGATCGCGGTCAGCATCCTGGCCGAGATCGTCCAGCATCACCGGGGCGACAAGCTCACCGAGGCTGCGCCGGCCGCCGTCGAGACCACCGCGGGCGAGGCCGTGGACCCGATCTGCGGGATGCGCGTGGAGATCGCGACGGCGCGGTATCGCTCCGAGGCGGGCGGCCGGACGACCTACTTCTGCTGCCTGCACTGCAAGGAGACGTTCGAGCAGGACCCGAGCCGCTACCTCACGGAGCCCGCGTGAGACGAACCGCCGCAGTCCTGCTGCTCCTGATGGCTGTCCTCACCGCCGGCTGCGCGACCGTGAGCCTGCTGCAGACGGTCGAGTCGCTCATCCAGCAGGCCAAGGAGCTGCTCGACGCCAAGCGCTACGACGAGGCGCTGAGCAAGCTCTTCGAGGCCCTTCGCCGCGACCCGACCCAGTGGAAGGCGTATCTCTACGCCGCCCAGGCCTACATCGGCAAGCGGGACTGGACGGCCGCGCTCACCAACGCCCGCAAAGCGCTGGAGCTGGCGCCCGCCGACGCCACGGTGGTGGCCACGTTCGGCGACGCGCTCTTCGGCGGCGGCCTCGACGCGCTCCAGCGCGGCGCCTTCGCCGACGCCGGCCGCCACTTCGTCGAGTACATCAAGCTGCGCCCCGCCGACCCGGCGGGCTACCTCAACGCGGGCCGCGCGTACCTCGGGGGTCGGAACTGGAACGAGGCCGGCCGCGTCCTGGTCGAGGGCCTGGGCCGGACCAAGGATTCCGCCACGCGCGTCGAATTCGCGCGAACGCTTCTCGACGGTGGCCGGCAGGCCGTCACCCTCGGCGAGCATCGCGGGGCCGTTGCGCTCCTGCGGGAGTACGTGCGCGTCGAGCCCGGCGACGTCACCGCCTACCTGGAGCTGGGCAAGGCCTACTGGAACGCCGGCGACCGGGGCGACGCGCTCGCCGCCTTCCGGCGCGTCCTCGAGCTGGCGCCGCAGAACGAGGAAGCCCGCCGGTTCCTGCTCGGCCGGTAGGCCGATCGCGGCCAGCGACGGGAGAAAAAGCTACGCGCTCAGCTCCATGAGCAGCCCGGGAACCGGCACGAGACGCCGACCGATCGGATCGGGGGCGAGCCGCAGACCTTCCAGCGCGTAGGCTCCGAGGAGCGGCTCAGTTTCGGCCTCGCCGAACACGACGAGCGTGATGACCGTCCGGTCGCCAATCCGGATCCAGCCGTGACCGATGTCGTACTCGGCGCGCCGGCCGTCGGCGAGCGTGAAGATATCGCGGGTGTACGGCTGTACTCCCAGCTTCCGCAAGGGGCCGCCGCCATCGTGTAGGTCGCGCCCGTGTCGACGAGCGCCTCGAGCAACTCCCAGCGATCGCCGCTGGGATCGGCGATCTCCATCTGAACCTTGAACGTACCCATGGCCAAGACTACTCCGCACGCGGTCGGGACCACAATGTGTCGGATTCGATCCACC
>DASTOJ010000045.1:0-6510 GCA_035762565.1 Candidatus Methylomirabilota bacterium | reverse complement strand
CGTACAGGTAGAAGTAGGTCCACTTCGCCGGCCCGAGCAACGTCGTGATATCCCAACTCCACAACTCGTTGGGCCGCCGGGCGACCAGTTCGGGAATCGCGTAGTGAGGATGCCGGAGCTGATTCCGCCGCTCGCGCACTTCCTGATGAGCGGCTAGCAGGCGATATCACGGTCACAAAAAAGACGGAAGCTCGGAGCCGGTAATGAACGAGCGGATGAGGCTGCGCCGCTTGGTCACATTCTTGGAGATCCGGGCCAGGTCACCCATGAGGTCGTCGAGCGTATGCGGATGGCCATTGGCGAGCTTCGCCTTGAAATGCGCCCAGACCCATTCATCGGGGTTCAGTTCAGGCGCGTACCCGGGAAACCACTCGAGGTGGAGACGAGGACACCGAGCCGTCAAGGCCTGCATCTCGGGTCCCTTGTGAACACTGCCGCCGTCCAAGAGCACGATGACATGGCCGCGGAGGCGCCGCAGGAGGGCGCGCAGAAAGATCGCGACCTCGACGGTGCTGATGTTCTCGCCGGGATGCAAAATGCAGGTAGAGTCCGCACCGGCGGCGTTCGGGGCTGACGGTGACGGCCGAGATCGCCGACACTTTGTCGCGCCGGTAGCGATGCCGCACAATCGGGGTCTGGCCTCGCGGCGCCCACGTCCGCCGGACGTTGGGGATCAACAAGAAGCCGCATTCGTCGGCGAACGCCCGGTGGGCCTTCAGGCGCTCGGCGTTTTTTTTATCGTGATCCAGCGATACCGCTTCCAGCGCTCGATAGCCGCCTCATCCCGCTCGAGCGCGCGCCGCTCGGGCTTCTGGCACGACCAGTCCAGCGCGCTGAGCACGCGGCCCACGTGCGCCCGGTGCAGGCGCACGCCGAAGGCCCGCTGGATCACCGTGGCGATCCGCCGCGTGGTCCACAGTTCCGTCTTGAAGCACACCCGGAGTAATAGGCGCTGCCGCTTCTGACTTTCCGACGAGCGTTGGACCGGAGACCGACTATGAGAAGCCATCACAAGGACGACGTTCGTGAAACCCGCGGTGGTGAGTCAAGTAGGATCAGGCGAGCGCGGGGCGTTCGATCGCCTGGGCGACGATGCGGACGAGGGCGGCGGGGCTGACGGGCTTGGTGACGTGGGCGGAGAAGCCGGCGGCGAGAGCGCGGTCGCGGTTCTCCTCGCCGGCATAGGCGGTGAGGGCGACGGCCGGGATCCGGCCGCCGTGCTCGCGCTCCCGCTCGCGCACCCGCGTGATGAGGTCGTAGCCGTCGGCGCCCGGCATCCCGATGTCGCTGACGAGGACGTCCACGTAGGTCGTGGCGAGGATGTCCAGCGCGGCGTCGACCGAGTCCGCCTCCTGCACGTCGGCCCCGCTGTCGGCCAGCACGGTCTTCACGAAGCGCCGCGAGTCCTCGTGGTCGTCCACGACGAGCGCGCGCACGCCGTCCAGCCGCGGGGAGCCGGGGTCCTCACGGGGCCGCGGTGCCTCGCCGGCGGGGAGGGCGAGGGCGAGCGCAGGGCGGGCCTCGTCGGCGAGCAGGGGCAGGTGCACGGCGAAGGCGGCGCCGTGGCCACGGCCGGCGCTGGTCGCCTCCACGCGGCCGCCGTGCAGCGCCACCAGGCGGCGCACGATAGCCAGGCCGAGGCCGAGGCCGCCGTGCCGCCGCGTGCTGCTGCTGTCACCCTGCCGGAAGCTTTCGAAGATGTGCGGCAACATCGCGGGCTCGATGCCCTGGCCGGTGTCGCTCACGCGGACGCGGGCCAGCCCCTCGTGGCGGTCCAGGCGCACGTCGATGTGGCCGCCCTCCGGCGTGAACTTGGCGGCGTTGCCGACCAGGTTCACGACGACCTGCTCCAGGCGCACGGCATCGCCCGGTACCCAGGCGGCGTCCGGGTCGATCGTGCACGTGACGACGTGCCGCCTGCCCTCCGTCTCCCGGCGCACGGAATCGAGCGCGTGCTCGATCACCACGCGCAGGTCGACCGGGCGCCGCTCGATCGTCAGCTTGCCGGCCACGATGCGCGACACGTCGAGCAGGTCGTTGATCAGCTGGGCCTGCACGCGGGTGTTGCGCTCGATGCTGGCCAGGGCGCCGGCGGCCTCGTCGCCGGTCAGCCGGCCCGAGCGCAGCATCAGCACCCAGCCGAGCATCGCGGTCAAGGGCGTCCGCAGCTCGTGCGAGAGCGTGGCCAGGAACTGGTCCTTGGCTCTGTTGGCGCTCTCGGCCTCGGCGTAGAGGCGCGCGTTGTCCACGGCGATGGCCGCGCGATGGGCCAGGTCACGGGCCAGCAGCAGATCCGCCTGGTCGTAGCGACGTTCGGACCTCGTCGCGATGAAGGTCAGCGTGCCGAGCGTGCGGCCGCGCGCCACCAGCGGCACCACCATCACCGAGCGGGGGGCGAGCTGCTGGAGCAGCTGCAGGCTCTCCAGCCAGGCCGGCCCGATCTCCGGCAGCAGCAGCGCCTCGCCCGCCTTCAGGCGCTCGAGCAGTGGCAGCAGCGCGGGCAGCTCCAGCGCCGGCGCCAGCCGTTCCAGCGCCGCGGCGAGCCGGGCGCCGTCCGGATCGGCGGCGGCCGCGTGCAGGCGACGCCCGCCGACGGGCTCGGCCAGGTGCACGAGGCACCAGTCGGCGAAGGCCGGCACCGCCAGGCGCGCGAGGCTGTCGAGCGTGGCGCCACGGTCGAGGGAGGACGACAGCAGCTCGCTGGCCTCGGCCAGGAAGCGCGCGCGATGTGCGGAAACCTCGGCGTCCGCGCGCGCGGCCTGCTCGGCGGCCAGCAACCGATCGTGCTCCTCGACGCGGTGCTGGCGGTCCGTCACGTCGATCACCAGCCCCCGGAGCCGGCCCACGACGCCGTCGTCGCGCCGGACGGACTGGACGAGGTTGCTCACCCACACGCACCGGCCGTCGGCGGCGACCATCCGGTACTCGATGCGGCACGCCCGCCCGGCGCCCGCATGCTCGCGCAGCGTGGCCAGCGCGGCGTCGCGGTCGTCGGGATGGATCAGGCGCGTCCAGGATCCGCTGTCCAGCCACTCCCGCAACGGATAGCCGAGCAGCCTCTCGGCGCGCTGGCTCACGAAGGTGGGCTCGAGCGTGAGGGGATCCGCCTCCCACACGATGGCGTCGAGGCCGTCGACGAGCGCGGCGAGGCGCGCGTGCGCCTCCTGCGCACGCTGGGCGGCCTGCTCGGCCTCGCCGCGCGCCGCCTGCTCGCGCCGCAGCAGCTCGGCCCGCTCGCCCTCGCGCTGCTTGAGCTCGGTGACGTCGCGCAGCGCCAGCACGCACACCGGCCCGCCCGCGGTCTCCACGCGCGACAGAGCGACGTCGAGCGCCAGCTCCGCTCCGTCGCGGCGGAAGCCGACCGGGCTCTCGCCGTGGCCGGCGGTCAGCGCGCGGAGCCGGCCGCGGGCACCCTCGAGGTGAGCGTCGATGTGGCGCAGGAAGCGCTGGCCGAAGAAGCGGTCGGCGGCGCCGCCGACCGCCTCGGCGGTCGGGCAGCTGAACAGCGCCTCGGCGGCGCGGTTGAAGTGCAGGACGCGGCGCGCGGCGTCGATGCACATGACCGCCGCCGGCGTGGCGTCGAGGATGGCGGCGAGCCGCGCCTCGGTCGCGAGCAGCCGGCTCTCGCTGTCGCGCCGCGCGCTACCGGCGGCGGCCACCGCGCGCGCCAGCTCGTCGAGCTCGCGGATGGGAAAGGTGCCGAGGACCGGCGTGTCACCGTGGGCGATGGCCCGGGCCGCCCCGGTGACGGAGGCGGCGACGTTCGCGATGCGACGCGCGAGCGTCAGGGCCAGACCGAAGGCGAGGACGAGCAAGGCCGCCACGACGATCAGCCAGCCGGGCTCGCGCGAGCGGGCGTGGAGCACAGGACCGGCGATGAGAGCGCCGAGCGGCAGCGTGGCGGCGACGAGCAAGAGCAGGTGAGTTTGCAGGGAGAGGGAGGCCCCCGACCGCGCGAACCTCATGCCGGCGCTCGCAGCAACATCCGCACCAATTGTCCCCTTCGCCGAAGTCGCGCGGCGGCCGGCAAGCGCGCAGACCGACCGTCAATGCCGGTCGTCTTCCTGACAGGCCTCTGACGGCCGGTCGACGGTCGGACCGGTCCTCGACCTCAGCCCCGCGAGATCTTCGAGATCCCGGGCAGGCGGCCGAGGAAGTTGCCGCTGACGCCCCCGTCCACGATCAGGTCGTGGCCGTTGACGTAGCGGGCGTCGGGGCCCAGCAGGAACGCGACGACGTCGGCCATGTCCTCGGGGGTGGCGACGCGCCCCAGCGGTACCAGCGCATCCCGCTCGGCGGCCAGCGCGGGGTCGGCGTAGACGGCGGCGGTCATCCCGGTGCGGACCATGCCGGGCGAGACCACGTTGACCCGGATGCCGTCGCGGCCGAACTCCTGAGCCAGCACCCGGACCAGCATGATCACGGCCGCCTTGCTCGGCCCGTAGGCGCCGAGGTTCGCGTGCGCGCTGCTCCCGGACATCGAGCCGATGGCCACGATGGCGCCGCTCGCCGCCTTGAGCGCCGGGTGCGCGGCCTTGGCCAGGAGCCAGGTGGCTCGCGTGTTCACGGCGAAGAGGTGATCCCAGTCCTCGACGCGGTAGTCCACCAGTGGTCCGGGACGGTTGACACCGGCGTTGCTGACCAGCCCGTCGAGGCCGCCGAAGCGCTCGACGGCCGCGCCCACGACACGGCCGGGAGCGTCGGCGGTGCCCATGTCGCCGTGCAGCGGCAGCGCCTCCGCGCCCAGCGCGGTCAGCTCCTTCACGACCCCGTCCAGTCCGGGCGAGGCGGCGATGTCCACGGCGGCCACCCTCGCCTTCGTCCCGCGCGCCTGGGCCTCGCGAGCCAGCCGCAGACACGTCGCCCGCCCGATCCCGCTCGCCGCTCCGGTCACCAGCACGCGCATCGTCGTCCTCCCCCTACGGCCGCCGGCCGCGCTCCGACTCTACCCGAGCGGGACAACCTGCGCCTTGCGCTCACGGCCGCAGCGCGATGCGGCGCACCCAGTAGTAGCGGGCGATGCGCTCGACGTCGGCCGCCGGCACGCGGTCGAGCAGCACCGTGGTGCCCTCGACGCCGCGCACGACGCCGTGCCCCTGGAAGAGGCGGACGTGGAACTCCTCGGGCGGGAAGCCCAGGCGCACGGCCACGTTCACCCGCGGCTGCCGCGCGACCGCCGCCGCCACCTCCGGGGCCAGCCTGCGCGGCACCGTCAGCGCGATGAAGGCCTGCCACCCGACCGCCAGCACGGCCACCACGAGCAGGAACAGGACCGTGCGGTGGCGCAGCCATCTCACGGCGCGCTCGACACCAGGCCCCAGCGCTCGATCGTGCGGCGCTCGAGCGGCAGCAGCAGGAAGCGGTCGGTGGCCAGCCACAGCAGGCCGATCGTGATGATGCCGACCAGGATCGTGTCGGTCTGGTGGAAGTTGGCGGCGTTGTAGATGAGGAAGCCGAGGCCCGTGGAGGTCGCGATCATCTCGGCGGCGATGAGCGCCCGCCAGCCGAAGCCGATCGACAGGCGCAGGCCGGTGACGATGCTCGGCAGGGCGCCGGGAATCAGGACGTGCAGGATCACGTGCCGGCGCGAGCCGCCCATGGTCCGCACCGCGTGCTCGAAGATGCGCGGTACGGTCCGGACGCCGACCAGGGTGTTGAAGAAGACGAGAAAGAAGATCGTGTTGAACATGATGAACGTCACGCTCGCCCAGCCGAGCCCGAACCAGGTGATGGCCAGGGGCAGCCAGGCGATGCCCGACAGGGCGTTGAAGAAACCGACGACCGGTTCCACCACCGGCGCCAGCCGCCGGTTGAGCCCGACCACCACGCCGAGGCCGACCGCCAGCGGCACGCTGAACACGACGCCGAGCAGGACGCGGCCCAGGCTGGCGGCCATGTTGATCCACAGCGAGCCGTCGAGCGCCTGCTCCCAGGCCACGCGCAGCACGTCGCCGGGCGGCGGCAGGAACAGCGCCGGGACGACCCCGGCCCGGGTGACGAGCGTCCACGCCAGGACGAGCGCCGCGAACGGCGCCACCCCGCGCGCCAGCCGGCCGACCGCACTCACCGGAAGGGCCTCGTCATCGCTGCACCAGCCCCCAGCGGGCGATGGTGGCCTCCTCCAGCGGGCGGAGCAGGAAGTAGTCGAGCACGAGCCACAGCACGCCGATGATGCCCATGCCCAGCATGATCCGGGCCGTCATGTGGAAGTTCTGGGCGTTGAAGATCATGAAGCCGAGGCCGTGGGCGCCGACCAGCATCTCGGCGGCGATCAGCGCGCGCCAGCCGTAGGCCAGCCCCAGGCGCATGCCGGTGGCGATGCTGGGCAGCGCGCCCGGCAGCATCACGCCGGTGACGATCCGCCAGCGGGGCGCGCCGAGGGTGCGCAGCGCGTCGACGTAGAGCCGGGGCACGCTGCGGACGCCGAGCAGCGCGTTGAAGATCACCGGGAACAGCACGGTGTAGTTGACGGCGATCAGGATCGTGCGCTCGCCGAAGCCGAACCAGACC